>NZ_JBDIVG010000002.1:0-20161 GCF_039631275.1 Janibacter sp. LM
GCCTTCTTCGCGTCGGCGAGCTACAGGTTGCTCTCGGAGCAGACCCAGGTGTCCTACGCCAAGGACCTGCGGCTCTTCCTAAGTTTCCTGGAGTCGCAGGGAAAGCCGTGGAAGGAGGCAGCGTCGTCAGATCTTCTGGATTTTGAGTACTGGCGTCGGCGCGATCCGGACAACGAGCACCGGGTCTCTGGGGCGAAGTTCAGTCGTGAGCTTGCGGCGTGCAAGAAGTTCTTCGCCTGGCAGCACAAGCGTGGCGTGATCGCCAGTGACCCGGCCGCCGATGAAGTCGTTTCTGCTGGGGATGCAGGCTCGCGTTCGCTGCGGCCCCGCGATGCTCGGCCTGTCCGGGTGAAGTGGCTGACACCGGGTGCATACGCGCAGTGGCGGGACGTGGGTCTTGCCGGCCGGCTGCCCGATGGCTCGGCCGACCGCTCCTGGCGGGGGCGAAATGATGGACGCAACGTGGCTTTCGCCGATCTGCTCTGGTCCAGCGGGTTGAGGCTCAGGGAGGCTGGCACGTTGTTGGTGCAGGAGCTGCCCGCCGTCGACAGCCCGGGCCAGTTCCTGCGGGCAAGGGTGGGTGGTGGCGTCGCCAAGGGCCGGGGCCGGGACTTCTGGTTGGCGGCCTCCGCGCGTCGCCAGCTGGAGGCCTACGTGCTCTCCACCCGGGCCGAAGCGGTGTCTCGGGCGCGCCGTGAGGGTCGCTACGAGGACATGCCGGGCCGTCAAGTCGTGGTCGGTCATGACCGTTCGGGCCTGCGGGTCCGGGACGGGGACGGACATGTGCGGACAACCAGCCTGGACCATCTCGACTGGCGCGACCGGGCCCGTCTGTTCGTCCAGGAGGAGGCGGGCCTCGCTCCGGCGATGCTGTTCGTGGGCGACTCGGGGCTGCCGATGCGGTACGAGTCCTGGGAGGCGGTCTTCTCGACCGCCAACCGGCGGTGCGCCCGACTGGGCGTCCCGGTCTCCTGCTACCCGCACATGCTGCGCCACTCGTTCGCGCTACGGATGCTGGTGACGTTGCTGCATGCGTTCGACCGGCGGATGGGACTGACGCCGGAGGAGCGCAGGGACTACCGGATGCTGTTCGGCGACCCGTGGACCCTGGTCCAGACCTTGCTGGGGCACACGAACCCTCAGACGACCCGGGACATCTATCTGGAGCCGATCTCGGGTCTGCAGGTCGACCTGTTCCTCAACGCCGAGGACTCCACGGGGAGTGAGCAGGAGTTCACCGACTTCGTGCACCGGCATCTGGCCGCCACCGGCCTGGTCAACGATGGCGGTGGTGGACGGTGACGCCGGTGTCGATGCCAGCAGCGGGCTATCGCCGCCCCGACCGGTTGGATCCGACCGGGCTGGTGGTGTCGGTCATCGGCACGGACGGGCGGGAGGTCGGCCCGTTCGATTTCAGCCAGGCCCCGGCTCACGGGCAGGTGCGCCAGCAACTGGTCGGTGCCTTCGTCGAGGCCACCGGACCGGATGGCAGGTGGCGCTCGGCCGCGACGATGGGCACCGCGCACCGCGCCTCGGTGGCCTTCCTGCGCAGCCTGGAACCGCTGGGGATCAGCATCATCACGTTGAGCGACTTCGGTCCCGAGCACTGGTGGACCTGGCGGGGCGACCGGGAGTCCCGGAACCGGTGGCCTGGTCAGGTGAACATCATGAGGGTCTTGCTCAAAGAGGCCCCTGAGGTCGGTGCCTTGACCAGGCGCGCCCTCGCTCAGCGGACCCACAAACCACGCAAGAGGCTGTACGACTCCTACTCGGTCGCCGAGTTTGAGGCCATCCGCCGCCGTGCTGGCGAGCTGGTCCGGGCGTGCGAGGCGAGGATCTCGGCGAATGTCGCCGCGCTCGAGCGCCACCGTGACGGCCGGGTCGACGACGGGCCATGTGTTCCCTATGACGGGACCGACCTGTCCAGGGGCGAGCTTCTTGAACGGCTCGTGCAGGACGGGCGGCTGCGGTTCGGGCGCGGCGCGCACGAGGCTGCCCGGCTGGCCGCCGACGTCCTGGGAACCGGGGACCTGCACCCCACCTACGCACTCTTCCCGACCAGGATCGAGCTGTTGTCGGTCATGGCAGCACTGGTCTGCGACCGCGGGTACAACCTGTCGACCCTGGAGTCGATGGTGGTGCCCGACCTGGCCTCCGTACCCGGACGGGACGAGGTGCTGGTGACGCACCTGGACAAGCCGAGGCGGGGGCACCGCAGGTACTTCACCAACTCCTTCTCCGGGCCCCACGCCCGAACCTTGCGCACCGCCCTGACGATCACCGCACCGGCCCGGGAGTGTCTGGAACGCCTGGGGCACGCCACGGACCGGCTGCTGATCGCCGGTACTTCGAGCGGGGTCACCGACCACCCCACCACGTTGTTCGTGACAGACGGGTTCACCAACGGCGGCGCGGTTCGCCGTTGGGACCAGGTCGCCGACCTGCGTGCCGACGACGAAGAACTGTTGCACCTGCACTTCGGCCGACTGCGTCTGTCCGAGCAGGTCATCAACCGCAAGTCCAGCCAGAACTCCGCCGCGGTCAGCGAGGACGTCTACCGCCGCCCGGACGCCCTGACCGCCCACCTGCACCAGGACGTGATCCTTGACGGCCAGGCCGAAGCCGTCGAGCACGCCACCGAGACGGTGCGGCTCCGTTACGCGCCGGTGCAGGATCTGGGCCTGCCGGCGACGACGGCACGCGCCGTCCGCTCCGGCCAGCTGGACACCGCGGCGACCGCGTGCCTGGACTTCACGCACAGCCCGTTCAGCCCGGACGGAGATCCCTGCACGGCCTCCTTCCTGATGTGCCTGGCTTGCCCGAACGCCGTCGCCACGCCCGCGCACCTGCCCCGCCTGGTCCTGCTGGATGAGGCCTTGGGCAACCTCGCCTCGGTCGACCCTGCCCGCTTCGATGCCCGCTACCGGGAGCACCGGGACCGGCTGGAGGACCTGCTCGAGTCCAGCACCACCCCGGGCGAGCGTGCCACCGCCCGCGACGAGGCCACCGACGCCGACAGGGCTGTAATCGAACGGCTCCTGCGACGGGACCTGGACGCATGACGACAGCAGCGGCCCCGGACCACCTGGGCGGATTCCCGGCCCAGTCTGGAGCGTCGCTTCCAGCGGCCGGGGCCACGATCGTTCCCGGCGGCTCGGTCTTCGGCGACAAGGTCTGGGACCTGAGCCCGCTGTGCCCGCGACCGACCACCCGGTGGATCCGCCTGGACTTCGAGCGCTGTCCGGCCGGCGTCCGGGAGGACATCAAGCACTTCTTCTACCTGACCCTGACCCAGGACACCCCGTTGGACCAGCTGGACCGTCCAGCCAGCGTCCGCCGCCGGCTGGCACCCTCGACGCTGAAGACGATGCGGGCCGACCTGCAACCGTTCCTGGACTGGCTGGCGACCCGCGGCACACCCCAGCTGGCCCAGCTCGACGAGGACGACCTGCGCGAGTACGCCGCCCAGGTCGCCACAGCACCCGTCGGGCAGAACCCCAAGTCCCGACGCCTGTTCGTGCTCAGCCGACTGTGGCTGCTCAGCCCCTACATGCGCCCCAGCGCCCGGTTGAGGCAACCGTTCTGGGAACGCGAGGGCATGGAGCAGGTGATCGGCAAGAGCGAATGGACCGCGGAGAACAAGTCGGTCCCGGTGCATCCGGCCACCATGTCAGCGCTGCTCGTGTGGTGCCTGCGACTGGTCCAGGAGGCACCACGACTGCTCCACCGGCTCAGCCTGAGCCCGAGTGCCACTCTTCCCGGACCGTCCGGTCGAGCGTCCCTGCCGTGGAGCGGTGAACTCGACCCGGACCAGGTCGATGCCCATCGGCGGGTAGTCAGCACGGCGTGCCTGATCACCGTGGCCTACCTGACCGGGATGCGAGCCGATGAGGTCCTGGGCCTGCGCCGCGGCTGCTGCACACCCACTGTCAGCACCACCGGCGCACCTGCCACCGGTTACCAGATCACAGGCCGCACCTACAAGGCAGCTGTCGCCGCGGGCCGCAGCCTTCCCGAGGGCGTCGACCGGGAACACCCCTGGGTCGCCATCAAGCCCGTCGCCGATGCCATCGCCGTGATGGAGGGCCTGCACGCCGGTGACCTGCTGTTCAGCGACACCCTCTTCAAGGCCCGGGTGACCGGGACCGAGCTCGATCCTGGCGGGCCTCCGTCAAGACGGGTGCACGAGGCGATCAAGCACCTTGTCAGCTGGTGCAACCAGCGCGCCAGCGACCTGGAGCGTCCCCACGACGTCGTCCCGGAGGACCCTGACGGACCGATCAACCTGCGCAGGCTGCGCCGCACCCTGGCCTGGTTCATCTACCGCCGTCCCGGCGGTCGGGTCGCCCTCGGCCTCCAGTACGGACATCTGCACGCGGCCACCACCGACGGGTACGGAGGCAGGGCCTCGACCGGCCTGCGGGACCTGTTCCCGATGGAAGAAGCCTTCGCCCTCAGCGACACCCTGCACCGGGCCGTCGAGCACCTGCAGGCACCCCCGCACGTCAGCGGCCCAGCGGCCGCCCGCTACCGGGCCGCCGCCAACGAGTACCGTGACCGCTTCCAGGGCCTCGCCCTCACCACGAAGCAGGCCGCTGCCCTCATGGCCAACCCGGCCATGCGCGTCTACGACGCACCTGGCCAGAGCCTCGCCTGCTGCTTCGACCCACGCAAAGCCCTCTGCCGGAGGGACATAACCACCACCGCGGGTGCGGCCACTACCCCGGACCTGACCGCCTGCGACCACCGGTGCGCCAACATCGCCCGCACCGAGGAGCACATCACCGCGCTCCGGGCGGAGCTGGACTCGCTGCAGGAGGAGCACGACTCGCCTATGACGCCCGAACCCTTGCGGCACCGTATCCGCGCCCAGATCGACCGGCGAGAAGCCATCGTCACGGCCCACCACGACGAAGGGCAAGAAGGCGGGCGGTCATGACCGAGCACGGACCAGAACGCCGGGCCATCCGGGAAGCGATGACCAGGCTGCTGGAGGCTCAGCCGGTCCGCTCCGACGGCAAGCTGACCATCAAGTCCCTGGCGGAGGAAGCCGGCGTCAAACGGTGGATCCTCACCCACCGGCACCAGGACCTCCAGGCCGAGTTCCGCGACCGGATCGCCGCGCACGGCACCGACCCCGAACCCGTCAGGGCGCTCAAGGAGCGCGTCGAGACCCTGACCGCGGAGAACCGCCGCCTGCGCGAACAGCTGCGGGAGACCAGATCGACCATCGCGATGCTCGAGCGGCACATCGCAGTCGAGGCCCTCGAGTCCAACCGCGCCCCAGCTGCTCCCACCCCGGCACGGACACTCCGGCCGGTCCCTGAACCAGTCCAACCGGCCGAAGAGCCGCCCTCTGACCCGAAAGGCTGAACCGGCCAATGCATCTAGACGCGAGCAAGACCGTCAACTGGAACGATCCCGCAGCTCATGCCGGCGTCACGACGGACAAGGTCTTCATCGGGCCCGACCCGTTCGGCCTAGGGGGCGTCCAGGTCGCCGTCGGGAGGTCAGCGACTCCACCCTCGCGGCAGGCACTTCGCGACCTGTTCGCTGCGCGTCGCGGCAAGACCCAGCTGCAGCTCGTCGTCGCAGTCGTCAACGGTTCGACGACTCATCTCTTCGGGCCGGATCCGCAGGCCCAACCCATCGAGATGCCCACGGAACAGGCGCAACGGCAACTCCAATCGGTTCTTGAGGAACCTGATGTCCTGGCGGCGACCGAGCGCATCGCCGGCTTCCGGAAGGCCCACGACTCCACCGCTGTCGCAGGCTTCACGAACAGCGGTCTCTTCGCCACCCATCACCTGACCCAGAACGTTCCGCAGCGTCACGACTGGGACGACCTCAACCGTGCCGGCGCCGCCCTGCTGACCACCCGCGGACTAAAGCTCATCGACGCTCTGGGCTTCAAGACCAGGCCAGCGACCGGCGGTGCTGTCCTGCTGTCGACCCCCACCGATGCGTCACGCGCAGTCGCGGTCCTGCTCGACGACACCGAGCAGTTCGACTCCAAGAGCCCTCGCTTCCAGCTGTCTCCTGTCGCCTATGGCCTGGCAGTCGCGGCCCAGCAGGAGGTCCCATGGCTGGTCGTCCTGCGCAAGGACCAGATCCGCCTCTACCCCGGCCGGGACGGTATCGGTGTCGGCTCCAAGGGTCAGGCCGAAACCTACTTCGAGATCGACCTCTCCACGGTCGACGCCACGTTCGCGGGGCTGCTGCCGCTGATCTTCACCGCAGAGGCTCTGGCCGTAGCTGGCACGACAGACCAACTGCTGGCCGAGAGCACCCGGTACGCCACCGAGCTCGGAGACCGACTCCGGGAGCGGATCTACGAGGAGATCATCCCCTCGCTCGCTGTCGAGGTCACCCACCAGCTCGCCAAGCACGCACAACTGCGGCTCGACGCCGACGGCCTTGCGACCGCGTACCGCGTCACGCTGCGTATCCTCTTCCGCCTCCTGTTTCAGGCATACGCCGAAGACCGCGGACTGCTACCGTCCGGCCGCAACGAAGGCTTCGACGCGAACAGCCTCAAGACCAACGCCCAACGCCTCATCACTGCCGCGGACGATGAGTTCGGCGACTCCACGACCCTGTGGCGTGACCTGACTCAGGTGTGGGACGCCATCGACAAGGGCAACGCCCAGTGGCAGATCCCCGCGTACAACGGAGGCCTGTTCTCGTCTGACCCGGAACGGTCCCCAGACGGCGCGCTGTTCACCAAGATCCAGATCCCGGACCGAGCCATGGGGCCAGCCCTCAAGCACCTGCTGATCGACACCACCCGCGACGGTGTAGACGGACCCGTGGACTTCCGGTCCCTCAGCGTGCGCGAGTTCGGCACCATCTACGAGGGCCTGCTCGAAAGCTCACTCTCCAAGGCCGAGCAGGACCTCACGCTCGACCGCGACGGTGCCTGGGTGCCCGCCAAGAAGGGGGACGAGGTCCACGTCAGAGCAGGCGCGGTGTACTTCCACAGTGCCTCGGGCGAACGCAAGGCAACCGGGTCCTACTTCACCCCGAAGGTCGTCGTCGACCACCTCATCGAACGATCTCTCGTGCCGTCACTCACCGCGCACCTCGAGGGGATCGCCGACCACCTCACCAAGGGCGACCCAGCGGCTGCGGCCCGAGACTTCTTCAACTTCCGCGTCGCCGATCTCGCCATGGGATCGGGTCACTTCCTCGTCGCTGCGGTCGACAAGATCGAAGCGCTGATGCGCACGTTCCTCGCCCAGCACGCCGTACCCGGCGTCACTGACGAGCTGCTCCGGCTCGCCGGCGCCGCCAAGGAAGCTCTGGGCACGGATGACGTCGCCAAGTCTGACGTCGACGAGATAGGCCTTCTGCGACGACAGGTCGCCCGCAGGTGCATCTACGGGCTCGACATCAACCCGATGGCCGTCGAGCTCGCACGTCTCGCGCTCTGGATCCACACTTTCGTGCCCGGCCTCCCGATGAGCAACCTCGACCACGGCCTCATCAATGCCGACTCCCTGACCGGGATCGGAACGGTCGACGAGGCCCTGGACGTCCTCCAACCTGACCGTGCCCCCGGCCAGAGCGGGTTCTTCGACGACGTGATCACGGACACCCTCGCGTCCGCCAAGACACTCTTGGTCGATCTCGCCAACGCCGGTGAGGCCAACAAGGCGGAGATCGAGGAGTCCGCGCGGCTCCTCGATCAGGCCCGTGAGGCTTCCGCACCGGCGGAACGGGTGTTTGACGTCGCCGTCGCTGCCCGCGTCGGTGCCGTCGATGCCGGGATGATCTTCACCGAGGACGACATCAACGAACTTGCCCGCACCCCACAGGTGACGCAGACCATCCAGGAGCTGCGACCAGCGCACATGCCCGTCCTCTTCCCCGAGGTGTTCCTCCGATCCAACCCAGGCTTCGACGTCCTCATCGGAAACCCGCCGTGGGAAGAGCTCATGGTGGAGGAGCCCAAGTTCTGGCTCCGCGTACGCCCCGGACTGCTCGGACTCAAGCCCGCCGAGCTCAAGTCGGAGATCAAGCGGCTGCGACAGGAGCGACCCGACATGGTGTCGCAACTGGAGGAACTCAGCGAAGTCGTCGGCAAGATCCGCCAGACCATGCTCAAGGGCCCCTACCCCGGGCTCGGGACCGGCGACATCGACCTCTACCAAGCCTTCGCTTGGCGCTTCCTCCTCCTACTCAGGGAGGGTGGCCAGATGGGGGTCGTCGTCCCCCGTTCGCTCTTGGGAGCCGCGGGTCCCAAGCTGTGGCGGGAAGCCATGTTCGCCCTTGGTGATCTCCAAGCCGTCACGCTGGTCAACAACCGCCAGTGGGTCTTCCCCATCCACCCCCAGTACTCGATCGCCCTCGTGATATTTCGAAAATCCGAAACACCATCGGGGTACGTGCAGGTGTGCGGTCCGTTTTTCGACGAGACATCCTTCCTAGCCGGTCGCGACGAACTAGGCCAGGTCGCGGTATCGGCGCTGAAGGTGACAACCGGGTCCACGATCCCGCAAATCGCGAGCCCGCAGTCTGCCGAGGTTCTCAACCTCATCCGCAAGGCTCCGAGGTTGGACGCTCGCCGCCCGGACTGGGACTTCCGACCGGTGGCCGAGTTTCATGCGACCAACGATCGGTCCACGTTCGACGCAGGCACCGAAGGTACTGTCCCGGTCTTGGGCGGTGCCGGCTTCGACCTGTGGAACCCGAGCACCGGCGAGGTCTACGCGTATGGCGACCAGGACAAGATTGAAGCTGCCTTGCAGGCCAAGCGGAAGCGTCAGATCAAGCTCAAGAGCTCTGCATTTCACGGGCTACCCAAGGAGTGGGCAGACGATCGGGAGACGCTACCGATGCGTCGACCGCGCATCGCCTTCCGAGATGTCACCAACGCGACCAACACTCGCACGATGATCGCGGCGCTAGTGCCACCGACCGTCGCACTGACGAACAAGGCGCCCTACCTGTACCGACGTGAAGGCTCAGCTTCCGCCGAGGCGTACCTCCTCGGTGTCCTGTCGTCGATCCCACTCGACTGGTACGCGCGCAAGTACGTCGAGATGGGAATGAACCTGCACATCCTCAACGGCCTGCCCATCCCCATGCTCGACACCGAGTCGCCGATCGCCGCGCGGATCGTCCAGATTGCCGCCCTGCTCGCAGCGGTCGACGAGCGATATGAAGAGTGGGCCAACGAGGTGGGCGTCACGGTCGGGTCGGTGACAACCCAGTCGGAGAAAGACGATCTCATCGCCGAGCTCGACGCACTGGTCAGCCTCCTCTATGGGCTGACCGAGGACCAGGTCGAGCACGTCTTCGACACCTTCCACCGTGGCTGGAACTACCGACCGCGATTGGAAGCAGTCCTCGAACACTACGCACGCTGGAAGGGGCAAGCATGACGCAGTTGCCTGACTTCGCGACCAATCACCTCGCGAGCGAGGCCACGGTCCGCGTTGCTGACCGGGTGAACGAGCTCTTCCGGTTGCTGCGGGACAACAAGGTGAGCCCGCCGCCCCTCGCGATTGCAACGGCATACATCAACCCGGGCGGGTTCGCCCTCCTTGCTGATGAGCTGGAGCGAGCACCTCGGGTCCGGCTGCTGCTCGGAGCAGAGCCGGAGCAGAGCGCGGTCCGAGCCGTCAGCGCCCATGACGCGACCATGGACTCTCGAATCAGCGCTGCGGTCGAGCAGCACGACGACTGGCTCGCCATGGAACGGGACACCATGGGCTTCGCACGGCAGCCAGACGCGGACGCGAGACGAATGGTGGAGTGGCTGCGTCATCTCAACCCGGATGGGACAGCACGGGTGGAGGTTCGGCGGTTCACCGGTGGATTCCTCCATGGCAAGGCATACCTGGTGGAGGACTCTGCGACCCAAGCCGCGATCGCCGGCTCTTCGAACATGACCTACGCAGGCCTGGCGCTGAATGCCGAGCTGAACCTCGGAACGGGTGGGGGTACTCATGCTGCCGCCAAGGTGCACGAGTGGTTCGAACGTTTCTGGGCAGTGAGTGATCCGTACGATCTGGCCGCGTTGTACGGGCGGTTGTGGGATCCACACGACCCATGGCTCATCTACCTGAGGATGCTGTGGGAGCTTTATGGAGCGCACCTGGATGACGAGAATCCGCATATCAAGACCGGTCTGAACCTGACCCGGTTCCAGGCCGACGGGGTTGTGCGGATGGAGCGGCTCCTGGACGAGCACGGCGGCGTGCTCGTCGCCGACGAGGTCGGCCTCGGGAAGACGTACCTGGCCGGCGAGGTCATCTACCGGACTGCCAACATCAATCGGCAACGCGTGCTCATCGTGGCCCCTGCGGCCCTGAAGACATCCATGTGGGAGCCCTTCCTGCACGAGCACGACTTCTCCCGATGGGTCAAGGTCTACTCCTACGAGGAGGTACGCAACCGCCTCGACCCCGGCCACCCAGGTCATCACGCGTTCATGCAGGAGATCGAGGACTACTCCCTGGTCGTGATCGACGAAGCACACAACCTACGCAACTCCTCTGCACAACGCTCGGGAGCAGTGGACCGCGTCATCACCGCCGGCAACCAGCCGAAACAGGTCGTGCTGCTGACCGCGACACCGGTCAACAACTCACTTGCGGACCTGGAGACATTGATCAAGTACTTCATCCGTGACGACGCCCGATTCGCATCCCTGGGCATCCCCAGCATCCGGGAGTACATCAAGCACGCCCAGGCGATCGACCCCGCGAACCTCACCCCAGAGCACCTCTTCGACCTGATGGACCAGGTTGCAGTGCGCCGCACCCGAAAGTTCGTCAAGGAGCACTACACCAACGAGATGATCGTCGGCCCAGACGGGAAGACGACCACCATCAAGTTCCCCCAGCCGAAGGTGCGCCGCCTCGACTACGACATCGACCAGGACGGGCTGGAACTCATCGACGCGATGGTCTACGCCCTCGACGACCCCACCGATCCCCACGCGCCCAAGGCGTGGGAAGACCGCTCCCTCGACCCCAAGCGTCTGATGCTCGCCAGGTACCTGTCCAGCATGTACACCCTCGACCAGGACCTGCTGGAGTACCAGATCACCAACGCCGGCCTGCTCCGCTCCGGTCTGCTGAAACGGCTCGAGTCCAGCCCTGACGCGCTACACGCGTCGCTTGAGCGCATGATCGTGTCCCACGAGTCCTTCCTGGGCGCCCTGCACCAGGGATACGTCCTGAAGGGGGAAGCGCTCAACGACTGGGTCTCCTCAGACTCCGACGACCTCGACGCGTTCGTGGAAGCATTCGACGACGACGAGCAGGTAGACGCAGCCAGCGGCTACCACGTCGCCGAACTTGAAGCAGACGTGCGTTCCGACATCGCTCTCCTACGCTACCTGCGCGACCTCGCCAGCAAGGCCCTGAGCGGGACGGAGCCGAAGGTCGACAAGCTTGTCGCAGAGCTCACTCAGATCGCCGAGCAGGCGCGTCGCATCGACGCCCGCGGCGTCACGCACGGGGACCGGCGCAAGGTCATCATCTTCTCTGCGTTCTCCGACACGGTCATCGCGATCCATGAGGCCGTCGTCGCCGCGATCGACGCGGCGCCACCCGGGTCACCGTTGAGTGACTATCGGGGCAGGGTCGCACCTCCGATCATGGGCGCCTACGCCAAGGTGCACGAACGGGGCGAGTCCGGCGGCGTCGACCAGGGCGGACGTGCCTCAACCATCGCCGGATTCGCACCCAGGACGGCCGGCCCGCGCAACGCCAACGGGGAGCCCACGGCCAAGGACGAGTACGACATCCTGTTCGCCACCGACGTCCTCGCTGAAGGGATGAACCTGCAACAAGCCGGACAGATGATCAACTACGACCTGCCATGGAACCCCATGCGGATCGTCCAGCGCCACGGCCGCGTCGACCGCATCGGGTCCCAGCACGACTACGTCCACCTCGGGCTGTTCTTTCCCAGTGAACGCCTGGACGACCTGCTCAGGCTCGAGGAACGACTCCAGAACAAGCTCGCCCTGGCCGACGCCGCGGTCGGCGCTGGAGAAGTCCTGCCGGGCCGCGGCCCCGGGCACGAGGTGAACCTCACGGACGACCACGTCACCGACGAGTTCGAGAAACTCCTCGACGCTGGCGGTTCCAGTGCGTCCCTCTCCGGCGAGGAGTACCGGCGCCGGCTCCACGGAGCCTTCACCACGGACACGACCACCAAGACTGAGATCCTCTCCCTCCCCTACGGGTCGGGAAGCGGATTTGAGAACCCAGCCGTGCACGGCAACGGGTACGTCTTCTGCATCCGCATCGGCGACAGCCACAACCCCTGGTTCCGATACGTCGCGGTTGACGAGAACTGGAGCCTCACACACGACGACACGGGGAACCCTCGGATCTCCGGTGACACACTGATCTCGCTGCGCGTTGCCGACCCTGGCAGCGTGAGCACACCACGATGGCTCGACGAGCTCGTCTACGACCGTGCCTTCGATGCCTGGGAAGTCGCGCGCACCGATGCCTTCACCACCTGGAGCCAGCTCACCGACCCGAACGCGTTCCAGCCCGACATGCCGTTGTCCTTCCGCGACGCCCACCAGCTGGTCTTCCGCGCTGGTGGATATCTCGGACGAGAAAGGCAGATCGACCTCGCGAACCGACTCCGCAGCGTCCCCTCCGCGAAGGTTTCCCGCCAGATGCGGCGTGCCCTCAACGAAGGGCGCACGGACGAAGAACGCATCGACCTGATCACCGACGTTCTGGAGGAGGCGGGCATCACGGCACCACCCCCACGTGAACCGCTCCCCGACGTCGAGCTCCATGAGGTGCGGCTGGTGACCTGGATGGCCGTGCGCGGTACTCGCGAGGTCTAACCCCCCCAACGGGTTGGTGACCCGTGAGGCCAGTGCCCTGCCGAGCCCCATGCAACACGCCTGAACCGTCGAGGGAACCGCCGTACAACACAGGCAGCGACTTCCTCTACGAGGACGATTTCGCCCAATCGACTAGCGAATATCTCGAGCGCTCGGGTCAGGTCGATGGTGGCGGCGCGAGGCTCGTGGCGAACCCCGACTCCAAGGGACGCTTCCACTCAGACTGGCTCGACATGATCTATCCGCGCCTGCGCCTCGCTCGGAATCTCCTCACCGAGGACGGCTACATCGTCGTCAGCATCGACGACGCCGAGTTCGCCGCAATGGAACTGCTCCTCGACGAGGTGATGGGCTCAGACAACAAGCTCGCCGTCCTCGTCTGGGATCGCAACCGAAAGAACGATGCGCGCTTCTTCTCGGTCGGCCACGAGTACATGCTGGTCTACACCCGCGACAAGGCGACGCTGACTGCCGCGGAGACCCGACTCCGCGAGCCGCAGCCAGGTGTACAGGAGGCGCGCGAGCTAATCCGCGAACTCGGGCGGAAGCACGGGACGAATTGGGATTCGATTCAAGCCGCCTGGCGAAAGTGGGCGGCCGCGTTCGCGGCAGACGATGAACGCCGCAAGCTGGGGCGATACAGCAAGGTGGGGCCGCGGGGGCCGTTCCGTGATGATGGGAACATCTCTTGGCCGGGTGGCGGTGGCCCGAAGTACGAGGTGCTGCACCCTGTGACGGGCAAGCCGTGCAAGATCCCCGATGGCGGGTGGCGCTATCCGAAGAAAGAATCGTTTGACCGAGCGGTAGCCGAAGGGCGGGTTGGTTTCGGTCCGGATGAGTCCACGCTTCCACGCCAGGTTCGATACTTGTTCGAGTCCGACGGCCTTGTGATGCGATCGGTCAATTTCAGCTACGCGCAGACGGCAGCCGTCGAGTTCCATGCCCTCATGGGCGGGCGGGTGTTCGACAACCCCAAGAACTGGCGAGATCTTCGTCGTCTGGTCTCGTATCTGACCGGTCCAGATGACATCGTTCTGGACTTTTTCGCCGGCTCGGCGTCGACCGGCCACGCCGTCATGGACCTGAACGCCACCGAAGGTAGCCAGCGCAGGTTCATTCTGGTGCAACTCGACGAGGTGCCGGACCCGAAGTCTGAGGCCGCCAAGGCTGGATACGCAACGATCGCTGAAATCGCTCGCGATCGGCTTCGTCGCGTGGGTTCGGCGATCCAAGGCGATCATGAAAGCGGAGGCACGGGAACGGACGTCGGCTTTCGGAGTTTGGCCGTCGACACGACGAACATGGCCGACGTGCTCCGAACCCCCGACGACACAGACCAGGAGCAACTGGACGGTCTCGAGGACAGCGTAAAGCAGGGCCGCACCGGTGAAGACCTTCTGTTCCAGGTGCTGCTTGACTGGGGCCTTGACCTAGCACTCCCTATCGAGGCCGGGCAGGTCGAGGGGCAGACGGTGTACGTCGTAGATGAAGGTGCGCTCGTCGCGTGCTTCGACGAGGAGGTCACGGTTGAGCTTGTTCGCGCACTCGCCAAGCAGGAGCCACTGCGCGCTGTCTTCCGCGACTCAGGTTTCGCCTCCGATGATGCACGGATCAATGCGGAGCAGATCTTCAAGGAGCTCTCGCCCGCAACGTCTGTCAAGGCCATCTGAACTGATGAAGCTCCAGTTCAAGATCCAGCCGTACCAGACCGATGCAGTCGACTCGGTCGTCGACGTGTTCGCAGGTCAGCCGCGTCGTACCGGCATTTCGTACCGAATCGACCCCGGCAAGGTGAAGCCCAACGCGGCACCAGCCCTGTTCGAGACCAGCACGACCCCTGACTCTGGCCTGCGCAACGCCGAGATCGAACTCTCGGCGACGCAGTTGCTCGCAAACCTGCACCAGGTGCAGAATTCCCGGAACCTGCCGCTGGCGCCGAAGGTCGTCGACAGCAAGGCCGCGCCAGGTGCGCCCAACCTCGACATCGAGATGGAGACAGGTACTGGCAAGACCTACGTCTACATCAAGACGATCATGGAGTTGAACAAGCGCTACGGGTGGTCGAAGTTCATCATCGTCGTGCCGTCCGTGGCGATCCGCGAGGGCGTCAAGAAGTCGTTCGAGGTCACGGCGGAGCATTTCCAGCAGACCTATGGCACGAAGCCGCGATCGTTCATCTACAACTCCTCGCAGCTCCATGAGATCGAGCGATTCAGCTCCGACGCGGGCGTGCAGGTCATGATCATCAACATCCAGGCCTTCAACGCGACGGGTAAGGACAATCGGCGCATCTATGACGTGCTGGACGACTTCCAATCGCGTAGGCCGATCGACGTGATCAGCGCCAACCGGCCGATCGTCATCATCGACGAGCCGCAGAAGATCGGCGCTGCCAAATCGCTGGAAGCTCTGTCGCGCTTCAACGCCCTGATGGTGCTGCGCTACTCGGCCACCCACAAGGTCGAGCACACCAAGGTCCACCGTCTCGACGCGCTCGACGCGTACAACCAGAAGCTCGTGAAGAAGATCGCTGTACGCGGGATTTCGGTCAAGGGGCTCGCTGGGTCCACCGCGTACCTCTACCTCGATGCGATCGAGGTGAAGAAGGGCCAGCCGCCCACTGCCCGTGTCGAGCTGGAAGTCCAGACCAAGGGCGGTCCGATCAAGCGGCAGCTCAAGCGCGTCACCAAGGGCACACGACTGCACGACCTCGCGAACGGGATCGAGGCCTACAAGGACCTCGTGGTGACCGACGTGAATGCCATCGACGACACGATCATGCTGAGCAACGGGGACGTTGTCGTAGCTGGACAGCTCGCCGACCGCGACGTCACCGAGGAGACCAAGCGTCGCATCCAGATCCGTGAGGTCATCCGGGCGCACATCGACAAGGAACGGGAGCTCTTTAGTCAGGGCGTCAAGGTCCTCTCGCTCTTCTTCATCGATGAGGTCGCCAAGTACCGCGACTACGATCGCGAGGACACCTTGGGCGACTACGCCCGACTGTTCGAGGAGGAGTACGCCGCGCTCGTCGAGGAGGTGCTCCGGGAGCTGGAACTCGACGACGCAACGGCTGCCTACAGGAAGTACCTCAGCCGCGACAAGCCCCGCGAGGTCCATCAGGGCTACTTCTCCATCGACAAGAAGAGCAAGCACCTCGTCGACGGCGCTGTGCACAAGACCGGTGACGAGAAGGGCCAGTCCAAGGACGTCGCGGCGTACGACTTGATCCTCAAGGATAAGGAACGCCTGCTCTCTTTCGAAGAACCCGTGCGGTTCCTGTTCTCCCACTCGGCACTGCGCGAAGGCTGGGACAACCCCAACGTCTTCGTCATGGGCATGCTCAAGAAGAGCGACAACACCATCTCTCGCCGTCAGGAGATCGGGCGCGGGCTGCGACTGTCCGTCGACCAGCACGGCGAGCGGATGGACAACCCCGTCACAGTTCATGACATCAATGAACTGACGGTCGTCACTGATGAGTCGTACACCGACTTTGTGGCAGGCCTCCAGAAGGAAATTGCGGAGTCGCTGGCTGCGCGCCCGCGCAAGGCCAGCGCCAAGTTCTTCACGGGCAAGACCATCCACACCCCAGACGGAGAGTCGGTCGTCGAGGAAGGGCTGGCTAAGGCGCTCTACAAGTACCTCGTGAAGAACGACTACCTGAACGACGATGACACCATCTCCGAGCCTTACAAGAGGGACAAGGAGGCAGGCACGCTCGCGGAGCCGACGTTTGAAGTACTCAAGCCGGTCATCGATTACGTCTGGCCTCTGGTCGACGCTCTCTACATCGACATCCCCACGCCGACCAACGACCGCAAGCCCAAGAAGATCCCACTCAACGAGGAGAACTTCAGGAAGAAGGAGTTCCAGGAACTGTGGGGCCGGATCAACCACAAGGCCGTCTACCAAGTGGAGTTCGACTCACCAGAGCTCATCGCCAAGTGTGTGAAGGCTCTCGACATTCACCTGAACGTGGCCTCACTGCAGTACGTCATACAGGCTGGCAAGCAGCGGAACTCGCTGGAGGCAGATGACCTGGCCGACGGCACCGGATTCGATGTCTCGACGACCTCGACCCAGACCGAGAAGGCATCGGCCGGCTCTCAGGTGAAGTACGACCTCCTCGGGGAGATCACGGAGAAGACCCAGCTGACCCGACGCACCGCTGCCGCGATCCTTGGCGGAGTCAACCCGAACACCTTCGCCAAGTTCCGCCTCAACCCCGAGCAGTTCATCACAGAGGCCGCGCGACTGATCAACGAGCAGAAGGCCACTGTCATCGTCGAGCACCTGGCTTACGACGCGCTGGAAGATCGGTTCGACACCGCTATCTTCACGGAGAACCAAACTGCCCAGGACTTCGCCAAGGCAGGGGAGAAGCTCAAGAAGCACGTGTACGACTACGTCGTCACGGACTCAAAGGTCGAACGTGACTTCGTCACGCAGCTGGACACGAGTGTTGAGGTTGCGGTCTACGCCAAGCTGCCTCGAGGGTTCTTCATCCCGACGCCAGTCGGGGACTACAACCCCGACTGGGCCATCGCATTCACTGAGGGCTCCGTCAAGCACGTGTACTTCGTCGCCGAGACGAAGGGATCCCTTTCGACCCTGCAACTCAAGGGCGTCGAAGAGGCCAAGATCGAGTGTGCCCGGAAGTTCTTCGATGAGGTCAACAAGAAGTTCGAGGGCCAGGTGAAGTACGACGTGGCGGACAGCTACTCCAAGTTGATGGAACTGGTGTCGGGATGATGAGGGGATCGACGTGGCGAAGTACTCCGTGACGCAATCGGCGGTCACGCAGCTTCTGGCGGATGTGAGAGGCGACAAGATCGCCATTCCCGAGCTGCAGCGTCCGTTCGTGTGGGACAGCGTGAAGGTCCGCGACCTGATGGACTCCCTCTACAAGGGCTACCCGGTCGGCTACCTGATCACTTGGCAGTCGGTCGGTGCGAAGTTGAAGGGCGGACAGGTCGCCGCGCACCAGCAGATCTTGATCGATGGGCAGCAGCGGATCACGGCGCTGCGTGCCGCCGTCGCTGGTCTCCCGGTGATCAACAAGCGCTACAAGTCGGTGCGCATCGTCATTGCGTTCAACCCGATCACGGAGGAGTTCGCGACCCTTACGCCCGTGATCGGCAAGAACCCGCAGTGGATCCCCGACATCAGCGAGTTCTTCAACTCCGGGTCACATCTGTCGTTCGCCCGTCAGTACCTAGAGCGCAACCCCGACGTCGACCCTTCGGTCTTCGAGGCCAACCTGGGTCGGCTCGAGGGGATCAAGAACGCTCAGATCGGCATCATCGGCCTCGCAGATGATCTCGATGTCGAAACGGTGTCCGAGATCTTCATCCGCATCAACTCCAAGGGCGTGCCACTGAGCAGCGCCGACTTCGCGATGAGCAAAATCGCCACCTATGGCGACCGGGGACGAAACATCCGCAAGTTGATCGACTACTTCTGCCACCTTGCAGTGGCGCCGCACGCCTACGAAGACATCAGGGGCAACGACGAGGAGTTCGCGGCGACGCCATACCTGCAGAAGATCACCTGGCTCAAGGACGACTCGGAAGACCTCTACGACCCGGCGTACGGCGACATCATCCGTGTCGCTGGCCTTCTTGGTTTCAACCGGGGCAAGGCATCGAGCATCGTCAGCGAACTGTCCGGCCGTGATCCAGAGACCCGCAAGGTCGACGAGGAGCGCATCCCCGTGGCCTACGACAAGCTGGAGCAGACGCTGCTCCAAATCGTCAGCAGGTACCACTTCCAGAACTTCCTGATGCTTATCAAGTCGGCCGGGTTCATCGTCGACGGCATGATCAACTCCAAGAACGCACTCAACTTCGCTTACGCCCTCTATCTGCGGCTCAGGAACGACACATCGATGTCTGAGGGCGAGCGCAAACGGATCGTCAAGCGCTGGTTCGTGATGTCGATGCTGACCGGGCGTCACTCCGGCAGCTTCGAATCCACCTGGGAGCAGGACATCCGCCGGATCGGCGAGCAAGGCGCAGCGAATTACCTCAAGCAGATTGAGGAGTCCGAGCTGTCCGACGCCTTCTGGAACGTCACGTTGCCGGCATCGCTGGAGACGACCAGCACGGCCAGCCCCTTCTTCCAGACGTTCCTTGCCGCCCAGGTCGCCGGGAACGCTCGTGGATTCCTCTCCAAGGGGGTCACAGTCGCGGCCATGCACCAGCAGGCCGGGGACATCCACCACATCGTCCCCAAGGACTACCTGCAGAAGAACGGGTTCCCGGACCGCGGTGACTACAACCAGGTGGCGAACTTCGCCCTGACGGAGACGTCGATCAACATCTCGATCAGCAACAAGCCCCCGGCTGCGTACATGGCTGAGGTCGAGAGGCAGATCGAGACCGGCGTGTTGGTGCTGGGAGAGATCAGTTCGGCTGAAGACCTCGCTAGGAACCTGGTTGAGAACGCCGTGCCTGCCGGGCTCGGTGACGTCACTGCAGATAACTATCGCGAGTTCTTGACTGAGCGGCGCAAGCGGATGGCTGTCGTCATCCGCGACTACTACCGAAGGCTCTGAACGGACGCTGAAATCCAGCTCATGGGACATCGTGCCTTAGATGAGCGTGTCGTGCCGCGACTGGCGGACATGGGTACGGGTCCCGTCTATTGCTCGACCAGACCCGGCGGACCGGTCGTAGATCGGCCTAGGTCGCGCAGAGGCATCTGAAGGATCGCTCGCATGGCAGCTCCGTGCGCGGTGATCTGGGGTATGCCCCACGCGCGGTCCGCAGCGGTGATCGCGGCCATGAGTTCGAACTTGAGGGCCTCGTTTCCCGACCCGAACTCCTCGGCCTTGGCGGTCGCGACGAGGTTGTTTCGGCGCGAGTTTTCCGAGCTCGTCATGAGACACAGGTTCCCGAAGCGGTTGACCTGATCGTGCGGCAACGTGGATTGACCATGTCGCTCGCTGGGCTGAACGGGATAGAAGTGCTCGATCGACTTGCGGTAGCGAAACCTGTAGGTGCTGACGTCCGGGACGCGTGGGGACCCAGTTTGCCCCGCGCCGAAGAGATCCTTGTCGGTCAAGGCTCTGGTCGTCATCCCTCGCCACAGCGCGTAGTCCAAGTAGTTGAGGATGTAGTGAGGTACTGCGGTGCCCGTGTCGAGCACCGAGTCGGAGCCCGACGCCAGCATGTGGCGCGTGCGCGACTCGGCCAAGTCTTCGAGCGCGTCGGCGAAACGCTCACCATCGACGACGCCACCGTCGTGCTCACGCCACAGGATCTCCAAGATCCCGAACAGGAAGGTGGGACTGCTGCACGATCAGGTGACAGGTTGGGTCACGCAGCC
>NZ_JBDIVG010000020.1:0-161903 GCF_039631275.1 Janibacter sp. LM
CGCCCCTCCTCGTGTCACCAACCTCATGCCCCGCAACACCTAGGGCAATGCGCGCTCAGGTCTGCATTGCCCTAGGGGAATGCAGGGTCAGGGGGCGTCGAGGTCGGCCTCGTGCACGGTGATCGCGACCTGGACCCGGTTGTCGGCGTCGAGCTTGTCGAGGATGCGGCCGACGTGGGCCTTGACCGTCGCGACGCTCAGGTAGAGCTGCGCCGAGATCTCCGCGTTGGACAGGCCCGCGCCGACGGCGCGGGCGACGTCGAGCTCCCGCTCGGTGAGCAGCGCCAGGCGGGACCGGGCCGTGTCACGCGACGCGTCGGCCCCGCGTCGGGAGGCCCCGCGCACGGACTCCAGGACCCGGGACGTGACGCTCGGGGAGAGGATCGACTGCCCGGCCGCGACGAGCCGCACGGCTTCGACGATCCGGTCCGGCGGGGTGTCCTTGAGCAGGAATCCGTCCGCCCCGTGCTGCAGCGCGCGCATGACGTCGTCGTCGGCGTCGAAGGTCGTGAGGACGATGACCTTGCTCGGCGCCCCGCTGCGGACGAGCTCCTCGGTGGCCGACAACCCGTCCAGGCGCGGCATGCGGATGTCCATGAGCACGACGTCGGGCGCGTGCTCGGCGATGACCGACAGCCCCTGCCGGCCGTCCCCGGCCTGGGCGACGACGGTGATCTCCGGCGCCCCGCCGAGGATCATCGACAGCGCGGTGCGGACCATGGCGTCGTCGTCGACGAGGACGACGGAGATGGGCGGGCTCACGCCGGCCACGGTAGCGAGGCCACGAGTCGGTGCATCCCGTCGGGGTGCCAGCCGTGCGCCAGCTCACCGCCGGCCAGCTCGACGCGCTCGGCGAGCCCGAGGAGACCCAGCCCGGAGGCTGGTGCCGGCGCCTGGTGGCCGACGGCGCGGGGGTTGGCGACCTCGACCCGCAGCGTGCCGCCGGCGCGGCCGCCGAGCGTGACCGCCACGGCCGCCCCGGGCGCGTGCTTGCGGGCATTGGTCAGGCCCTCCTGCACGACCCGGTAGACCGTGCGTCCGGTCGTCTCGGGCACGGCCGTCGGGTCGATGCCGCCGTCGTCGAACGCCGCCCGGGTTCCCCCGGCACAGGCCTCCTCGAGCAGCTCCGGCACGTCGGCGAGGGTGCTCTGCGGGCGAAGGGGGAGGGACACGTCCTCGTCGCGCAGGACCCCGAGGACCTCGCGCAGGTCGGTCAGCGCGGCGCGGGCGTTGGTGTCGATCGCGGCGATCGCCTCGCGCCGCTCCGCCTCGGGCAGGTCCTCGCGGTAGGTGAGCAGCCCGGAGTGCATCGTGATGAGGGAGATGCGGTGGGTGAGGACGTCGTGCATCTCGCGGGCGATGCGCGAGCGCTCTGCCGTCTGCGCCCGGGAGACGCGCGCGCTCTGCTCCGACTCCGCGGAGCGGGCCCGCTCGACCCACGAGGCCACGAGTGCCCGGCGCGACCCGATGGCGTACCCGACCGCCACGGTGACGACGATGACGAGCAGGGTGACGAGGGCCTCCACCCAGAGCGGCAGCGCCTTGGGGTCGGGGTAGACGACCCGGGTCGCGAGGAGGCTCGCGAGCACGGTGAACCCGGCGAGCGGGAGGATCTCGCGCCAGCGCCGGCGGGTCGCGAGCGAGACGAGCACGACGGTCTGCGCTCCCGCGGCGACCATCGACACGCCGGCGAGCACCGTCGTCGCGGTGGTCACCGGGACCGGCCACCGACGGCGCAGCAGGAGCAGAGCCGCGGCGAGGAGACCGAGGAGCGGGTCGACGACGACGAACCACAGGCCCCTCAGCACGCTCGGCTCAAGACCGCTGTCCGAGAAGATCATCGCGGCCGTGACGAGCCACAGCAGCCCGCCCAGGAGCAGCGCGACGACGACCCGCCACGTGGTGTCCCACCACGTGAGCCGGTCCGGGACGCGCTCCTCGCGCTGGGCTGTGGCTGTCACGGAGCCACCGTAGGCGCAGCCCGACCCCGACGACATCAGCCCCAGGGAGGGGGCCGCACGCCGGCGCCCCCCTACCTGAGGAGGGGGAGCCGTCGAGACCCGCGGGCGATGTCCCCTTCGCCCCCGCCGTCGCATCGTGGGAGCCATGATCACGCTCACCCACCTCACCAAGCGCTACGGCGGTTTCGCCGCCGTCGACGACATCTCCTTCACCGCCCACCCCGGTAGCGTCACCGGGTTCCTCGGCCCCAACGGCGCGGGCAAGTCCACCGCGATGCGGATGGTCACCGGCCTCACGCCGCCGACCTCCGGCGAGGCGCTCGTCCTCGGCCGGCGCTACGCCGACCTGCCCAACCCCGGCCGCCACGTCGGCGTCATGCTCGACGCCTCGGCCCAGCACCCCGGCCGCACTGGACGAGAGGTGCTCACCCTGGCCGCCCGCTCGATCGGCGTCGGGCCGACCGCCGTCGAGCACGGGCTCGCCACCGTCGGTCTCACCGACCAGGAGGCCGGTCGACGGGTGCGCAACTACTCGCTCGGCATGCGCCAGCGCCTCGGCCTGGCCGCTGCGCTCATCGGCGACCCCGAGGTGCTCGTCCTCGACGAGCCGGCCAACGGGCTCGACCCCCAGGGCATCCACTGGATGCGGGGGCTGCTGCGCGGCTTCGCCGACCGCGGCGGCACCGTGCTGCTCTCCTCGCACCTGCTCTCCGAGGTGCAGGTCGTCGCCGACGAGCTCGTCATCATCGGCCACGGGCGCATCGTCGCCCAGGGCAGCGTCGAGCAGCTCCTGCAGCAGCAGGGCACGCGCGTGCGCTCCACCGACGACGCGGCCCTGGCCGCAGCGCTGACCACCGCGGGCATCGAGGTCACCGCCAGCCCCGCCGGCCTGCTGGCGGCGACGAGCAGCGAGGCGGTCGGTCGCATCGCGCTCGACGCCCGCATCGTCCTCACCGACCTCGCCAGCGGCTCCGCCGGTGGCCTCGAGGAGCTCTTCCTCGCCCTGACCGCCGCACAGTCCCGAGAGGGGATGGCCGCATGAGCGCCGCCACCGCACCCACCGCACCCACCACGTCCGAGTCCGCGCCGGTCGACGTCTCCGGCGACCGGATCCCCTTCGCCCGGCTCGTCGGCCTCGAGCTGCGCAAGATGGTCGACACCCGCGCCGGCACGTGGATGCTCGTCGTCATGGCGGGGATGAGCTTCCTCGTCGCTGCCGGCCTCGTCGTCTGGGGCGAGGGGAGCGGCACGGCCTTCCCGACCTTCTTGGGCCTGATCGTCATGCCGACGATGCTCCTGCTGCCGATCGTGGGCATCATGTCGGCGACCCAGGAGTGGGCCCACCGCACCGGGCTGGTGACCTTCGCCCTCGTGCCACGGCGCGGTCGGGTGCTCGCTGCGAAGGTCGCCGGGGCGCTGGTGCTCTGCCTCGTGCTGCTCGCCGCCGCCGGCGCCGCGGCCGTCCTCGGCACGCTCCTCGCGGGCGGGGAGCTCACCCTGACCGGCATCTCGCTGGTCGGCATCGTCCTCGCCGGCCTCGTCTACACCCTCCAGGGCGTCGCCTTCGGCGCAGCCTTCCTCAACACCCCGGTCGCCATCGTCACCAGCCTCGTGCTGCCGACGGTGTGGACGGTCCTCACCGCGACGATCGGCTGGATGGGCGATGTCGCCCGCTGGCTCGACCTCAACCTCGTCGCCGCGCCTCTCACCGAGGGCAGCATGACCGGCGAGAGCTGGGCGCAGCTGGCGACCGCCACCGCCGTCTGGGTCGGGATCCCGCTGGCGATCGGGACCCACCGGGTCCTCATGCGCGAGGTGAAGTAGTCCGCTCCCTGCTCGTCCCACCACGGGGCGCGGTCCGCGACATGATCTCGATGATCGCGGCCGCGTCCTCGTCGCTGATGGCGCCCCACCCGGGCTCGTAGCCGTAGACCTCGCCGAGCGGGGTGGCCGCGCGGTTGCCGAGGAGCAGCTCCACGTCGTCGACCGTGAGCAGCCCGGGGTGCCAGACGCCGCACGCCTCCGAGACCTTGAGCAGGTCGCGGCGCAGGGTGCGCAGGTAGTTGTTGACGCGCTGCGCCTTGAGCGTCGGGTCCAACCCCCGGACGAGCCACGGGTTCTGCGTGGCGACACCGGTGGGGCAGTGGTCCGTGTGACACCGCTGTGCCTGGATGCAGCCCAGCGCGAGCATCGGCTCACGGGCCACGTGCACCATGTCGCAGCCGAGGGCGAAGGCGACGAGCGCGTTCTCGGGCAGGCCGAGCTTGCCGGACCCGACGAAGGTGACCCGGTCGGTGATGCCCGCGCGGGCGAAGACCGAGTACACCCGGGTGAAGGCCAGCCGGAAGGGCAGCGCCACCGCGTCGCTGAAGACGAGCGGGGCAGCGCCGGTCCCCCCTTCGCCGCCGTCGATGACGACGAAGTCGACGCCGCGGGAGGAGTCCGCGGCCATCGTGTCCACGAGCTCCTGCCAGAACCCCATGTCGCCCACCGCGGACTTGATGCCCACGGGCAGCCCGGTCTCGTCGGCGACGCGCTCGACGAAGTCGAGGAGGGAGTCGACGTCGTCGAACTCGGTGTGCCGGGAGGGACTGGCGCAGTCGTGCCCCTGCGCGATACCGCGGGTCTGCGCGATCTCGTCGGAGATCTTGGCCGCGGGCAGCATGCCACCCAGCCCCGGCTTGGCCCCCTGGCTGAGCTTGACCTCGATGGCCTTGACCGGCGCGGACGCCACGACCTCCTTGAGCCGCTCGAGGTCGAAGCGGCCCTCCTCGTCCCGGCACCCGAAGTAGGCCGTGCCGATCTGGAAGATCAGGTCCCCGCCCTGCCGGTGGTGCGGCGAGAGCGACCCCTCGCCGGTGCAGTGCAGCGCGCCGGCGAGGCGGGCGCCCTCGTTGAGGGCCCGGACGGCCGGACCGGACAGCGAGCCGAAGCTCATGCCGGAGATGTTGACGACCGAGTTGGGCCGGAACGCGTGCCGGCGGCCACGCGGTCCCCCGAGGACCTTGGCGCTCGGCAGGACCACGGAGTCCGCGGAGTGCACCGCCGTGGGCGCGGCGACGTCGGAGAAGGTGCGGTGCTTGAGGATCGGGTAGCCCTCCACCGTCTCCACGTCGTTGTCCGTGCCGAAGCCGACGTAGTTGTTCTCCATCTTGGACGAGGCGTAGACCCAGGCCCGCTGGTCCCGGCTGAAGGGCCGCTCCTCGTCGTTGCTCGTGACGATGTACTGCCGCAGCTCGGGTCCGATGCGCTCGAGCAGGTAGCGGGCGTTGGCGACGACCGGGAAGTTGCGCTTCAGGGAGTGCTGCTTCTGCAGCAGGTCCCGGGCAGCGAGCCCGGCGGTGCCGGCGAGCACGGTGGCGAGGGCGACCTTCGACTTCATGCTCGCCATCCTGCCTCTCCCGGGGGGTGGATGCGAGGATGCCCCGCATGACGACCTCGTGGGGCGCCGGCCGGCGTCGATGGCTGCTCGTGGCAGCGGCCGTCGTCGTGGTCCTCCTCGCAGCCCTCGTCCTGTGGCGCGCCGGCGACGACGACGTGCCGGGGGCGCCGCAGGGCCCGGCGGGGGCGGCGTTCTACACGACGAGCGCGGAGCAGCTGTCCGCAGGGCGCCACGGCAGCCTCATCTGGTCCCGCCGGGTCGTCGACGGCCCGACGATCGGCGGGACGACGCACCTGGTCATGTACCGCTCGACGGACGCGAAGGGGGAGCCCGTCGCCGTGTCCGGGGTGGTGTCCGTGCCGGCCGGGGAGCCCCCGCAGGGCGGCTGGCCGGTCATCAGCTGGGGCCACGGCACGACCGGCATGGCCGACGAGTGCGCCCCCTCCCGCTCCCTGGTGGACCAGCAGACCGGCGTCTACACCGCGGCCATGGACCGGGCCACCGCGGACCTCGTCGGGGACGGCTACGCCGTCGCGCGCACCGACTACGAGGGGCTGGGCACGCCGGGGCCGCACCCGTACCTCATGGGGCAGTCGGCCGGGGCGGCCATGACCGACATCGTCCTGGCCGCGCACGAGCTCTCCCCGGACCTCTCCCCGCGCTGGGTCGCCATGGGGCACTCGCAGGGCGCCCAGGCGGCACTCTTCACGAGCCGCTTCACCACCGGGTACTCACCCGGGCTCGACCTGGCCGGGATCGTCGCCCTGGCGCCGCCGAGCCAGCTCGGCGTCGTCGTCGAGATGGCCGACGGCGGTCGGCCCGCGGGGACGACGGCGCAGGAGCGGGCCGCCGCGGCAGATGCGGGCTCGGGGTTCCTCGGTCCGCTCATCGTCTCCGCCGCCCGCGTCGCCGGCGTGCCGGAGGAGGACGTGGTGAGCCCCGCGGGCCGCAGGCTGCTGCCGCAGCTGGAGGAGCGCTGCATCGCCGAGCTCTTCCGGCAGGACTCCTTCGGCGGCATGGACCTGCCGACCTTCCTGCGGGACGACGCCGACCTCTCCCGCATCCGCCGGGTCGTCGGCGCCAACGACGCGGCGGAGCTGCACCCGCAGGTGCCGGTCCTCGTCGTCCACGGCACGAAGGACACCACGGTGCCGCCGCTGCTCAGCGACCGCCTGGCGGAGCAGTACGAGGCGCAGGGCGCGGACCTGACGTACGAGCGCGTGCGGGGGGCCGACCACATCTCGGTGCTCGAGGAGGCCGCCGCCGACGTGAGCGCGTGGGTGTCCGAGGCGTTCGACGGTTAGGATGCTGGGCGGCCCGCGCGCGCCCTCGGCGCAGCGGTGGGAGACCAGACCGAGACGACGCGAAGGCGAGCACACCCGTGGCAACGACGAATGACCTCAAGAACGGCATGGTCCTCAACATCGACGGCCAGCTCTGGAGCGTCGTGGAGTTCCAGCACGTCAAGCCCGGCAAGGGCCCGGCCTTCGTGCGCACCAAGCTGAAGAACGTCACGAGCGGCAAGACCGTCGACAAGACCTTCAACGCCGGCACCAAGGTCGAGACGTCCAACGTCGACAAGCGCACGATGCAGTACCTGTACAACGACGGCACCGACTTCGTCTTCATGGACCCCGACACCTACGACCAGATCCCGGTCGCGCCGGAGGTCGTCGGTGACGCCGCCAAGTACATGCTGGAGAACCAGGAGGCGGTCATCGCCCGCCACGACGGCAGCGTCCTGTACGTCGAGCTGCCCGCCTCGGTCGTCCTCGAGATCACCTACACCGAGCCGGGCCTCCAGGGCGACCGCTCGACCGGTGGCACCAAGCCGGCCACCCTCGAGACCGGCGCCGAGATCGCCGTCCCGCTCTTCCTCGAGCAGGGCACCAAGGTCAAGGTCGACACCCGCGACGGCTCCTACCTCGGTCGAGTGAGCTGAGTGGGGGCACGCACCAAGGCGCGTCGGCGTGCCGTCGACCTGCTCTTCGAGGCCGAGTCCCGGGGCCTGAACGCGAGTGACCTCGCGAGCGAGCGGGCGTCGAAGCCGGTCACGCCGGCGCCGCTCAACCCGTACACGATCACCGCTGTCCAGGGCGTCGTGGCGCACTGGAACGACATCAACGACGCCCTGACCACGTACAGCCAGGGCTGGACCCTCGACCGCATGCCCGACGTCGACCGCGCCATCCTGCGGCTCGGCGCCTGGGAGATCCTCTTCAGCGAGGACGTCCCCGACCAGGTCGCCGTGAGCGAGGCCGTCGTCCTGGCGACCGAGCTCAGCACGGACGAGTCGCCGAAGTTCATCAACGGGCTGCTGGCGCGCATCGTCGAGGTCAAGCCCACCCTCGTCTGAGGAGACACATGAGCAGCGAGACCACCGTCGAGCACCGCCCCGAGCCCGTGGACCGCGGCGTCGTCATCGGACGGGGGCTGACCGCGCTCGCCCGGTGGTCGTGGCGCCTGGTCCTCCTGGCGGCCGGAGCGGTCGTGGTCTGGTGGGTCCTCGGCAAGCTCTGGGTCGGGGTCTTCCCCGTGCTCCTCGCGCTCATCGTCGCCACGGTCCTGTGGCCGCCGACCCGCTGGCTGCGGGCGAAGGGGGTGCCCTCCGCGCTCGCCGCGGCGCTGGTCATCGTCGGCTCGCTCCTCGTCTTCTTCGGGGTCCTCGGCGCGATCGCGCCCTCGCTCGTCTCGCAGTCGGGTGACCTCGCCGACCAGGCGGCCAAGGGCCTGGGCGACCTGCAGGAGCTCGCGGCCAAGCCGCCCTTCAACGTCGACAGCGCGACGATCGACGACGCGGTCGGCAAGGCGACGACCTGGCTGCAGGAGCGGAGCGGCCAGATCGCGAGCGGTGCCCTGGCCGGTGCCTCGGCCGTCGGCTCCGGCCTCGTCACCCTCGTCCTCGTCCTCGTGCTCGTCTTCTTCTTCATCAAGGACGGGCCGGCGTTCCTCCCCTTCGTCCGTCGGGTCGCCGGTGAGCGCGCCGGTGGTCACCTCACCGAGGTGGCGACGCGGTCGTGGAACACCCTGGGTGGCTTCATCCGCACCCAGGCGCTCGTCTCCGCCGTCGACGCGGTCCTCATCGGCACCGGTCTGGCGCTGCTCGGCGTGCCGCTCGCCTTCGCCCTGGCGATCCTCACCTTCTTCGGTGGCTTCGTGCCGATCGTCGGTGCCTTCGCCGTCGGCGTCCTGTCCGTCCTCGTCGCCCTCGTCGCCCAGGGCCCCACGACGGCGCTGCTCGTGCTCGCGCTGATCATCGCGGTGCAGCAGATCGAGGGCAATGTCCTCCAGCCCTTCCTCCAGGGCCGCTCGATGCAGCTGCACGCCGGCGTGATCCTCCTGGCGGTCGCGGTGGGCAGCACGCTCTTCGGCATCGTCGGTGCCTTCCTCGCAGTGCCGGTGGCCGCCGTCGCGGCGGTCGTCCTGCGGTACATCAGCGAGCAGGTCGACCTGCGCGCCGGCATCGTCAGCGCGGACGAGGTCGTCACCGAGTCGGCCGAGGGCGGGGAGGTCGCCGACGAGGTCGAGGACGAGGCCCCGGTCAGATCGTGACGCCTGTCGTCGCCCGCCCGGCCGTGAGCGTCATCCCGCTGCGTGACGGGCCGGACGGCCTCGAGGTCTTCGTCCAGCACCGCGCGACGACGATGGACTTCGCGGCCGGTGTGGTCGTCTTCCCCGGCGGCCGGTGCGACCCGGCCGACGAGGCGAGGGGAGCGGACATCGCCCTGTCCGCCGCGACCCTCGCCGAGCACGTGCGCCGGTGGCATCAGGTCCCCGTCGACGCCCCCGTCCACGTCGACCCGAGCGTGTCCGCGCGCACCCTGCTCGCCACCGGGCTGCGGGAGCTCGCCGAGGAGACCGGGCTCCTCGCCGACCCCGAGGCGCTGCTGCCGTGGGACCGCTGGGTGACCCCCGAGGCCTCGCCCAAGCGCTTCGACGTCGCCTTCTTCGTCCTCCCCGTGCCCGGGCACGCTCCCGACCAGCCGACGCACCTCACGACCGAGGCCACGCACTCCGTGTGGGAGGGCGTCGGCGCCCTCCTCACCGCGGCGACGGAGCAGCGGCTGCGGCTGATGACCCCGACGAGGGTGCTGCTGCGCGAGCTCGCCGACCTGGGCGACGTCGCGTCGGTGCTCGCCCTGAGGCCGGTCATCACCGGCGTGCGGGACGACCGGCCCGGCAGCCGCCCACGGGCGACCGACCCCTCCTGAGCCGCGCGTCGATCAGAAGGCGGGCAGGACCTCACCGTTCGGCCAGGTCTCCTCGATGTACTTCTTGACCTCGGGGGAGTGGAGGAGCTCGTCGAGCTTCTTCAGCGACGCGTTGTCCTCGTTGGCCTTCTGCACCGCGAGGAAGTTGGCGTACGGGCTGTCCTTGCCCTCCTCGACGAGCAGCGCGTCATCGACCGACAGGTCGGCCTCGATGGCGTAGTTGCCGTTGATGACGGCGGCGTCGAGGTCCTGGAGCGAGCGCGCGAGCTGGGCCGCGTCGGTCTCCTTGAAGGTGAGGTCCTTCGGGTTGTCGGCGACGTCGAGGATGGTCGCGTTGGTCGCGTCCTTGCCGTCCTTGAGGGTGATGACGTCGTTGTCGGCGAGCAGCTGCAGCGCGCGACCCTGGTTGGACGGGTCGTTGTTGATGCCGATCTGGGCGCCGTCCGGCAGGTCCTTGACGTCCTTGACCTTGTCGGAGTACAGGGCGAAGGGCTCGATGTGGATGCCCGTGTAGTGCGCGAACTCGTACCCGCGGTCCTTGACCTGCGCCTCGTAGTAGGGGAGGTGCTGGTAGTAGTTCGCGTCGAGCGTGCCCTCGGAGAGCTGGACGTTGGGCTGGACGTAGTCGTCGAAGGTCTTGATCTCCAGGTCGAGCTTCGCGTCGGGCGCGAGCTCCTTGTCGACGAACTCGAGGATCTTGGCGTGCGGGGTGGGGGACGCGCCGACGGAGATCGTGGTGACGCCGCCGTCGCCGGCCGCGGGGCCCTCGGCATCGTCCTCGACCGCGCCGCAGGCCGCGAGGGCAAGGGCGGAGACGGTGATGACCGCAGCAGCGCGGGTCGCGGAGCGGGTGGTGGGCATGGTGGTTCCTCTCGATGGGTGGCCGGTCGGGCCGGTGGTACGAAGGGGGGGAGATCAGCGGTGGTCGAGGCGGCGGGCGACGAGGTCGCCGACGACCTGGACGATCGTCACGATGACGACGAGGAGGGCGACGCAGACGATCATCACGTCGGACTCGAAGCGGTTGTACCCGTAGGACATCGCGACGGCGCCGAGGCCGCCGCCGCCGATGGCACCGGCCATCGCGGTGTAGCCGATGAGCGCGATGACCGTCGTCGTCAGTCCGGCCACGAGACCGGAGCGCGCCTCCGGGAGCAGCACCTTGCGGGTGATCTCGCGACGCGTGGCGCCCATCATCGCGACGGCCTCGACCTTGCCCGCAGGCACCTCGCGCAGCGAGGTCTCGACGAGCCGGGCGTAGAAGGGGATGGCGCCGACGGTGAGCGGGACGACCGCCGCCTGCCAGCCGATCGAGGTCCCGACGACGAAGCGCGTGAACGGGATGATCGCGATCATCAGGATGAGGAAGGGCAGCGAGCGTCCGACGTTGACGACCGCCCCGAGCGCACGGTGGACGGTGGGGTGGGGCGAGGTGCCGCCGGGCGAGCTCGTGTAGAGCAGCACACCGACGGGGATGCCGAGCAGCGCGGTGAGCACGCCCGCGAGGCCGGTCATCGCCAGCGTCTCCCAGACGGCGGTGGGGACGAGCTGGCGGATGACGTCGTTGTCGAGCCAGCGGCCCTCGGCGGCGACGGTGGTCAGGGCGGTCATGCGGCCACCTCCGGGGACAGGTGGGCGGCCTCGAGGACGCGGACGGCGTCACCGGTGCGCGCCGGCTCGACCTCGAGCTGGATGCGGCCGACGCGGCGGCCGGCGATGGTCTCGAGCGTCGCCGCGGCGACCTCGGCGGGGATGCCGGCCTCGCGCAGCAGCGCCAGGACGGCGTCGACGCTCGTGGTGCCGGAGCGGCTGTCGCCGAGCGCGACCTCGACGTAGCCACCCTCGTGCCCGAGCGGCAGCGGGGGCAGGGGGACGAGGTCGCGGTGGAGCTGGCGGCGCGGGTCGGCCACGACCTCACCGATGGGGCCGGTCTCGACGACGCGGCCGTCGGCCAGGAGGGTCACCGTGTCGCACACCTCGCGGACGACGGAGGGCTCGTGCGTGATGATGACGACGGTGATCCCGAGGTGCTCGCGCAGGTCGCGCAGCAGCCCCAGGATCTGCCGGGTGGTCGCGGCGTCCAGGGCCGAGGTCGGCTCGTCGCACAGCAGGATGTCGGGACGGGTCGCCAGGGCGCGGGCGATGCCGACGCGCTGCTGCTGGCCACCGGAGAGCTGGCCGGGGTGGTTGTCGGCGCGATCGGTGAGCCCGACGAGCTCGAGCAGCTCGGCGACGCGCGCCCGGCGCTCGTCGGCGGACCAGCCGGCGATCTCCAGGGGAGGGCGATGTTGTCGGCGGCCGTGCGCGAGTCGAGCAGGTTGGCGTGCTGGAAGACCATGCCGAAGCGGCGACGCACCGCGCGCAGCTGCTCGCCGGCGAGGGCCGGGATGTCGGTGCCGTCGAGGTCCACCGTCCCCGAGGTCGGCCGCTCGAGCCCGGTGAGGCAGCGGATGAGCGTGGACTTGCCGGCGCCGGAGCGACCGACGATGCCGTGGATCGAGCCGCGCGCGATCGACAGGGTGATGTCGTCGAGTGCGACGACCGGCCCGCGCGCGGAGGGGAACTCCTTGCGCAGGCCGGACAGCTGCAGGAGGGGGGTCTCGGTCACGTCGAAGACAATAGGAAGTTATGTCTGGCATAAGCAAAACGCATGATGAGCCCCCTTCGCCCACGGGGTGGCGTTGCCGGGCGGACGTGGACGGATGTCGGGCGGTCCCGCCGCGGACGGTAGAGTCGGGGCCGATCGACATCCTTTAACCACTGTCCCGTGAGGCAGAGAAGGAGGTCTCGAGACACCCATGTGTCCGGACACGCCCCCAGAGGTCGGCCCCGAGCCGCCAGCCCGTGAGGTGCTCAGCACCTCCGACGTCGCCCGAGCGCTGCGTCGCATCGCCCACGAGGTCGTCGAGCGCAACAAGGGGGCCCAGGACGTCGTCCTGCTCGGCATCCCCAGTCGCGGCGTCGAGCTCGCCCAGCGCCTCGCAGCGCTCATGACGGAGATCGAGGGCGCCTCGGTACCCGTCGGCTCGCTCGACGTGACGATGTACCGCGACGACCTGCGGGGCCGCCCGACCCGCGCGCCGCAGCAGACCACCTTCCCCGCTGCCGGCGTCGACGACCGCATCGTCGTCCTCGTCGACGACGTCCTCTACTCCGGCCGGACCGTGCGCGCCGCCCTGGACGCGCTGTCCGACTACGGCCGCCCGCGGGCGGTGCGCCTGGCCGTCCTCGTCGACCGCGGGCACCGCGAGCTGCCGATCCGCGCCGACCACGTCGGCAAGAACCTCCCCACGTCCCAGGCCGAGCGCGTCACCGTGCGCCTCACCGGGCACGACGGCGTCGAGGACTCCGTGACGATCTCGGGCGGTGACCCCCGATGACCCGCCACCTGCTCTCCGTCGCCGACCTCGGCGACGACGCCCTGCGCGAGGTCCTCGACACCGCGGCCGAGATGCACGAGGTGCAGCATCGCCAGGTCAAGAAGATCCCGACCCTGCGGGGACGCACGATCATCAACCTCTTCTTCGAGGACTCCACCCGCACGCGCAGCTCCTTCGAGATCGCCGGCAAGTGGATGAGCGCCGACACGATCAACATCACCGGCAAGGGGTCTTCGACGTCGAAGGGGGAGTCCCTCCGCGACACCGTGCGCACCATCGCCGCCATGGGGGTGGACGCGATCGTCATGCGGCACCAGGCCTCCGGTGCCGCCCACCAGGTGGCCCGCTGGTTCGACGAGGCCGACGTGCGCACCTCGGTCGTCAACGCCGGCGACGGCACCCATGAGCACCCGACCCAGGCGCTGCTCGACGCCTACACGATCCGTCGGCGCCTCGGCACGCTCGAGGGCAAGCGGGTCGCGATCGTCGGGGACGTCACGCACAGCCGGGTCTTCCGCTCCAACGTCCTGTCCCTGCCGCGCCTCGGTGCGCAGGTCACGGTCGTCGCGCCGCCGACGCTCATGCCGAGCGGGGCCGCGCGCTGGGCGCAGGCCGACGGCTTCACCCTGAGCGACGACCTCGACGAGGTCATCGACTCCGGGGTCGACGCCCTGATGATGCTGCGGGTCCAGCGCGAGCGGATGTCGGGCGGGTTCTTCCCCACGGCCCGCGAGTACACGGTCGGCTACGGCCTGACCCGCGACCGCCTCGCCGCGCTCACCGCCGCCAACCCCGAGGCGGTCATCTGCCACCCCGGCCCGATGAACCGCGGCCTCGAGATCGCCGCCGACGCGGCGGACGCCGCGAGCAGCCTGGTCCTCGACCAGGTCAGCGCCGGTGTCGCCGTGCGGATGAGCGTCCTCTACCACCTGCTGGCCTCCGGCCTGACCGACGAAGGGGGCGCCGCATGAGGGACCTGCTGATCACCGGGGCCTCCCCGCTGGGCGCTGCGGCCACCGACGTGCTCGTGCGCGACGGCGCCGTCGTCGCGCTCGGGGCCGACGCCTCCGCCGACGCGACCCGGCAGGCCGAGCGCCTCGACGCCGACGGGCTGGTCCTGCTGCCCGGTTTCGTCGACCTGCACACCCACCTGCGCGAGCCCGGCCGGGAGGACGCCGAGACCGTCCGCACCGGGTCGGCCGCCGCCGCCGCCGGTGGCTTCACGGCGGTCCTCGCGATGGCCAACACCAGCCCGGTCACCGACACCGCCGAGGCCGCCGAGCGCGTCCTCGACCTCGGGGTCGCCGCCGGGCACTGCGACGTCCGGCCGATCGGTGCCGTGACCAAGGGCCTCGAGGGCGCCGAGCTGGCCGAGCTCGGTCTCATGCACCGCTCCCGGGCCCAGGTCAGGGTCTTCTCCGACGACGGCCGCTGCGTCCACGACGCGCGGGTCATGCGCCGGGCGCTCGAGTACGTGCGGGCCTTCGACGGCGTCATCTCCCAGCACGCCCAGGACCCGGCCCTCGCCGGCCCGGCCGCGTGCTGCCACGAGGGCGAGCTGAGCGGCCGCCTGGGCCTCACCGGCTGGCCGGCCGTCGCCGAGTCGAGCATCATCGCCCGCGACGCCGAGCTGGCGCTGCACACCGGCTCACGCGTGCACGTCGCTCACGTCTCGACCGCCGAGGGCGTCGAGGCCGTGCGCTGGGCCAAGCGTCGCGGGGCCCGCGTGACCGCGGAGGTGACCCCGCACCACCTCGTGCTCACGACCGACCTGCTGAGCGGCTACGACCCGGTGTACAAGGTCAACCCGCCGCTGCGCCCCGCCGAGGACGTCGAGGCGCTGCGCGAGGCCCTGGCCGACGGCACGATCGACGCCGTCGCGACCGACCACGCCCCGCACGCCCGCCACGACAAGGAGCACGCCTTCCCGGACGCCGCCTTCGGCATGCTCGGGCTCGAGACGGCCTTCTCCGTCGTGCACGACGTGATGGTCGGCTCCGGTCGCACCGACCTCGCGACGCTCGCCGAGCGGATGTCCCACGCCCCGGCCCGCATCGCCGGGCTCACCGACCACGGACGGGCGATCGAGGTCGGCTCCCCGGCCAACCTCGTCCTCGTCGACCCGAGCGAGCGGGTCACCGTCGACCCGGCCACCTCGCTCTCCCTGTCCCGCAACACCCCCTTCGCCGGGCACACCCTCACCGGGCGGGTCCGCACGACGATCCTGCGCGGCCGCGTCACGGCCACCGATGGAGAGGTCATCAGTTGAGTCACCACACCACCACCCCCGCGGTCCTCGTCCTCGAGGACGGTCGGACCTTCGCCGGCACGGCTTACGGCGCCGTCGGTGCCACCGTCGGTGAGGCGGTCTTCTCCACCGGCATGACCGGCTACCAGGAGACCCTCACCGACCCCAGCTACCGCGGCCAGGTCGTCGTCATGACCTCGCCGCACGTGGGCAACACCGGCTGGAACGACGAGGACGACGAGTCCTCCCGCATCCACGTCGCCGGCTACGTCCTGCGCGACCCCGCGATCCGCCCGAGCAGCTGGCGCTCGCGCCGCTCGCTCGAGGAGGAGCTCGCCGCGCAAGGCATCGTCAGCATCGCCGGGATCGACACCCGGGCGCTCACCCGCCACCTGCGCGAGCGGGGCGCCATGCGCGTCGGGATCTTCTCCGGCGAGGCCCTCGCCGACGAGGCGACCCTGCTGGAGCGGGTGCAGGCCGCCCCGGAGATGGCCGGCTCCGCGCTCGCGACCCAGGTGAGCACCACCGAGCCCTACGTCGTGGAGGCGAAGGGGGACAAGCGCTTCACCGTCGCCGCGATCGACCTCGGGATCAAGACCATGACCCCGAAGCGGCTCGCCGAGCGCGGCATCGAGGTCCACGTGCTGCCCGCGACCTCCACCTTCGAGCAGGTCATGGCGGTCGGCCCCGACGGCCTGTTCTTCTCCAACGGCCCCGGCGACCCGGCGACCGCGGGCGACCAGGTGGCCCTGCTCCAGGAGGCACTGCGCGCCGGCCTGCCCTACTTCGGCATCTGCTTCGGCAACCAGCTCTTCGGGCGGGCCCTGGGCTTCGGCACCTACAAGCTCAAGTACGGCCACCGCGGCATCAATCAGCCGGTCTTCGACCGGACGACCAACAAGGTCGAGGTCACCGCCCACAACCACGGCTTCGCCGTGGACGCGCCCCTCGACGAGGTGACGCAGACCCCCTTCGGCGCCGCGGCCGTGAGCCACGTGTGCCTCAACGACGACGTCGTCGAGGGCTTGGAACTACGGAGTGCTGCGGGGCAGCTCTTGGCCTTCTCCGTGCAGTACCACCCGGAGGCGGCGGCCGGCCCGCACGACGCCGCGTACCTCTTCGACCGCTTCGTCGACCTCCTCGAGACCACCACCGCCACCACCAAGGAGACCCAGGCCTGATGCCCAAGCGCGACGACATCACGAGCGTCCTCGTCATCGGCTCCGGGCCGATCGTCATCGGACAGGCCTGCGAGTTCGACTACTCCGGCACCCAGGCCTGCCGCGTGCTGCGGGAGGAGGGCGTGCGGGTCATCCTCGTCAACTCCAACCCGGCGACGATCATGACCGACCCGGAGTTCGCGGACGCGACCTACATCGAGCCGATCACCCCCGAGGTGGTCGAGAAGATCATCGAGCGCGAGCGTCCCGACGCGGTGCTCGCCACCCTCGGCGGCCAGACCGCGCTCAACACGGCGATCTCGCTCCACGAGGCCGGCGTGCTCGAGAAGTACGGTTGCCCGCTCATCGGCGCCAGCGTCGAGGCCATCGAGCTCGGCGAGGACCGCGAGCGCTTCAAGGGCGTCGTGGAGCGCTGCGGCGCCGAGTCGGCCCGCTCGATCATCTGCCACACGATGGAGGAGTGCCTGGCGGCGGCGGAGGACCTCACCTACCCGGTCGTCGTGCGGCCCTCCTTCACCATGGGCGGCCTCGGCTCCGGCTTCGCCTACGACGAGACGGACCTGCGCCGCATCGCCGGCCAGGGCCTGCAGTACAGCCCGACGACCGAGGTGCTCCTCGAGGAGTCGATCCTCGGCTGGAAGGAGTACGAGCTCGAGGTGATGAGGGACAACGTCGACAACGTCGTCGTCGTCTGCTCGATCGAGAACTTCGACCCCGTCGGTGTGCACACGGGTGACTCCATCACCGTGGCGCCCGCGCTCACCCTCACCGACCGCGAGTACCAGAAGATGCGCGACGTGGGCATCGCGGTCATCCGCGAGGTCGGCGTCGAGACCGGTGGCTGCAACATCCAGTTCGCGATCAACCCCGCCGACGGCCGGATGATCGTCATCGAGATGAACCCCCGCGTCTCGCGCTCCTCGGCCCTGGCGTCGAAGGCGACCGGCTTCCCGATCGCCAAGATCGCGGCCAAGATGGCCATCGGCTACACGCTCGACGAGGTGCCCAACGACATCACGCAGGAGACGCCGGCGGCCTTCGAGCCGAGCCTGGACTACGTCGTCGTCAAGGTGCCCCGCTTCGCGTTCGAGAAGTTCCCGGCGGCCGACCCGACCCTCACGACGACGATGAAGTCCGTCGGTGAGGCGATGGCCATCGGGCGCAACTTCACCGAGGCGCTGCAGAAGGCCCTGCGCTCCGCGGAGCGCAAGGGTGCTGCCTTCCACTGGGACGGCGACCAGCCCACGCTCGAGCACGGCCGCGAGCTCCTCGAGGCGGCACGCACGCCCACCGACGGCCGGATCGTGCAGGTGCAGCAGGCGATGCGCGCCGGCGTGTCGGTCGAGGAGGTCTTCGAGGCGACCAAGATCGACCCCTGGTACCTCGACCAGATGGCGCTCATCAACTCGGTCGCCGAGGAGGTGCACGCCGCGGAGGAGCTCAACCCGCAGGTGCTGCGCCTGGCCAAGCGGCACGGGTTCTCCGACGCCCAGATCGCCCGGCTGCGCCGGATGGACGAGGCCGTCGTGCGCGGCGTGCGCCACGCCCTCGGGGTGCGCCCGGTCTACAAGACGGTCGACACCTGCGCGGCGGAGTTCGCGGCCCGCACGCCCTACCACTACAGCTCCTACGACGAGGAGACGGAGGTCGAGCCGCGCGAGCGTCCGGCCGTCATCATCCTCGGGTCGGGGCCCAACCGCATCGGCCAGGGCGTCGAGTTCGACTACTCGTGCGTGCACGCCAGCTTCGCCCTGCGCGACGCCGGCTACGACACCGTGATGGTCAACTGCAACCCCGAGACGGTCTCGACCGACTACGACACGAGCAGCCGCCTGTACTTCGAGCCGCTGACCCTCGAGGACGCCCTCGAGGTCATCCACGCCGAGACCCAGGCCGGCCCCGTCGCGGGCGTCATCGTCCAGCTCGGCGGGCAGACGCCGCTCGGCCTCGCCGGTCAGCTGAAGGCCGCCGGCGTGCCCATCGTCGGGACCTCGCCCGAGGCGATCGACCTCGCCGAGGACCGGGGCCACTTCGGCCGGGTGCTCCACGAGGCCGGGCTCAACGCGCCCAAGCACGGCACCGCCTTCAGCGCGGAGGAGGCCGTGGAGATCGCCGGCGAGATCGGCTACCCGGTCCTGGTGCGCCCGTCCTACGTCCTGGGCGGACGCGGCATGGAGATCGTCTACGACGACGCCACGCTCTCCGAGTACGTCACCCGGGCGGCGATCGCCAGCCCCGAGCACCCGATCCTCGTCGACCGCTTCCTCGACGACGCGATCGAGATCGACGTCGACGCCCTGTACGACGGCACCGAGATGTACCTCGGCGGGATCATGGAGCACATCGAGGAGGCCGGCATCCACTCCGGTGACTCCAGCTGCACCCTCCCGCCGGCGACCCTCGGCACCTCCGAGCTGCAGCGGGTGCGAGAGGCGACCCTCGCCCTCGCCGAAGGCATCGGCGTGCGCGGCCTGATGAACGTCCAGTTCGCCCTCGCGCAGGACGTGCTCTACGTCCTGGAGGCCAACCCGCGGGCCTCGCGCACCGTCCCCTTCGTCGCCAAGGCCACGGGCGTGCCCCTGGCCAAGGCCGCGGCCCGCGTCATGCTCGGCACGAGCATCGCCGAGCTCAAGGACGAGGGCATGCTGCCCCGCCACGCCGACGGTGGCTCGATGCCGGCCCACGCGCCGATGTCGGTCAAGGAGGCCGTGCTGCCCTTCAAGCGCTTCCGGACCAAGGAGGGCGACGTCGTCGACTCGCTGCTCGGTCCCGAGATGCGCTCGACGGGCGAGGTCATGGGGATCGACGACGACTTCGGTGCCGCCTTCGCCAAGAGCCAGCTCGCGTCGCTCTCGAGCGGGCTGCCGACGACCGGCACGGTCTTCGTCTCCGTGGCCAACCGCGACAAGCGCGCGATGATCTTCCCGATCAAGCGCCTCGCCGACCTCGGTTTCACGATCCTCGCGACCCAGGGCACCGCGGACGTCCTGCGCCGCAACGCGATCGAGTGCGAGGTCGTCACCAAGCACTCCGAGCGTCGCGAAGGGGAGGTCAGCGTCGTCGACCGGATCCTCGCCGGCGAGATCGACGTCGTCTTCAACACGCCGTCCGGGCAGCACGCCCGCGCCGACGGCTACGCGATCCGCGCCGCGACGACCGCCATGGACAAGCCGATCGTCACCACGGTCCAGCAGCTCGGCGCGGCCGTGCAGTCGATCGAGTCGCGCATCCACGGCGAGCTGCGGGTCAAGCCCCTGCAGGAGCACGCCCGCGACCTCGACCTCTACGGGGTGGGGCGGTGACGGCTCGCACGATCGCGGCCCGCGAGGGGGCCGGTGTCGTCCAGGTCGACGCCGAGGTCCTGGGCAATGCCGCCGTGGGCGCCTATCGGCACCTGACGCTCGTCACGCCGGGTCTGGCCGAGATCGCGCGGCCGGGGCAGTTCGTGGCGCTGTCCGTCGGTGACGGGACGAGCTCGATGCTGCTGCGCCGCAGCTTCTCCATCCACCGGGTGAGCCCGGCCGGCACCTACGGCGGCACGACCGAGGTGGTCGTGGCGGCGCACGGGCCCGGCACGCAGGCGCTCACCGCGCTCGAGGCGGGGGAGAGCGTGAGCGTCATCGGTCCGCTCGGGCGCGGGTTCCCGCTGCCCTCGCAGCCGGTGCCGTGCATCCTCGTCGGCGGTGGCTACGGCTCCGCGCCGCTCTTCTGGCTGGCCGAGCAGCTGCGCGAGCGCGGTTGCGCCGTCGAGATCGTCCTCGGTGCGGCCTCGGCCGACCGGCTCTTCGGCGTCGTCGAGGCCCGCAGGGTCGCCGACGGCGTCACCGTGACGACCGACGACGGGTCGGCCGGCACGCAGGGCTGGGTCTCGGACGTGCTGCCCGACCTCATCACCCGCACGGGCGCCGGCGTGCTCTACGGCTGCGGGCCCATGGGCATGCTGCGCTCGATGAGCGAGATCGCCGAGGCACACGGGATCGTCGCGCAGGTCGCCGTCGAGGAGGCCATGGCCTGCGGCGTCGGCATCTGCATGACCTGCGTCATGCCCGTGAGCGACGCGCAGGGCAGGACCAAGATGGTCCGCAGCTGCCTCGAGGGCCCGGTCTTCCGAGGCGACCGCGTGCGCTGGGAGGCCTTCGCGGACGGCCTGTGCCGCGTGCCCGCCGACGCGGTCGGCGCGCCGAAGGAGGCCCGATGACACCCCCTTCGTCCACGTCCACGTCCGCGGCGTCCGCGGTGTCCGTGGACATGTCGGTGGACCTGGCCGGGGTGCGCCTGCCCAACCCGATGATGACCGCGAGCGGCTGCGCCGCCAACGGCCGGGAGATGCACCGCTTCATCGACGTGGCGCAGCTGGGCGCCTTCGTCACCAAGTCGGTCAAGGCCCAGCCCGTCTCCGGGCGCGGCACACCGCGCATGGCGGAGACCCCCTCGGGGATGCTCAACTCCATCGGCCTGCAGGGGCCGGGCGTCCAGGCCTTCGTCGAGGAGGACCTCGCCTGGCTGCACTCGATCGGCGCCCGCGTCGTCGTCTCCATCGCCGGGAGCACGGCCTCGGAGTTCGCGGGTGTCGCGCGCGCGGTCGTGCGCAGCCGGTACGCGAGCGCCGTCGCCGCCATCGAGGTCAACATCTCCTGCCCCAACGTCGCCAACCGCGGGCTCGTCTTCGCGTGCGACCCCGCGAGCTCGCACAAGGTGATGACGCTCGTGCGCGAGGAGGTCCCGCGCGGGCTGCCCATGCTCGCCAAGCTCAGCCCCGACGTCACCGACATCGTCGAGATCGCCGACACGGTGCTGCGGGCCGGCGCCCACGGCCTGACGATGATCAACACCACGCTCGGCGTCGCGATCGACGTCGACCGCCTGCGGCCCCACCTCATCGCGGCGACTGGTGGGCTCTCCGGGCCGGCGATCCGCCCGATGGCGGTCCGGGCGGTCTGGCAGGTCGCCGGGGCCATGCGCGCCGGCCGGATCAGGACCGCACCCATCGTCGGGGTCGGGGGGGTGCGGCACGGCCGCGACGCCCTCGAGCTCGTCGCGGCGGGCGCGAGCGCGATCCAGGTCGGGACGGCCGCCTTCAACGACCCGACCGCCCCCGAGCGCGTCGGGCGCGAGCTCGAGCAGCTGCTCGCCGAGCGCGGCTTCGACCGCCTGTCCGACGTCGTCGGGATCGCCCATGAGAGGTTCACGCCATGAGCGCCGACCCGCTGCCCCCCCTGCCCTTCGGCGCTCGGCTGCAGGCCGCGATGGCCGAGTACGGACCGCTGTGCGCCGGCATCGACCCGCACCGGGGCCTCGTCGAGTCGTGGGGCCTGACCTACGACCTCGCCGGCCTCGAGCGCTTCACGATGACCTGCGTCGAGGCCTTCGGGGGAGCGGTGGCCGCGGTCAAGCCGCAGTCCGCCTTCTTCGAGGTCTTCGGGGCGAAGGGGGTGGCCCTCCTCGAGCGGGCCCTCACCGATCTGCGGGACGCCGGCACCCTCACGGTGCTCGACGTCAAGCGCGGCGACATCGGCACGACCGTCGACGCCTACGGCGAGGCCTTCCTCGGCACGGACGCGCCCGCGGCCGCCGACGCGATCACGCTCAGCCCCTACCTGGGGTACGGCTCCCTGCGCCCGGCCATCGACCTCGCGCACCAGACCGGTCGCGGGGTCTTCGTCCTCGCCCTGACCTCCAACCCGGAGGGCGCCCAGGTGCAGCACGCCCGGCTCGCCGACGGCCGCTCCGTCGCCGGCGCCATCGCCGACGACGCCGCGGCGGACAACGCCGGGGCCCGCTCCCGTGGCGAGCTCGGCAGCGTCGGCCTCGTCGTCGGCGCGACCGTGGGGTCCGCCGTCGCGGACCTCGGCGTCGACCTGCCGGCCATGGGCGGACCGATCCTCGCACCCGGTCTCGGGGCGCAGGGCGCCACCGCCGCGGACGTGCGCTCGGTCTTCGCCGGGGCGCTCGGCCAGGTGCTCGCGAGCAGCAGCCGCGACGTGCTCCGGGCGGGGCCGGACGTGTCCTCCCTCCGCGCCCGGGCCCGGGAGGTGGCGACGCAGGTCGCCGACATCACCGCGGCGTGAGAGGGTGACCGGATCGCCGACCCGACGCCCCGGAGGCACGCCGTGAGCATCCCGCCCCTCAGCCCGCAGCAGCGTGCCCGGGCCCTGGAGCAGGCCGCCTCGGCCCGGCTCCGGCGGGCGGAGGTGCGCGAGCACCTCAAGGCCGGTCGTACCGGGGTCGCCCAGGTCCTCGAGGACGCCGGGAGCGACGACGCGCTGGCCCGGATGCGGGTCCGCACGCTCATCGAGTCCCTCCCGGGTGTCGGGCCCGTCACCGCATCCCGGATCATGGACGAGCTGGGGATCGCGGCCTCACGCCGGGTCCGCGGACTCGGCCGTCACCAGCGCACCGCACTCCAGGAGAGGTTCCCCCGGGCATGAGCACCCCCCGTCTGACCGTCCTCGCCGGACCCACCGCCGTGGGCAAGGGCACCGTCGCCGCCTGGATCCGCGAGCACCACCCCGAGGTGTGGCTCTCCGTGTCCGCGACGACCCGGCCGCCACGCCCGGGCGAGGTCGACGGCGTGCACTACCGCTTCATGTCCGGCGACGAGTTCGCCGAGCAGGTCGCCTCCGGGCAGATGCTGGAGTGGGCGGTCGTCCACGGGAGGGCCTCCTACGGCACGCCGCGCCAGCCGGTCGAGGAGGCCCTGGCGGCGGGCAAGCTCCCCCTGCTGGAGATCGACCTGCAGGGGGCCCGGCAGGTGCGGGCCTCGATGCCCGACGCCTGCTTCGTCTTCCTCGCCCCGCCGACGTGGGAGGAGCTCGTCGGTCGGCTCGAGGGCCGCGGCACCGAGACGGCGGACGAGCGGGCGGTCCGGCTGGAGACCGCCAAGGTCGAGCTGGCAGCCCAGAACGAGTTCGACCGGGTCATCGTCAACGACGACATTCGTCGTGCCGCCGAGGAACTCGTATCATTGATGAGATCCCACTGACCCCGACGACAGGACCACCCCGACGTGTCCGGCACCACGGCCAACCCCATCGGTATCACCAACCCGCCGATCGACGACCTGCTGACCAAGGCTGACAGCAAGTACGCGCTCGTCATCTACGGCGCCAAGCGGGCCCGCCAGATCAACGCGTACTACTCCCAGCTGCAGGAGGGCCTGCTCGAGTACATCGGCCCCCTCGTCGACGCGCAGGTCCACGACAAGCCGCTCTCGATCGCCCTTCGCGAGATCAACGAGGGCCTGCTCACCAAGGAGGCCAGCGCCCCCGAGGGCGAGGACCTCCTCCCGGCCACCGACGCGCCCGTCGCCGACGAGGCCTGAGCGGACCCCCCTTCGTGCGCATCGTCCTCGGTGTCGGAGGCGGCATCGCCGCCTACAAGGCAGCCCTCCTGCTGCGCCTGTTCACGGAGGAGGGCCACGAGGTGACCGTGGTCCCGACGGACGCCGCGCTGCGCTTCGTCGGGGCCCCCACGTGGGAGGCCCTCTCGGGCCGGCCCGTCCAGACCGACATCTGGAGCAACATCACCGACGTGCCCCACGTGCGGCTGGGCCAGGAGGCCGACCTCGTCGTCGTCGCGCCGACGACCGCGGACCTGCTCGCCAAGGCCGCCCACGGGTTGGCCGGTGACCTGCTGACCAATGTCCTGCTCACCGCCCGCTGCCCGGTGGTGCTCGCCCCGGCGATGCACACCGAGATGTGGGAGCACGCGGCGACGCGGGCCAATGTCGCGACGCTGCGCGAGCGCGGCGTGACCGTCGTCGAGCCCGCCTCCGGGCGGCTCACCGGTGCCGACACCGGCCCCGGCCGGCTCCCCGAGCCGGAGGCGATCCACGCCGCCGCCCTCGAGGCACTGGGCGGCTCGCCGTCCGCCGACCCGGTCCACGGGCCCGACCTCGCCGGACGCACCGTGCTCATCAGCACGGGCGGCACCCGCGAGCCCCTGGACCCGGTGCGCTACCTCGGCAACCGGTCCTCCGGCAAGCAGGGCCTGGCCCTGGCCGAGGCAGCCGCCGCCCGGGGCGCGCGGGTGACCCTCGTCGCCGCCAACCTCGCCCTGGCCGTCCCCGACGGGATCACCGTCGTGCCGGTCCAGACCGCGCTGGATCTGCAGGCCGAGATGACCGCCCGGGCCGCGAGCCACGACGTCGTCGTCATGGTCGCGGCGGTGGCCGACTTCCGGCCCGCGGACTACGCCGAGAGCAAGATCAAGAAGACGCACGACCCGGCGGACCCCGATGCGGCGCCGACGATCCGGCTCGTGCGCAACCCCGACGTCCTCGCCGGTCTCGTCGCCGCGCGCGGGTCGTCGGCAGCACCGCTCCTCGTCGGCTTCGCCGCGGAGACGGGGGACGCGACCGGCTCGGTCCTCGAGCTCGGGCGGCAGAAGCTGGCCCGCAAGGGCTGCGACCTCCTCGTCGTCAACGAGGTGGGGACGGACAAGACCTTCGGCGCCGACGACACGAGCGTCCACGTGCTCACCCGGGACAGCGAGGCGGTCGTGGAGATCGGCCCCGCCAGCAAGCTCGAGGTCTCGCACGGCATCTGGGACGTCGTCGTGGGCGTGTCGGCTGCGCGCTGAGCGCGCGTGCTTAGACTGGCCGGGCCCGTACCGGGCGGTCCTGGGCCGCCCTTCCACGATCATGGGAGTACTGCGTGTCCGGACGTCTCTTCACCTCAGAGTCGGTGACCGAGGGTCACCCCGACAAGATCTGCGACCAGATCTCGGACTCGATCCTCGACGCCATGCTCGAGGCGGACCCGCGCAGCCGCGTGGCCGTCGAGACCATGGTGACCACCGGGCTCGTGCACATCGCCGGTGAGGTCTCCACGGAGGCCTACGTCGAGATCCCGCAGCTCGTCCGCACGGTCATCGCCGACGGCGTCGGCTACGACTCCTCCGACAAGGGCTTCGACGGCCGCTCGTGCGGTGTCTCGATCTCCATCGGCCAGCAGAGCCCGGACATCGCGCAGGGCGTGGACACCGCCTACGAGAACCGCACCGGCGGCGTGGACCCCAAGGACAAGCAGGGCGCGGGTGACCAGGGCCTGATGTTCGGCTATGCCTGCCAGGACACCCCGGAGCTCATGCCGCTGCCGATCTTCCTCGCGCACCGCCTCGCGCAGCGCCTCACCGAGGTCCGCAAGAGCGGCGAGCTGGACTACCTGCGCCCGGACGGCAAGACCCAGGTCACCATCGACTACGACGGCGACCGCGCCGTGCGCCTCGACACCGTCGTCCTGTCGACCCAGCACTCGGCCGAGGTCGACCACGAGACCCAGCTGCCGGCGGACATCAAGGCGCACGTCTTCGAGCCGGTCATGGCCGCGCTCAAGGACTCGGGCGTCGAGCTCGACACCTCCGACTACCGGACCCTGATCAACCCCACCGGCAAGTTCGTCATCGGCGGCCCCATGGGCGACGCGGGCCTCACCGGCCGCAAGATCATCGTCGACACCTATGGCGGCATGGCCCGCCACGGTGGTGGCGCCTTCTCCGGCAAGGACCCGTCCAAGGTCGACCGCTCCGCGGCCTATGCCATGCGGTGGGTCGCCAAGAACGTCGTCGCCGCCGGCCTCGCCGGCCGCTGCGAGGTCCAGGTCGCGTACGCCATCGGCGCCGCGCAGCCGGTCGGCCTCTACATCGAGACCTTCGGCACCGAGACCGTCCCCGTCGACCGGATCCAGGTGGCCGTCAACACGGTCTTCGACCTGCGCCCGCTCGCGATCGTCGAGGAGCTGGACCTGCTCCGCCCGATCTACGCCCCGACCGCGGCCTACGGCCACTTCGGCCGGACCGAGGCCGCCGGCTACGACAACCCCTTCCCGTGGGAGCAGACGACCAAGGTCGAGGCGCTCCAGGCAGCAGTCAGGGGCTGAGCCACAGCGGTCGACCGGGCGGGGTGTCGCTGACACCCCGCCCGGTTACCTTGGTCCCCGTGCGCGTCGCCCAGGTCCTCGTCGACTCGGGGCTGGTCCATCTCGACCGGCCCTTCGAGTACCTCGTGCCCGAGGCCCTCGACGAGGCGGCGCAGCCCGGTGTCCGGGTCAAGGTGCGCTTCGCCGGGCGTGACCTGCCCGGCTACGTCCTCGAGCGGACCGAGGTCGCCGAGCACACCGGTCGCCTCGCCGAGGTCCGCACCGTCGTCTCGCCGGAGCCGGTGCTGACCCCCGAGGTCCTCGAGCTCGCCCGACGCCTCTCCCGGCACCAGGCCGGCACGGTCATGGACGTCCTGCGCCTCGCGGTCCCGCCCCGGCACGCCCGTGCGGAGAAGGCGCTGCCGCTCGACCCGCCCACCGGCGACCCGACCACCGACGCAGGGGAGGTGGGTCCCCCTTCGCCGGAGACGACGACGGAGGTCCCGCAGGTCTGGGCGGGCTACCGGGCGGGGGCCGCGTGGTGGTCACGGGTCGCGGCGGGCGAGTCCCCTCGCGCCGCCTGGCTCGCCGCCCCCGGGCGGCCGGTGGCGGAGGACTGGCCGCGGGCCCTCGCCGAGGCCGCCGGGGCCGCCCTCCGCTCCGGCCGGGGGAGCGTCGTCGTCGTGCCGGACCAGCGGGACGTCGCCCGCGTCGACGCGGCCCTGACCGAGGTGCTCGGGACGGGGCAGCACGTGCGCCTCACCGCCGGCCAGGGGCCGCAGGCGCGCTACACCGCGTGGCTGAAGGTGCTGCGCGGTCACGTGCGCGTGGTCGTCGGCACCCGCGCCGCCGCCTACGCGCCCGTGCGCGACCTCGGGCTCGTCGCCTGGTGGGACGACGGGGACGACCTGCACCTCGAGCCCCGCTCGCCCTACGCCCACGTCCGCGAGGTGCTCACCACGCGCGCCGACATCGAGGACGCCGCGCTCCTCGCCGGCGGGCTCGCCCTCTCGACCGACCTCGCCGCGCTCGTCGACGTCGGCCGGGTGCACCTCGTCGGCGGCATCGCCTCACGCCGCGAGGCCCCGCGGGTGCTCGTCGCGGGTGAGGGGTCCGACGAGGAGCGGGACGGGCCGGGCGCCCGGGCGCACATCCCCTCGTCCGCGCACCGCGCCGCCTCCGCCGCCCTCGAGCACGGTCCCGTGCTGCTGCAGGTGCCGCGCCGCGGCTACCTCCCCGCCATGTCCTGCGCCAGCTGCCGAGCGCCGGCGCGGTGCCCCGAGTGCCGAGGTCCGCTCGCGCTGCCCTCGCCCGACCGGTCGCCGGAGTGTGGGTGGTGCGGCAAGGTGCCCCGCGGCTTCGTCTGCCCGCACTGCGACGGCGACCGGCTGCGCGCCGGGATCATCGGCGCGCGACGGACCGCGGAGGAGATCGGGCGGTCCTTCCCGGGGACCCGCGTCATCACCTCGGGTGCAGGAGAGGTCCGCGAGGGCGTCGGCGCGGAGCCGACGATCGTGGTGGCCACCCCCGGTGCCGAGCCCGTGGCCGAAGGGGGGTACGCCGCCGTGCTCCTGCTCGACGCGTGGGCGAGCCTGGACCGGCCCGACCTGCGCGCGGGGGAGGAGGCGGTGCGGCGGTGGTTCGCCGCGGCGGGGCTGGCCCGCCCCTGGGCCGACGGCGGCACGGTGGTGCTCTGCGGTGCGCCGGGCCACGTGACGATCCCCCCGGTCGAGGCCCTCGTGCGGTGGGACCCGCAGTGGTTCGCGGCGCGCGAGCTGGCCGAGCGGGCCGAGCTGTCGCTGCCGCCGACGACGTGGACCGCCGAGGTGGTCACTGACCGCAAGCGCGTCGAACCGATCGAGCACGCCGTGCGCGCCGCGGCACCCGACGCCGCGGTGCTCGGGCCGCTGCCGGTACCCGGCGCGGACCAACGACGACGACTCGTCGTCACCGCCCCCTTCGCCGACGGGCCGCTCGTCGCCGCGGCGCTCAAGGACGTGCGCGCGGGGGAGAGCGCCCGCAAGGCGCCTGACCTGACCTCGGTCCGGGTGGGGCATCTGAGCATCGGGTGAGCGTGGGGGCCAACTAGACTCGCGCAGGTGCGACTGATCTTTGCCGGGACCCCCGAGGTCGCCGTCCCCTCCCTGCGTGCCCTGCTCGACTCCGACCACGAGGTGGTCGCCGTCGTCACCCGACCCGATGCACGGGTCGGGCGCGGCCGACGCCTCGGGTCCTCCCCGGTCAAGGTCCTCGCCCAGGAGGCCGGGCTCGAGGTGCTCACGCCGACCAGCCCGAAGGACGAGGACTTCGTCGCCCGCCTCACCGAGCTCGCCCCCGACTGCTGCCCGGTCGTCGCCTACGGCGCCCTGCTGCCGGTCCGGGTGCTCGACATCCCGGCGCACGGGTGGGTCAACCTGCACTTCTCGCTGCTGCCCGCCTGGCGCGGCGCCGCACCCGTCCAGCGGGCGCTCATGGCCGGCGACGAGATCACCGGGGCGAGCACCTTCCGGATCGAGGCCGGGCTCGACACCGGGCCGGTCTTCGGCACGATGACCGAGCGGATCCGGCCGGACGACACCTCCGGCGCGCTCCTGGAGCGGCTCGCGGACGCCGGCGCGCCGCTGCTCGTCGCGACGATGGACGGCATCGCCTCGGGAGACCTTCAGCCGCGGCCCCAGCCGGACGAGGGCGTGAGCCACGCCGCGAAGATCACCGTCGACGACGCCCGGGTCGACCTTCTCCACCCGGCGATGGCCGTCGACCGCCTCGTGCGCGGCTGCACGCCCGCACCCGGCGCCTGGACGACCTTCCGGGGGGAGCGCCTGAAGCTCGCACCCGTGACGATCACCGACGAGCAGCTGCCCGCCGGGACCATCGACGCCCGCAAGCGCGAGGTGCTCGTCGGCACCGCCGACCGCGCCGTGCGCCTGGGCGAGGTGACCCCCCTCGGCAAGAAGCCGATGCCCGCCGCCGACTGGGCCCGCGGGGTCCGCATCGGGGCCGGGGAACGGCTCGGAGAGGAGAGCGCATGAGCCAGGACCGTCCGCACCACCGGGGGCCGCGGCAGAAGTCGCGCACCGCACCCTCCGCCCGGGCCCGTCGCGCCGACGTCCCCCGCTCGACCGCCCAGCAGGTGCTGCGTGCGGTCTCGCAGGACGGCGCCTACGCCAACCTCGAGCTGCCCAGGGCCCTGCGCCGGGCGCGCCTGTCCGGACGGGACGCGGCCTTCGCCACCGAGCTGACGTACGGGACCCTGCGGATGCAGGGTCTCTACGACGCGGTCATCGCCGAGGCGTCCCAGCGTCCCGTGAGCAAGCTCGACGGCGGGGTGCTCGACGTGCTGCGCATGGGCGCCCACCAGGTCCTCGGCATGCGCGTGCCCGAGCACGCCGCCGCCGACCAGTCCGTCGCCCTCGCCCGCGCCGCGGCGGGCCAGGGTGCCGCGGGCCTCGTCAACGCCGTCATGCGCCGCATCGGCGAGCGCAGCCGCGAGGAGTGGCTCGAGCTCGTCACGCCGACCGAACCCGTCGCCGAACGGTTGGCCGTGTCGCAGTCGCACCCGGTCTGGGTCGTCAAGGCGCTGCGCCAGGCGCTCATCGGCCACGGCGCCGCGACGCCCGACGACGCGGACGCGGAGCTCGAGGAGCTCCTCGCCGCGCACAACGTGCCTGCCGACGTCTCCCTCGTCGCCCGTCCCGGGCTGGCCGACGTCGACGAGCTGCTCGCCGCCGGCGCGCAGCCCGGGCGGTGGTCCCCCTTCGCCGCCGAGCTCGAGAGCGGTGACCCCGGCGCGCTCGACGCCGTCCGCGAGGGCCGCGCCGCGGTTCAGGACGAAGGGAGCCAGCTGCTCGCCCTCGCGCTCGCCGCCGTGCCGGTCACCCCGCGCAGCGTCGGTGCACCCGAGCGGTGGCTCGACCTGTGCGCCGGGCCCGGTGGCAAGGCAGGCCTGCTCGCGGCGCTCGCGCTGCGGCAGGGGGCCGACCTCGTCGCCAACGAGGTGAGCGAGCACCGCACGGAGCTGGTCCGCCAGAGCCTGCGCCCCGCGCTGACCAAGGCCAGGGACCACGGTCGCGAGCTCGTCGTGCGCACCGGCGACGGCCGCGAGGTCGGCCGGGACGAGCCGGAGGTCTACGACCGGGTGCTCGTCGACGCCCCGTGCACGGGGCTGGGCGCCCTGCGCCGCCGGCCCGAGGCGCGCTGGCGCCGCCAGCCCACGGACCTCGCGGGACTGGGCCCGCTGCAGCGCGAGCTGCTCGCCGCCGGCATCGACGCGACGCGCCCCGGTGGCGTCATCGCCTACGCGACGTGCAGCCCGCACCTGTCCGAGACGACCTTCGTCGTGCGCGACGTCCTCAAGAAGCGTGACGACGTCGAGGTGCTCGACGCCCGGACCTTCCTCGCCGACGCGGCGACCGCCGAGCTGACCGGGCTCGGCGACGGGCCGCACGCCCAGCTGTGGCCCCACCTGCACGGCACGGACGGCATGTTCCTCGCACTCCTGCGCAAGAAGGGCTGAACCGTGCGCGCCCTCGTCACAGGTCTCTTCGTCACCGACGTCCGCCGCGCCCACGAGTTCTACACCCGGGTGCTCGGCTGGCGCGACGTGCTCGTCGTGCCGGACGAGGAGCTGTGCATCCTCGGCCCCGGCAGCGGCTGGGAGCGGGGCTGCCAGCTCAACCTCGAGCCCGTCGAGGACGAGGTGACCAGGGCCTTCACCCAGCACCGGTACCGCGAGGGCCTCGCCGCGATCATGCTCGCGGTGCACGACGCCGAGATGGAGTACCGCCGGCTCAAGGACCTCGGGGGCATCGTCTTCCGCGAGGAGCTGACCCGCGACGTCATCGGCCTGCACTTCCAGATCGAGGACGGGTGCGGCAACATCCTCTCGATCCACGAGGACTGACCCACCACCCGCCCCCCCCCACCAGCAGAGGACCCCGTGCAGATCTCCCCGAGCATCCTGTCCGCCGACTTCGCCAACCTGCAGTCCGAGCTGCAGGCGATCGCGACCGCCGACTGGGCGCACGTCGACGTCATGGACGCCCACTTCGTGCCCAACCTCACCCTCGGTCTGCCGATCGTCGAGTCGCTGCTGCGGGTGAGTCCGATCCCGATCGACTGCCACCTGATGATCGAGGACCCCGACCGCTGGGCGCCGCCGTACGCCGAGGCCGGGGCGCAGAGCGTCACCTTCCACATCGAGGCCGCCAAGGACCCGGTGACCCTCGCCCGCGACATCCGCGCCCAGGGTGCGCGGGCGAGCATGGCGATCAAGCCGGGGACCCCCTTCGCCCCGTACGAGGAGCTGCTGCCCGAGCTCGACATGGTGCTCGTCATGACCGTGGAGCCGGGATTCGGCGGGCAGTCCTTCATGGCCGACCAGATGCCCAAGGTCGCGCAGGTCCGCGAGGCCGTGAAGCGCCACGGCGGTGACATCTGGGTCCAGGTCGACGGGGGAGTCTCGGCCAGGACCATCGAGCAGTGCGCCGAGGCGGGCGCCGACGTCTTCGTCGCCGGGTCCGCGGTCTACGGTGCCGAGTCGGCCGCCGCGGCCGTCGAGGAGCTGCGCGCGCTGGCGCAGGGGCACGCCCACTGACCGACTGGTCACCCCGCCGTGCACAAAGAGTCGTCCTGGTGCATCTCGTGGCGGATATCGCCACCGACTGCGTCAGGACGACCTGTTGTGCACGCCCGAATTGCCGAGCGGGCCAACCCTTCGCACAATGTCCCTGCACGTGCCACGTGACGCGGTGAAAATCCGCACCGGCGGTGAGAGCCCGCGACCCGACCGCCTGCGCGGACGGTGAACTCCGGTCAAGAACCCCGGGGCCGACGGTGAGAGTCCGGACGAGAGCGGCACGCGCGGACAAGGACGACGCATGTCCATCATCGAATGGATCTACCCGGCCGGCGTCGACATCGCCGGCTACCGCCTCTCGCTCATGGAGGTCATCGGGATCGGCTTCGGTCTCGCCTCCGCCGTCGGGGGGATGCTGCGCAGGGTGTGGGCGTGGCCGATCGGCATCGTCGGCAACGCCATCCTCTTCCTCGTCTACATCGGGATCACCGTCGGCGTGGACGACAAGGCGCCGCTCTTCGGCCAGTCCGCCCGGCAGATCTTCTTCATCGTCACCTCGCTCTACGGCTGGTGGCGCTGGCGCCAGGTGAGGTCGGCGCGGGCAGGTGGCGACGGGCACGCGATCACCCCGCGGTGGGCGAAGGGGGCCGAGCGCCTCGGTCTGCTCGTCACCGCAGTCATCGGCATCGTGATCGTCCAGCAGGTCTTCGCCGTGCTCGGTGCGGGGTGGCCGGCGCCGCGCTGGTACTTCTGGGCCGACGCGTGGATCTTCATGGGCTCGCTGCTCGCGACCTACGCCATGGCGCGCGGCTGGAACGAGTTCTGGCTCATCTGGATCGGCGTGGACCTCGTGGGGGTGCCGCTGCTGTGGCACAGCGGCTACCTGCCGACCGCCTTCCTCTACGCCGTGTACGCGATCTTCGTCGTCTACGGCTTCGTCGTCTGGCGGCGCGCCTCGCGGGTCGAGAGTCCGGACGGTGAACCCGTGGGCGAGCGGTCGCTCGTGGCGAACTAGGCTGGGCGCTCGTGAAGACCTTCGAGACCCTCTTCGACGAGCTCTCCCGCAAGGCCGCCGAGCGGCCCGAGGGATCGGGCACCGTGGCGCAGCTCGACGCCGGGACCCATGCGATCGGGAAGAAGATCGTCGAGGAGGCCGCCGAGGTGTGGATGGCCGCCGAGTACGAGAGCAAGGAGGAGCTGGCCGAGGAGATCAGCCAGCTGCTCTACCACCTGCAGGTGCTGATGATCGACGGTGGCCTCACCGTCGAAGACGTCTACACCCACCTCTGAGAGGACCGCCGTGCGCATCGCCGTGCCCAACAAGGGCTCCCTGTCCGAACCCGCCGTCGAGATGCTGCGCGAGTCCGGGTACCGGGTCCGCCGCGACAGCAAGGAGCTGATCGTCGCCGACGCCGACAACGACGTCGAGTTCTTCTACCTGCGTCCGCGTGACGTGGCCCTGTACGTCGGCAAGGGCCAGGTCGACGCGGGCATCACCGGCCGGGACCTGCTCCTGGACTCCGGCTCGGCCGCGACCGAGGTCATGGGCCTGGGCTTCGGCGGGTCGACCTTCCGCTTCGCCGGCCGGCCCGGTGAGGCGAGCAGCGCCGCCGACCTCGACGGTCGCCGGGTCGCGACCTCGTACGCCGGTCTCGTGCGCGACCACCTCGCGGCGAAGGGGGTCACCGCCGACGTCGTCCGCCTGGACGGCGCCGTGGAGACCGCCATCACCCTCGGCGTCGCCGACGCCATCGCCGACGTCGTCGAGACCGGGACCACCCTGCGCCAGCAGGGGCTGGAGGTCTTCGGCGAGCCCATCCTGCGCAGCGAGGCCGTGCTCATCCGCCGTGCCGACGCGAGCGAGGGAGGCATCGACGTGCTGCACCGGCGGCTCACCGGTGTCGTCACCGCCCGCGAGTACGTGCTGCTCGACTACGACTGCCCGGCCGAGCTCGTCGAGCAGGCCGTGCAGCTGACGCCCGGCCTCGAGTCGCCGACCGTGAGCACCCTGCACGACGAGCGCTGGTGCGCCGTGCGCTCGATGGTCCCGCGCGGCCGGACCAACCGGATCATGGACGAGCTGTACGACCTCGGTGCGCGCGCCATCCTCGTCACCGAGATCACGGCGTGCCGGCTGTGACCGTCCCCGACCGCGCGAGCGCCGCCCCCTTCCGTCCCGTGCGAGGGCGGTGGGTCTCGGCGGTCATCGCTGTCGTCATCCTCCTCGGGTCGGTCGTGCTGGCGGCGACCCTCCCCGAGCGCTTCGGGGTCATGGACCGGCTCACCTGCGCGGGCATCGGGGTCGCCGTCGCGGCCTTCCTCTCCCGCTTCGCGACGCTGCACGCCCGGCCGCGGGCCGAGGGTCTCCTCATCCGCAACCTCGGGCCCGGCGAGGTCGTGCCGTGGGAGGACATGCTCGCGATCCGCTTCTCCCAGGGGATGCCCTGGCCGCGCATCGACCTGGCGGACGGCACCGACGTCGCCGTCATGGCGATCCAGCGCTCGGACGGCGAGCGCTCGGTCGAGGAGGCCCAGCGCCTCGCCGACCTCATCGGGCGCTAGCGTCCAGCTGCGCCATCGTCAGGACCACGTGCGCCCGCTCGCGGGTGCGGTCCGCGGTGAAGACGGCCTCCTCCTGCCGCGCCCACATCTCCCAGTGGGAGGCGAAGACCGCGCCGTCGCGCGCGATGGCCCGCTCCCGCCGCAGCCCGGCCGGCCCCTCGAGCCACGCGCGCGTCCCGACGAAGGGCGCCGCCGGGCCCACCGTCGCCCCGCACCCCTCGACGACCAGGCGGTCGGAGACGGGCAGCGGCAGCCGCGGACCGGGGCGCTCGGCGAGCCAGTCCCACGTCGGCACGAGCGGCTCGTCACCGCGCGAGAGCGGGAGCAGGACGTGCTCGACGAGCAGCGGGGTCGCTGCGGCCAGCCCGGACCAGCCGGGGTAGAGCGAGTCCATGGACAGCACGGGTGCCTCCCACCGGCGGGCCAGCCGCCGGGCCAGCGAGGTCTTGCCCGACCCGCTCCGCCCGTCGATGCCGATGACGTGCACCGGACCGCACGAGGGCGGCGCGCCGGCGGCGTGGGCGAGGAGCTGCTCGAGGGGCGACATCGGGGCGAAGCGTAACCGGGGGGCTCGGTAGGCTGCCCCGCGTGTCCCTCGCCGTGCGTGTCATCCCCTGCCTCGACGTCGACGCCGGACGGGTCGTCAAGGGCGTCAACTTCGAGAACCTGCGCGACGCCGGCGACCCGGTCGAGCTCGCCCGGCGCTACGGCCAGCAGGGAGCCGACGAGCTGACCTTCCTCGACGTCACCGCCAGCAGCTCGGACCGGGCGACGACCTACGACGTCGTGACCCGCACGGCCGAAGAGGTCTTCATCCCGCTCACCGTCGGCGGGGGAGTGCGCACGGTCGAGGACGTCGACCGGCTGCTGCGCTGCGGCGCAGACAAGGTCGGGGTCAACACCGCGGCGATCGCGCGGCCGGAGCTGATCAGCGAGGTCGCCGACCGCTTCGGCGCGCAGGTGCTCGTCCTGTCGGCCGACGTGCGCCGTCGGACCGCCGAGGACGGTTCTCCCGCAGGCGGGTTCGAGGTGACGACCCACGGTGGTCGCACCCGCACCGGGATCGACGCCGTCGAGTGGTGCGCGCGGGCCTCGCACCTCGGCGCGGGGGAGATCCTGCTCAACTCGATGGACGCCGACGGGACCAAGGCCGGCTTCGACCTGGAGCTCATCCGCGCCGTCCGCGCCGAGGTGAGCATCCCCGTCATCGCCAGCGGTGGTGCCGGGGCCGCCGCGCACTTCCCCCCGGCCGTCGAGGCCGGCGCCGACGCCGTGCTGGCCGCCAGCATCTTCCACTTCGGCGAGGTGACGATCGGTGAGGTCAAGGACGCCCTCGCCTCCGCCGGGCTGCCGGTCCGTCGCGGTCGCGCGGACTGAGGCTCCCCCCTTCGCCCGTACCTGAACCCGCATTGCCCTAGGGGAATGCGGGCCCGGGTCTGCATTGCCCTAGGGGAATGCAGACGAACGGTCGCTCAGATGCCGTAGGAGGCCGTGCGGACGGTCTCGACCGCCTCCGGCGGGCCGGTGAGCTCGACCTCGGCGACGCTCTTGCGGCCGAAGCCGAAGAGGATGATCTCGCCCGGACGCCCGTGGATCTCGACGACCGGGCCATCACCGGAGCCGATGCGGTCGCGGCGGCGGGCGGTGACGAGCTCGACGTCCACCCCCTTCGTCCGGCCGAAGAGCAGCCGACCCATGGTGGCGAGCCGGTCCCCGAGCGCCGAGACGAGCTCGGGCGAGAGGGTGCGGCGGGGGGCGCCGAGGCGGGCGCGCAGCAGGTCCTCGTGGTGGACGAACATCTCGACGAGGTTGACCTTCTCGTCCACCGCGCCGACGCTCGTCGGGTGCCAGCGGGGCGGGCCGGACCGCAGGCGGGCGACGAGGTCCTCGAAGGAGTGGCGCTCGAGCAACCGGGCCATGGCCTTCTCGGTGCGACCGGCGAGCGGCGCGGCGAGGATGCCGGCGGCCTGGTCGGGGCGGCCCTCGCGGACCACGAGGTGCGCGAGCAGCTCCGCGCTCGTCCAGTCGCCGCAGAGCGTCGGCGCGTCGGGGCCGAGGTCGAGGAGGGTGTCGCACAGTGCTTCGCGCTCGGCGCGGGCGTGGCGGGTCATGGGGCCTCCGGAGGGTCTGGGACACGTGGTCGTGCTGACGTCGCAGGGTAACCCCGCCCCGACCACGATGCGATGCGACGCGGGGGCGATCGGGCCCGGCGTGCACAATGGCAAGGGTGTCCACGCCTTCGTCCTCGCCCCTGCCCGAGCAGCTCGCGGCACGCCTGCGCCGCGACCCGGCCGGCCTCGTCGCCGCCATCGTCCAGCAGCACGACACCGGCGAGGTGCTCATGCTCGGCTGGATGGACGACGAGGCCCTGCACCGCACCCTCACGAGCGGCCGGGTGACCTTCTGGTCGCGCAGCCGTCAGGAGTACTGGCGCAAGGGCGACACCTCGGGCCACGTGCAGCACGTGCGCTCTGTGGCCCTCGACTGCGACGGCGACGCGCTGCTCGTGCAGGTCGACCAGGTCGGCGCCGCCTGCCACACCGGTGACCGCACCTGCTTCGACGCCGACGACCTCGGGGCGGTCGTGGGGGCGGACGGATGAGCGCGCCGCGCACCCAGCTGCCCGCCCTCGACCACGGGCAGACCTGGCCGGACCTCGACACCTTCACCGACCTGGCCCGCGACCGGCGCGTCGTGCCCGTCGTCCGGCGGCTCGTCGCCGACGGCGAGACCCCGGTCGGGGTCTACCGCAAGCTCGCCGGGGACGCGCCCGGCACCTTCCTGCTCGAGTCCGCCGAGCACGGCGGGGTCTGGTCGCGCTGGTCGATGATCGGCGCGCAGAGCCGAGCCACCCTCACCGAGCGCGACGGCCAGGCGCACTGGATCGGTGAGCCGCCGGCCGGTGTGCCCACCGAGGGCGACCCGACCGTGGCCCTCCGGGCGACGCTCGAGGCGCTGCGGACCGACCCGATCGAGGGCCTGCCGCCGCTCACCGGCGGCATGGTCGGGGCGATCTCCTACGACGCCGTGCGCCGCTGGGAGCGCGTGCCGAGCGAGCTGCCGGACGTCCTCGGCGTCCCCGAGCTCGGCATGGTCCTCGCGACCGACGTCGCGGTGCTCGACCACAGCGACGGCTCGTTGCTGCTCGTCGCCAACGCGATCAACTACGACGACACCGACGAGCGCGTCGAGTGGGCCCACCAGGACGCGGTCGCGCGCCTCGACGCGATGACCGAGCGCCTCGCCGCGCCCGCCGCGTCGACCGTGGCCTCGGTCGACCCCGAGGTGGTGGTGAGCGCGCGGGCGGAGGTCGAGAGCGACATCAGCGTCGAGGGCTTCGAGGAGATCGTCGACCGCGCCAAGGAGGACATCCGCGACGGCGAGGTCTTCCAGGTCGTCCTGTCGCAGCGCTTCTCGATGCCGTGCCCGGTCGACGCGCTCGAGGTCTACCGGGCCCTGCGACGCAGCAACCCGAGCCCGTACATGTACTTCGTGCGCCTGCCGCACCCCGACGGCTCGGTCTACGAGGTCGTCGGTTCCTCGCCCGAGGCCCTCGTCAAGGTCACCGGGCGCCGGGCGATCACCCACCCGATCGCGGGCACCCGCCCCCGCGGCACGTCCCCAGAGCAGGACCTCCAGCACGAGGAGGACCTCATCGGCGACCCCAAGGAGCGCGCCGAGCACCTCATGCTCGTCGACCTGGGGCGCAACGACCTGCAGCGCGTGTGCACGGCCGGCAGCGTCGACTGCGTCGAGTTCATGAACCTGCGTCGCTACAGCCACGTCATCCACCTGGAGTCGACCGTCGTCGGCGAGATGGCGAAGGGGGTCGGGGCCTTCGACGTCCTCGTCTCCACCTTCCCCGCGGGGACGCTCTCGGGCGCTCCCAAACCCCGGGCCCTCGAGCTCATCGAGCGCTACGAGCGCAGCAGACGAGGGATCTACGGCGGGGTGGTCGGCTACCTCGACTTCCACGGGGACATGGACGTCGCCATCGCCATCCGGACCGCGCTCGTCAAGGACGGGGTCGCGCACGTGCAGGCGGGGGCGGGCATCGTCGCCGACTCGGTGCCGAGCCTCGAGCAGGAGGAGACGGTGCACAAGGCGGGTGCCGCGCTCGCGGCCGTCGCGGCGGCCCGGGCGACTCGCCCCATCGGCGGTGGCCGATGAGGCTGCTCGCCCGCAAGCCGGTCGTCGTGCTGCTGGCGGTCGCCGCCGGGATCGTGCTCCTCGCCGCGGGGCGTGCCGACTGGGTCACCGGGACCGTCGACGGGGTCGCCGGACCGGTGCGCGCGGCCGCGGTCGGCACCGAGGCGGCGCCCGGCCTCGCCGGCCTGGCCCTCGTCGCGATGGCCGCCTCCGTCGCCGCCACCACCTCCGGTCGGGTCGCGCGCTGGATCAGCCTGGCCGTGCTCGGCGCCGTCGGGGCGGGCGTCATCGCCCTCGCCCTGCGTGCCGTGCTCGACGCCCCCGACGTCCTCGGCAGCGTCGCGGCGACCCACTCCGGCGCGACCGGGACCCTCGAGGCGACCGGGTCGGCGACGGCCTGGCCGTGGATCGCGGTCGTGGCCGCGGGGCTGCTGCTGCTCGCCTGCGTCGGCGGCATCCTCGGCGGCCGCCGCTGGGGAGGTCTGGGTCGCAGGTACGAGCGGCCCGTCGGCGACGGGGACGGGGGCCAGGTGGGCGGCGCCCGGGGGGAGCGGGTCGACTCCGACTGGGACCGGGTCACCCTCGGCGACGACCCGAGCGTCGACTAGCCTGTGGCCATGCCCAGCGTCCTCGACCAGATCATCGATGGTGTCCGTGAGGACCTCGCCGGGCGCGAGGCCCGGACCCCGCTCGAGCGCCTGCGGCGCCAGTGCGAAGGGCTGCCCGCGCCCCGCGACGCCGAGGCGCTGCTGAGGCGCCCCGGCCTGTCCGTCGTCGCAGAGGTCAAGCGCTCCAGCCCGAGCAAGGGGGCGCTCTCCGACATCCCCGACCCGGCAGCCCTCGCCTCCGCGTACGCCGCGGGCGGAGCCACCGCCATCTCGGTGCTCACCGAGCAGCGCCGGTTCGGCGGCAGCCTCGCCGACCTCGATGCCGTCCGCGCGGCGGTCGACGTGCCGGTCCTGCGCAAGGACTTCATCGTCACCGAGTACCAGGTCTGGGAGGCGCGGGCCCACGGGGCGGACATCGTCCTGCTCATCGTCGCCGCCCTCGACGACCGCCGGCTGTCCGACCTCATGGCCCTCGCCGGGTCGCTCGGCCTGACCTGCCTCGTCGAGGTTCACGACGAGGCCGAGGCCACCCGCGCGGTCGACGCCGGTGCGAGCGTCATCGGCGTCAACAACCGCAACCTCAAGACACTCGACGTCGACATCGAGACCTTCGCCCGGATCGCCCCACTCATCCCGGCGTCGTGCGTGCGCGTCGCGGAGTCCGGTGTCCGCGGGCCCGAGGAGGCCGCGGTCTTCGCGCGGGCCGGTGCCGATGCCATCCTCGTCGGCGAGGCCCTCGTCGTCGGCGGCGACCCCGAGGCCGGGGTGCGCTCGATGATCGCCGCAGGAGAGCAGGCATGAGCGAGTCCCGAGAGACCGAGCAGCAGACCGAGCAGGCCGACGTCCCCGCCGAGGTGCACGTCCCCGGGCGCTTCGGCGCCTTCGGCGGCCGCTACGTCCCCGAGGCGCTCGTCCCCGCGCTCGAGGAGCTCGACGAGGCCCGCCAGAAGGCGCTCGTCGACCCCGAGTTCGTCGACGAGCTGGCCCGGCTGCACCGCACGTACACCGGCCGGCCGAGCATCATCACCGAGGTGCCCCGCTTCGCGGCGCACGCCGGCGGCGCGCGGATCATCCTCAAGCGCGAGGACCTCAACCACACGGGCAGCCACAAGATCAACAACGTGCTCGCGCAGGCCCTGCTCACCAAGCGCATGGGCAAGCGCCGCGTCATCGCCGAGACGGGCGCCGGACAGCACGGGGTCGCCACGGCCACCGCCGCGGCCCTCATGGGCCTGGAGTGCCGGGTCTACATGGGCAAGGTCGACACCGAGCGGCAGGCGCTCAACGTCGCCCGCATGCGGATCCTCGGGGCCGAGGTCGTCGCCGTCGAGCACGGCAGCGCCACCCTCAAGGACGCGATCAACGAGGCGATGCGCGACTGGGTGACCAATGTCGAGCACACCCACTACGTCCTCGGGACGGTCACCGGACCCCACCCCTTCCCGGAGATGGTCCGTGACTTCCACAAGATCATCGGCGAGGAGGCCCGCGCCCAGGTCCTCGAGCTGACCGGCCGCCTCCCGGACGCGGTCATCGCGTGCGTCGGCGGCGGGTCCAACGCCATGGGCATCTTCCACCGCTTCGTCGGCGACGAGGGCGTGCGCCTCATCGGTGTCGAGGCCGGTGGTGCGGGCGTCGAGACCGGTCGGCACGCCGCGCGCTTCGCGACCGCGGAGCCCGGGGTCCTGCACGGCGCGATGAGCTACCTCATGCAGGACGACGAGGGCCAGACCCTCGAGACGCACTCGATCTCCGCCGGCCTGGACTACCCGAGCGTCGGCCCGGAGCACTCCTACCTGCGCGACAGCGGGCGGGCCGAGTACCGCTACGCCACCGACGAGCAGGTCATGGACGCCTTCCGGCTGCTGTCCCGCACCGAGGGCATCATCCCGGCGCTCGAGTCGGCGCACGCCCTCGCCGCGGCGCTCGATGTCGGCGCGGAGCTCGGCCCCGAGGCCCTGCTCCTGGTGAACCTCTCCGGTCGCGGTGACAAGGACATGCACACCGCGGCCGAGTACTTCGGCTACGTCGACGGGTCCGAGGGCGGGGCATGAGCGCGCTGAGCAAGGTCTTCGAGCACTGCCGTGCCGAGGACCGGGCCGCCCTCATCGGGTACCTGCCGGTCGGCTACCCCGACGTCGAGGGCTCGCTGGCCGCGATCACCGCGCTCGCCGAGTCCGGCGCCGACATCATCGAGGTCGGCATGCCCTACAGCGACCCCGTCATGGACGGTCCGGTCATCCAGCGCGCGGCGACCGAGGCACTGGCGAAGGGGGTCCACGTCGACGACGTCTTCCGGGCGACGGCCGCCGCCCGCGCGGCGGGTGCCGTCCCGGTCGTCATGTCCTACTGGAACCTCGTGCTCCGTCGGGGCGTCGACCGCTACGCCGCGGACCTGGCCGCCTCGGGCGGAGCCGGCATGATCACGCCGGACCTCATCCCCGAGGAGGCGGGGGAGTGGCACGAGGCCAGCGAGCGGCACGGACTCGACCGCATCTTCCTCGTCGCCCCGAGCTCCACCCCCGAGCGCATCGCGACCGTCACCGCCGCGAGCAGCGGCTTCGTCTACACCGCGTCGACGATGGGTGTCACAGGCACCCGGGGCAGCGTCGGCAGCAGCGCGCCCGAGCTCGTCGCCCGGCTGCGCGGGGCGACCGACCTGCCGCTGTGCGTCGGGCTCGGCGTGAGCAACGGTGCGCAGGCGGCCGAGGTGGCCTCCTTCGCCGACGGCGTCATCGTCGGCTCCGCGCTCGTGGCCACCCTCATGGACCGCGGCCGCGACGAGGGGCTGGCCGCGCTCCGCGCGCTCACCACCGAGCTCGCCGAGGGCGTGCGGGGTCGGGTGTGACCACCCGCTGGCGCGACCACGTCGGCCTCCTCGCCCGCGTGGCCCTCGGCGGTGTCCTCGTGTGGGCCGGTGCGCTCAAGCTCGGCAACCCGCTCGGCTCGGCCCGGGCGGTGCAGGCCTACGACGTCCTCCCCTTCGAGGTCGCGAAGTACCTCGGCTACGGCCTCCCGTGGCTCGAGGTCGCGGTCGGCGCGCTGCTCGTCATCGGCCTCCTCACCCGCGCCAACGCGCTCGTGGGAACCCTGCTCATGGCGGCGTTCGTCGTCGGCATCGCGCAGGCCTGGGCCCGCGGGCTGACCATCGACTGCGGCTGCTTCGGCGGCGGTGGCCAGGTGGCCGCCTCCGAGACCAGGTACGGCAGCGAGATCGCCCGGGACCTCGCGCTGGCCCTGTGCGGGCTGTGGCTCGTCGTCCGTCCGGCGTCGACGTGGAGTCTCGACCGGGTCCTCTTCGGGACCACGAAGGAGTTGCAGTGAGCACCACCGACCGCAAGGCCAAGGCGCAGGCCGCCACCGGGGGAGCGAAGGGGGGCGCCAACGTCCTCGTCGTCGCCGGCGTGGTGGTCGTCCTCGTCATCGCCCTCGTCGTCGGCGGGGCCATCTGGGCCTCGACGCGCGGCGGCGACACGGCGGCGAGCAAGCAGCCCGTCGGTGTCGAGCAGGGGCAGCCGATCGAACCCTTCAAGGACGCGAAACCCGCGGCCGACGCGCCGGTCGTCGACGTCTACGAGGACTTCCGGTGCCCGATCTGCCAGGTCTTCGAGCAGGCGATGGGCGACACGATCAACGACCTGGCCAAGGACGGCAGGATCAGGCTGCGCGTGCACCTCAAGACCGTCATCGACACCAACACCGGCGGTGACTCCTCGGCCGTCGCCGGGTCGAGCGCCGTCTGCGCCGCCGACCAGGGCAGGTGGGAGGAGTACCACGAGGCGCTCTTCGCCCTGCAGCCCGCGACGGAGACGCAGCAGGGATTCGCCGAGGGCGACTACACCCGCGCGGCGAAGGAGGCCGGTCTCTCCGGCGACGCCCTCGACGCCTGGCAGAAGTGCACGGACGAGGGCACCTACGTCGACTACGTCAGGAGCGTCGACGACGCGACCGTCAAGGACGGCATCACCGGGACGCCGGTCATCGCGGTCGGCGGGACCCAGCTCAGCTGGGGGGCCCTGATGGACCAGCAGACGGGCCGGGCGGACACCACGCGCCTGACCGAGGTCCTCACGAGCGGCGAGGTGCCGCAGGACCTGGAGCAGCAGCGGTGATCCCGGCCACGCTCCCTTCGCCCACCGTCGGGGTTCTCGCGCTCGGACCGCTGACGATCCACGCGTACGCGCTGTGCATCCTCGCCGGCATCGGCGTGGCCATCTGGATGGGCGACCGTCGCATGCGCGATCGCGGCGGCGAGGAGGGCCTCGTCCTCGACGTCGCGATGTGGGCAGTGCCCTTCGGCATCGTCGGTGGCCGGCTCTACCACGTCATCACCACCCCGCAGCCCTACTTCGGCGAGGGCGGGAGCCCCGTCGACGCGCTGAAGATCTGGCAGGGGGGCCTGGGCATCTGGGGCGCCGTCGCCCTCGGCGCCCTCGGGGCATGGATCGGCACCCGGCGGGAGGGGGTCTCCTTCCTCTCCTTCGCCGACGCCGTCGCACCCGGCGTGCTCGTCGCCCAGGCGATCGGGCGCTGGGGCAACTGGTTCAACAACGAGATCTACGGCGAGCCGACCGACCTGCCCTGGGCCGTACGCATCCACGACTGGGATGCCGGCGCCGGGCAGGCGGTCGTGGACTCCGCGGGTGACCCGGTCGTCCTGGGCACGTACCACCCGACCTTCCTCTACGAGTCGCTCTTCCTGCTCGTGCTCGCGATCGCCATCCTCGCGCTCGACCGACGGCGCCGGCTCGCGCCGGGCCAGGTGATGGGCCTGTACGTCGCCGGCTACCCGCTCGGCCGCGTCGTCATCGAGACGATGCGCACCGACGCCGCCAACACCATCCTCGGCCTGCGGGTCAACATCTGGACGAGCCTGGTCGTCTTCGTGCTCGGTGTGGTCATCTACACCGTCTGCGGGCGCCGACGCGCCGCGGACGAAAGAGACGAACATCTCACATCCCGAGATGAGCCCTCTCACTAGGTAAGACAGGCGCTGCTACACTCCGTCTTGCCGTGGCCGACGCCGTCCACGCCCTCTGACCCTGTACCTGTCGTTGTCCCTGACGCGGCAGGTACTTTCGAATCGAGACCCCGAGGACGGTGACCGACGTGACTGACGTGTCCCTCTCCCCCTATGAGCGCTGGTCGGCACTTCCGGCTGACTCCGGCCTCTACCGCCGGGACGCCGAAAAGGACGCCTGCGGTGTCGCCATGGTCGCCACGATGCGCGGCCATGCCGGCCACGACATCGTCGACCACGCACTCCTGGCGCTCACCAATCTCGAGCACCGCGGCGCCACCGGCGCCGACCCGCTCGTCGGTGACGGCGCCGGCATCCTGTGCCAGGTCCCGGACCGCTTCTTCCGCGAGGTCGTCGACTTCGACCTGCCGGAGGCCGGCCACTACGCCGTCGGCGCGGCGTACGTCCCGACCGACCCGTCCGAGCGCGACCAGATGGTCCAGCGCATCGAGGCCATCGTCGCCGAGGAGGGTCTGCGGGTCCTCGGCTGGCGCGAGGTGCCGGTGCGCCGCGACATCGTCGGCCAGATGGCCCGCGACTGCATGCCCGACTTCCACCAGCTCTTCGTCGCCGCACCCGGCGGCGAGGTCTCCGGGCTCACGCTCGAGCGACTGGCCTTCGTGACGCGCAAGCGCGCCGAGCGCGAGACGGGCGTGTACTTCGCGTCGATGTCGGCCCGCACGATCGCCTACAAGGGCATGCTCACCACCGCGCAGCTCGAGCCCTTCTACCCGGACCTCTCGGACGAGCGCTTCGAGACCGAGCTCGCGCTCGTGCACTCGCGCTTCTCGACCAACACCTTCCCGAGCTGGCCGCTCAGCCACCCCTTCCGGTTCATCGCGCACAACGGCGAGATCAACACCGTCAAGGGCAACCGCAACTGGATGCGCGCCCGCGAGTCGCTGCTGTCGAGCGACATCATCCCCGGCGACCTGCAGCGGATCATGCCGATCTGCGCGCCCGAGGCGTCGGACTCCGCCTCCTTCGACGAGGTGCTCGAGCTGCTCCACCTCGGTGGCCGCTCCCTGCCGCACTCGGTGCTGATGATGATCCCCGAGGCGTGGGAGAACCACGCGACGATGCCGCAGGAGCTCAAGGACTTCTACGAGTTCCACTCCATGTTCATGGAGCCCTGGGACGGGCCGGCCTGCGTGACCTTCACCGACGGCCGCCTCGTCGGGGCGGTCCTCGACCGCAACGGCCTGCGCCCGGGCCGCTACTGGGTCACCGACGACGGCCTCGTCGTCCTGGCCTCCGAGTCCGGGGTCCTCGACCTCGAGCCGGAGCACGTCGTGCAGAAGGGCCGGCTCACGCCGGGCCGGATGTTCCTCGTCGACACCGGCGAGGGCCGGATCGTCGAGGACGAGGAGATCAAGGGCCGGCTCGCGGCGGAGCACCCCTACGGGGAGTGGCTCGACGAGGGCCGCATCATGCTCGGTGACCTCCCCCCGCGCGAGCACGTCATGCACACGCCGTCCTCCGTCGCGCGGCGCCAGCAGACCTTCGGCTACACGCAGGAGGAGTTGAAGATCCTGCTCACCCCGATGGCTGAGAAGGCCATCGAGGCGCTCGGGTCGATGGGGACCGACACCCCCGTGGCGGTCCTGTCGGAGAAGCCGCGGCTGATCTTCGACTACTTCACCCAGATGTTCGCGCAGGTGACCAACCCGCCCCTCGACGCGATCCGCGAGGAGCTCGTCACGGCGCTCGGCACCGCGATCGGCCCCGAGGGCAATGTGCTGGCCCCCGACCCGGACCACGCTCGCCAGGTCGTCCTGCCCTTCCCGGTCATCGACAACGACGAGCTGGCCAAGATCGTCCACATCGACGCCGACCGGGAGCTGCCGGGCAAGGCGAGCTATGTCGTGCGCGGCCTGTACGACGTCACCGGGGGAGAGGAGGCGCTGCGCGCCGCCCTCACCCGCATCTGCGCCGAGGTCTCCGAGGCGATCGCCGACGGCGCCCGCTTCATCGTCCTGTCCGACCGGGACTCCGGCCGTGACCTCGCGCCGATCCCGTCGCTGCTGCTCACGTCCGCGGTCCACCACCACCTCATCCGGGAGAAGACCCGCACGCAGGTCGGCCTCATCGTCGAGACCGGTGACGTGCGCGAGGTGCACCACGTCGCGCTGCTCATCGGCTACGGCGCCGCCGCGGTCAACCCCTACCTCGCCATGGAGTCCGTCGAGGACATGGTCCGGCGCGAGGTCATCACCGGCGTCGACGAGACGACCGCGGTCCGCAACCTCATCAAGGCCCTCGGCAAGGGCGTGCTCAAGGTGATGTCCAAGATGGGCATTTCCACGGTCGCGTCCTACCGCGGTGCGCAGGTGTTCGAGGCCCTCGGCCTGAGCCAGGAGCTCGTCGACGAGTACTTCACCGGCACCGTCTCCCAGCTCGGGGGCGTCGGCCTCGACGTCATCGCGGCGGAGACGGCCGCGCGCCACGCGACGGCCTACCCGCCCGCCGGGATGCGTCCGCCGCATCGCAAGCTCGAGGTCGGTGGCGAGTACAAGTGGCGTCGCGAGGGCGAGCCGCACCTCTTCGACCCCGAGACGGTCTTCCGCCTCCAGCACTCCACCCGGGCGCGGCGCTACGACATCTTCAAGCAGTACACGCAGCGGGTGGACGAGCAGTCCGAGCGCCTCATGACGCTGCGCGGCCTCTTCGCCCTCGCCGACGGGCAGGAGCGTCCCTCCATCCCGATCGACGAGGTGGAGCCGATCAGCGAGATCGTCAAGCGGTTCTCCACGGGCGCGATGAGCTACGGCTCGATCAGCCAGGAGGCTCACGAGACCCTGGCGATCGCCATGAACCGTCTCGGCGCGCGCTCCAACACCGGTGAGGGCGGCGAGGACCTCGACCGCCTCATGGACCCGGAGCGTCGCAGCTCGATCAAGCAGGTCGCCTCGGGGCGCTTCGGCGTCACGTCGGCCTACCTGACCAACAGCGACGACATCCAGATCAAGATGGCGCAGGGCGCCAAGCCGGGCGAAGGGGGGCAGCTCCCGGGCCCCAAGGTGTACCCGTGGGTGGCGGGCACCCGCCACTCGACCCCGGGGGTGGGCCTGATCAGCCCGCCTCCGCACCACGACATCTACTCGATCGAGGACCTCGCCCAGCTGATCCACGACCTGAAGAACGCGAACCCGCAGGCGCGGGTCCACGTGAAGCTGGTCAGCGAGATCGGGGTCGGCACCGTGGCGGCGGGCGTCAGCAAGGCGCACGCGGACGTCGTCCTGATCTCCGGTCACGACGGGGGCACCGGCGCCTCGCCGCTCACCTCGCTCAAGCACGCGGGTGGTCCCTGGGAGCTCGGCCTCGCCGCGACCCAGCAGACGCTCGTGCTCAACGGCCTGCGCGACCGCATCGTCGTCCAGGTCGACGGGCAGATCAAGACCGGTCGCGACGTCATCATCGGCGCGCTGCTCGGTGCCGAGGAGTTCGGCTTCGCGACGGCCCCGCTCGTCGTGAGCGGGTGCATCCTCATGCGGGTCTGCCACCTCGACACCTGCCCGGTCGGCATCGCCACGCAGAACCCCGAGCTGCGCTCGCGCTACTCGGGCCAGCCCGAGTTCGTCGAGACCTTCTTCGAGTACATCGCGCAGGAGGTGCGCGAGCTGCTCGCCGAGCTCGGCTTCCGCACGCTCGACGAGGCCGTCGGCCGGGTCGACCTGCTCGACACCCGCAAGGCGATCGACCACTGGAAGGCCTCCGGGCTCGACCTCGGCCCGATCTTCGCCAGGGTGAGCTCCTTCGACGGGTCCGGGGTGCGGCACTCCCGCGCCCAGGAGCACGGTCTCGAGGCCGCGCTCGACCACCAGCTCATCGAGCTGGCGGCCCCGGCGCTCGAGGGCGGCGAGGCGGTCACCGGCGAGTTCGCCGTCCGCAACGTCAACCGCACGGTCGGCACGATGCTCGGCCACGAGGTGACCAAGCGCCACCCCGAGGGCCTGCCCGAGGGGACGATCGAGCTGACCCTCACCGGCTCGGCCGGCCAGAGCCTGGGCGCCTTCCTGCCCCGGGGCATCACGCTCGACATGGTCGGCGACGCCAACGACTACGTCGGCAAGGGCCTCTCGGGTGGTCGCGTCATCGTGCGCCCGCCGCAGGACGCCCGCTACGTCGCCGAGGACAACGTCATCGCCGGCAACGTCATCGGGTACGGCGCCACGTCGGGCCAGCTCTTCCTGCGCGGGATCGTCGGCGAGCGATTCTGCGTCCGCAACTCCGGCGCGACCGCGGTCGTCGAGGGCGTCGGTGACCACGGCTGCGAGTACATGACCGGTGGCACCGTCCTCGTCCTCGGCCCGACGGGCCGCAACTTCGCCGCCGGCATGTCCGGTGGCAACGCCTTCGTGCTCGACCTCGACGAGTCCCTCGTCAACCGCGAGCTCGTCGACGTCACCCCCCTTCGCACCGGTGACCGCGAGGTCGTGCGCGAGCTGCTGACCCAGCACCTCGAGCACACCGACTCCGCGGTGGCCCGGCGCCTGCTGGACGAGGGCGAGGCCGGTCTCGACCGCTTCTCGCTCGTCCTGCCCCGCGACTACCAGCGCGTCCTCGATGTGCGGGCCGACGCCGAGGCCGAGGGCCTCGACGTCGACGGCCCGGAGGTCTGGGACCGGATCATGGAGGCCTCCCGTGGCTGACCCGCACGGATTCCTGACCACCCGAGAGCGTGAGCTGCCCGCCCGTCGCCCCGTCGACGTGCGCATCCGTGACTGGAAGGAGGTCTACGAGGAGCAGCAGACCGGACAGCTGCAGCGCCAGGCCGGTCGGTGCATGGACTGCGGCATCCCGTTCTGCCACTCGGGCTGCCCCCTCGGCAACCTCATCCCGGAGTGGAACGACCTCGCCTGGCGCGGGGACTGGCACGATGCGATCGAACGCCTGCACGCGACCAACAACTTCCCGGAGTTCACCGGTCGTCTCTGCCCGGCGCCCTGCGAGACCGCGTGCGTGCTCGGCATCAACCAGCCGGCCGTGACGATCAAGCAGATCGAGGTGACGACGATCGAGGAGGCCTTCGGCCGCGGTGACGTCCCGCCGCAGATCCCCGATCGCCTCACCGGCAAGACCATCGCCGTCGTCGGCTCCGGCCCGGCCGGTCTGGCCGCCGCGCAGCAGCTGACGCGGGCGGGCCACACCGTCGCTGTCTACGAGCGCGCCGACGCACCGGGCGGCCTGCTGCGGTACGGCATCCCGGAGTTCAAGATGGAAAAGCGCATCCTCGACCGGCGCCTCCAGCAGATGAGGTCCGAGGGCACCCGCTTCCGCTCCGGCGTCGACATCGGCACCGAGATCACCGGGCAGCAGCTGCGGGACCGCTACGACGCGGTCGTGCTCGCCGTCGGGGCCACCGTGCCGCGCGACCTGCCCGTCCCGGGCCGCGAGCTCGAGGGCGTCGTGCAGGCCATGGACTTCCTGCCGCCGGCCAACCGCGTCGCGCTCGGCGAGGAGGTCGAGGACCAGGTGAGCGCCGAGGGCAAGGACGTCATCATCATCGGTGGCGGCGACACCGGGGCCGACTGCCTCGGCACGTCCATCCGCCAGGGCGCCAGGTCCGTCACGAGCCTCGAGATCATGCCCCGGCCGGGCGAGGACCGACCGCAGGACCAGCCCTGGCCGACCTACCCGATGCTCTTCCGCGTCGCCTCCGCGCACGAGGAGGGCGGCGACCGCGTCTACGCGGTGTCGACGACCGAGATCATCGGTGACGACGAGGGCCGGGTCTCCGGCCTGCGCCTCACCGAGGTCCGTCGCGGCGACCGGGGCTTCGAGCCGGTCGAGGGCACCGAGCGGGTGCTCCCTGCCCAGCTCGTCCTGCTCGCCATGGGCTTCCTCGGTCCGGAGCCGGAGGGCGTCGTCGCCCAGCTCGGCCTCGAGACCGACGAGCGGTCCAACATCGTGCGCGGCAAGGACTACCAGACGGCTGTCCCGGGCGTCTTCGTCGCCGGTGACGCCGGCCGTGGCCAGTCGCTCATCGTGTGGGCGATCGCCGAGGGCCGCGCCGCGGCCCACGGGGTCGACCGCTACCTCATGGGCGAGTCGCAGCTGCCGCGCCCGGTCGACCCGACGGACCGTCCGCTCGTCGTCTGAGCCCGGCCGGGGGGCGAAGGGGGTGTGACCGCGACGGTGGTCACACCCCCTTCGTCGTCGGCATAGGGTGGAGACATGCGTCGCGCGAAGATCGTCTCCACCCTCGGCCCGTCGACCTCCAGCCCCGAACGCATCCGTGAGCTCGTCACCGCCGGCATGGACGTCGCCCGGCTCAACCTCTCCCACGGCGAGTACGCGGTGCACGAGGCCAACTACCGCAGCGTCCGCGACGCGAGCGACGCGACCGGCCACGCCGTCGGCGTCCTCGTCGACCTGCAGGGGCCGAAGATCCGCACCGGCCGCTTCGCCGACGGACCGATCCACCTGGCGGCCGGCGACCACTTCACGATCACCACCCGTGACGTACCGGGCGACCACCGGGTCGTCGGGACGACCTACCCCGGCCTGGCCGGGGACGTGGGCGCGGGGGACACGATCCTCGTCGACGACGGCAAGATCACCCTGGCCGTCCACGACGTCGACGAGACCGACGTGCACTGCGTCGTCGTCTACGGTGGCCCGCTGTCGGACAACAAGGGCATCAACCTGCCGGGCGCCGCGGTGAGCGCCCCGGCGCTGTCGGACAAGGACGAGCAGGACCTGCGGTGGGCGCTCGGGCTGCGGGCCGACTACATCGCGCTGAGCTTCGTGCGCTCCGCCGACGACATCAACCGGGTGCACGAGATCATGGACGAGGTCGGCGAGCGACTGCCCGTGATCGCCAAGATCGAGAAGCCGCAGGCGGTCGACGCGCTCGAGGAGATCATCGACGCCTTCGACGGCATCATGGTCGCGCGCGGCGACCTCGGCGTCGAGCTGCCCCTGGAGCAGGTCCCGATCGTGCAGAAGCGTGCGGTGGAGCTGTGCCGGCAGAAGGCCAAGCCGGTCATCGTCGCGACCCAGGTGCTCGAGTCGATGATCGAGAACTCGCGCCCCACCCGGGCGGAGGCCTCGGACGCCGCCAACGCGGTGCTCGACGGTGCCGACGCGCTGATGCTCTCCGGAGAGACCGCGGTGGGCAAGTTCCCCATCGAGGTCGTCAAGACGATGTCCAAGATCATCGAGACGACGGAGGAGGAGGGGCTGAGCCGGATGCGCGACCTCATGGCCCCGCCGACGAGCCAGGGGGGTGTCGTCACGGCCGCGGCCGCCGAGGTCGGCGAGGCCCTGGGGGTGAAGTACCTCATTGCCTTCACCCAGCTCGGTGGCTCGGCCCGTCGCCTCGCCCAGGTCCGCTCGGGCCTGCCGATGCTCGCCTTCTCGCCGGTGCAGGACACCCGCTCGCAGCTCTCCCTCGTGTGGGGGATGCAGACCTTCCTCACGCCGCCGGTGACGCACACCGACCAGTACGCCCTCATGGTCGACGAGCAGCTGCTCGACCTCGGCTGGTGCCAGGAGGGTGACCACGTGGTCATCGTCGCCGGGTCCCCGCCCGGCGTCCCCGGGTCGACCAATGCGCTGCGCGTGCACCGCATCGGCGACGCGCGCAACAAGACGGCGGCCGCCTACCGCGACGACGCCGAGACGACGAAGGGCGCGCTGCCCGGCGGGATGGGCTGACGCGACACCCCTGAGCGCTCGGTATGCTTGCCGCGCACTCCGGCCGGGGTGGTGGAATGGCAGACACGGAGCACTCAAAATGCTCTGCCCGCAAGGGCGTGCGGGTTCAAGTCCCGCCCTCGGCACCAGACACGACCGATCGATCACGAAGGATGGACATGGCGGACACCGACGGACAGCAGGGCAAGCGGGTGCTGCTCGCGGAGGACGAGGCGCTCATCCGACTCGACCTCGCGGAGATGCTCACCGACGCCGGCTACGAGGTGGTCGGTCAGGCCAGCAACGGCCAGGAGGCCGTCGAGCTCGCCGAGTCCCTGCAGCCGGACCTGATCATCATGGACGTCAAGATGCCCGTGATGGACGGCCTCACCGCCGCCGAGACCATCGGGGAGCGGCGGATCTGCCCGGTCATCATGCTGACCGCCTTCTCGCAGAAGGAGCTCGTCGAGCGGGCCCGCGACGCCGGCGTCATGGCCTACATCGTCAAGCCCTTCACGGTCTCCGACGTCACCCCAGCCATCGAGGTCGCGACCTCCCGCTGGTCCGAGCTGAAGGCCCTCGAGTCCGAGGTCGCCGACCTCGGCGAGCGCCTCGAGACGCGCAAGTCGGTCGAGAAGGCCAAGGGCGTGCTGATGAAGAAGCTGAAGATCACCGAGGCCGAGGCCTTCCGGTGGATCCAGAAGACGGCGATGGACCGCCGCCTCGGCATGCGCGAGGTCGCCGACGCCGTCGTCGCCGGCATGGACAAGTCCTGACCCGACGGGGCGTCTGCCCCGTCAGCCGAGCGCGACGACCAGCTGCATGAGCAGCGGTGCCACGACCAGCGCCGGCAGCATGTCCCCGACGGGGATCTGACGGATCTGCAGCAGCCGCAGGGCGATCCCGACGAGCACGAGGCCACCGGTGGCCGTGAGGGCCGCGATGTGGGCCTCCGGGAGCAGGGCGCCCAGGACCACGCCGAGCACGGTGAGCGAGCCCTGGACGACGGCCACGCTCACGGCGGACAGGAGCACGCCCACGCCGAAGGTGGAGGCGAAGGCGAGCGCCGCGAACCCGTCGAGGACGGACTTGAGCGCCAGCTTGTCGATCCCGCGGCCCAGCCCGTCGTCGAGGCTGCCGAGGATCGTGAGCGGTCCCACGCAGAAGAGGAGGCTGGCCGTGAGCCAGCCCTCGATGAACCGCTCCCTCTCGGCGCCGTCGGCCGGGGAGTGACCGACCCAACCCTGAACCCGGCCGGCGAGCGAGCCCAGCCACCGCTCGACGCCGAGCAGGGACCCGATGACCGAACCGATGAGCAGCGAGCCGAGCACGATGAGCACGGGAGCGCTGGACCCCACCGCCGCGGCCAGGTCGGGGGAGAGCACGTCCATCACCGACAGGGCGGCCATGAGCAGGGTCACCAGGCCGAGGCAGTCGGTGACGACCGACCGGGTGTGCTCCGGGAGGCGGCCGCCGACGAGCATGCCGAGCCCAGCGCCGACGACGACCGTGAGCACGTTGAGCACCGTTCCGGCACCGATGAAGTCCACGGGTCTCCTTGTCGTCAGTCGCCGGGTGGGGCATCACGCAGGATGCACGTGACGCGAGAGGTGCACAGGCGGCGGTCCTGCTCGTCGGTGATCACGACCTCGTACGTGGCGACGGTGCCGCCGAGGCTCACCGACGTCGCCGTGCCCGTCACGATGCCCGAGCGGGCAGCCCGGTGGTGGCTGGCGCTGATCTCCAGGCCAACAGCAATCTTGCCCAGCGTCGCGGCGTGGAGAGCGGCGCCCGTGGATCCGAGGGTCTCCGCGAGCACGACGCTGGCGCCCCCGTGGAGGATGCCGTAGGGCTGGGTGTTGCCCTCGACCGGCATGCCGGCCACGCACCGCTGCGGTGACGCCTCGGTGAGCGTGATGCCCATGGCCGTGTTGAGGGCGCCACGATGCTCGTTGAGCTGGTCCACAGTCAGGGTGTGGCCCGGCGCCGGTGGGACGAGGTCAGACATGCGTTCTCCTGGAATCGTGCGGTTCTGGTGTGCAGCTGGTGCTAGCGGTGGGACGTGTCGATCTGGGGCATCATCCACTCCCAGAATGCCCGTGCACCGTCCGCGTTGTAGTGGACGCCGTCCTTGCGCAACTTCTTGCCGTCGATCGTGTCCTGGTAGGAGCCACTCGGACACAACCACGAGTACGTATCGACGACATGCACCTGGGCGTGCTTGTCGGCGAAGGCTGTGAGCACGGTGTTGACGTCCTTGCTGCGCTGCGCGTCGTTGCGATCCGGTGCGAGGTCCTGACCGTCGACCTCGAACTCCTTCTGGTGGTAGCACGGGACATTGGGGATGTAGACCGGAACGTCCTGCGGCAGTGAGGCGAGTCCGTCGTCGAGCCGTTGCGTCAGGTGGGCAGCGTATCCGGGTGAGCCGGGGGAGACGATCTTGCCGTCAACGACATGGTCGAAGACCTCCCAACCGCCAAGGCTCCACACGACGACGTCGGGGTGGGTGTCCACGGACGCCTGCTTCCACTCCTCGAACATGCCCTCGCACTCTGCAGCGCCAGAATTCTGCTGTGCCCCGTTGACAGCGAGGTGCTGCACTGCGGTTCCGCACCCGAAGCGCACCTGGGCCGTCGGATTGACCTGCGGGAACTCGTCGTGGGGGAAGTCATACCCGAGCGCGAAGCCCACGGAGTCGCCGACGATCAGCAGGTTCGTCCCCTCGCCGGATCCGCTCGACTCGGTGGGCGTTACCCGCTTCGCCTCACCCGTGGCGACGGAAGGCGCGCCCGTGATGCCGCTGTAGGAGGCGCTCACTGCCACGGTCGAGACCGCGATGGCGATGACGAAGGCGAGTCCTGTGCGAGACGGTGTGAGGAGCTTGGAGATGCGCCCGCGTCGAACGGGGTTCTCCACGAGGTAGTACGAAGCGGCGGCGAGCGGCAACGACACCCCGAGCCGCAGGGCGAGGAGTGGCACCCCGTCGAGACCGGTGCGTTCGTCGTTGAGGAAGACGATGACAGGCCAGTGCCAGAGGTAGAGGGAGTACGAGAGCTGGCCCACCCACACCAGCGGCCGCCACGACATCGCACGGGCGAGACCGCCATCAGGCAGGAGCTCAACCATGGCGAGGACGAGCACCACGAAGCCTGTGTTGAAGAGGAGATACCCCCACGGGTAGGCCCACGCGTCGAGCTTCATGAAGAGCAGAGCCGCCACCAGACCTACCAGGCCAGCACCGCCCATCATCTCGAGGGCTGTGCGATGTCGGGCGATCCGCACGAGGTCGCGTCGTCGGGCTGCCCAGACCGCGAGGGCGAGTGCACATCCGCTGAAGATGTCCTGCATGCGGGTGTCCGTGCCGTAGTACACGCGTGAGGCGTCGGCACCGCCGGTCGGAGCGAGCCACCACATGATGCCCGCGGAGAGGGCGATGAAGATGACGAGGCCGAACGTGACCCGCCACCGGGTGCGTAGCACGGCCATGAGGCCCAGCAGGAGCATCGGGAAGAACAGGTAGTACTGCTCCTCGATCGCCAGCGTCCACATGTGGCGGAAGGGCGATGCCTCGCCGAACTGCTCGAAGTAGGACTGGCCAGTGAAGATGAACCGCCAGTTGGCCACGTAGAAGAGACTCGACAGGGCATCTCCGCGCGTGGTGTCGGGCATCGACTCGCCCATGATCCATCGGGAAGCCACGGCGATGGCCACGACGCTGGTCACGAGCGCAGGGAGCAGGCGCTTGGCCCGGCGGACGTAGAACGTGACCAGATCGACCGTGCCCCACCGGTCGTGCTCCTTCAGGAGGAGGCCGGTGATGAGATACCCGGAGACGATGAAGAAGACGTTGACCGCCCAGTAGCCACCGTGGACCCACGCGACCTCGGCGTGGAACAGGACGATGGCGATGACTGAGATCCCACGAAGTCCGTCGAGCGGCGGACGATGGCCACCCGGTACCGGACGGTTGGTCACTCGCGATCCTTTCGTCGTGGCCCACGGCAGTGAGGGGCCGCAGACATGGTACGTGCCCAGCCGCCGGTCCTACGGTGTGCTGACCGGTGCCATTGGTCACTCGAGGCCCGGGCGTCATAGTGTCTGTGGAGTGAGTCGACTACTGCTGCTGGACGGACATTCCCTCGCCTACCGGGCCTTCTTCGCGCTCCCTGCGGAGAACTTCTCGACGAGCACCGGACAGCACACCAACGGCGTCTACGGCTTCGTCGCCATGCTGATCAACGTGCTGCGCGACGAGGAGCCGACCCACGTGGCGGTCGCCTTCGACGTCTCCCGCGCCAACTTCCGCAGCGCGGAGTACCCCGAGTACAAGGCCGGCCGCAGCGCCACGCCCGATGCCTTCTCCGGGCAGATCCCGCTGCTGCAGGAGGTCCTCGACGCGCTCAACATCACCCACGTCGAGCTCGACGGCTACGAGGCGGACGACGTCATCGCGACCCTCGTCGCCCAGGGCCGCGAGGCAGGGATGGACGTCCTGATCTGCTCCGGCGACCGGGACACCCTGCAGCTCGTCGACGAGCACTCGACTGTCCTCTACCCCAAGAAGGGCGTGTCGGACCTGGCTCGCATGACGCCCGACGCCGTCACCGACAAGTACGGGGTGGGCCCGCAGCTCTACAGCGACCTCGCCGCACTCGTCGGGGAGGCGAGCGACAACCTCCCGGGTGTGCCCGGCGTGGGCCCCAAGACGGCGGCCAAGTGGCTCAACGCCCACGGTGACCTCCAGGGCATCGTGGCCGCCATCGACCAGATCGGCGGCAAGGCTGGCCAGTCGCTGCGCGACAACATCGACCAGGTCCTGCGCAACCGCCGACTCAATGGCCTGCTGCGCGACGTGCCGGTCCCGGTGGGCATCGAGGACCTGGAGCGAAGGGAGTGGGACCGCGAGCGGGTGCACACCCTCTTCGACAGCCTGGAGTTCCGGGTCCTGCGGGATCGTCTCTTCGCCACCTTCGACACCGCCGAGTCCGAGGTCACCGGCGGGGTCGAGGTCGACGGTCGCGTCCTGCGCGCGGGCGAGGTGGCGCCGTGGCTCGCCGAGCACGGCACCGCTCGCCTGGGCGTCGACGTCGTCGGTGAGTGGGGCAGGGGCCGAGGCGAGGTGACCGGGCTCGGCCTGGCCACCGTCGACGGCGAGGCCGCATTCGTCGACGTGCCCCAGCTCGAGTCCGAGGACGAGGCCGCGCTGCGTGCCTGGCTGGTCGACCCGGAGCGCACCAAGGTGCTGCACGACGCCAAGGGCCCGATGCTGGCGCTCGCGTCCTCAGGGTTGCCGCTGGCCGGCCTGGTCGTCGACACCGCCATCGCCGCCTACCTCGTCCGTCCCGACCAGCGCTCCTACGACCTCGGCGACCTGGCGGTGCGCCACCTCGGGCGTGCCCTGTCCGGCGGCGAGGACGACTCCGACCAGGGGATCCTCGACTTCTCCGCCGATGACTCCGAGACGGGTCGCACCTCGATGATCCGGGCGGCGGCAGCCGTCGAGCTCGCCCCCGTGCTCGAGGAGCAGGTCGAGGAGACCGGCGGCAGCGAGCTGATGCGTGCCGTGGAGCTTCCCGTCGTGGGTGTGCTCGCCCAGATGGAGACGGCGGGCATCGCGGTCGACTCCGAGGCCCTCACGGCTCTCGAGTCGGACTTCGCCGCCAAGGTGGCCGCGGCGCAGGCCGATGCCTGGGCCGCGATCGACGACGAGCAGATCAACCTGGGTTCGCCCAAGCAGCTGCAGACGGTCCTCTTCGACACCCTCGGGCTGCCCAAGACCCGCAAGACCAAGACCGGCTACACGACCGATGCCGACGCACTGGCGGACCTTCACGCCAAGACGGAGCACCCCTTCCTCGAGGCCCTCCTGCGGCACCGCGACGCCACTCGTCTGCGGGTCACCGTCGAGGGCCTGATCAAGTCGGTGGCCGACGACGGGCGCATCCACACGACCTACCAGCAGACGATCGCGGCGACCGGGCGGCTGTCCTCGACCGACCCCAACCTGCAGAACATCCCGATCCGCACCGAGGAGGGACGTCGCATCCGCGAGGTCTTCGTCGTCGGGTCGGGCTACGAGTCGCTGATGTCCGCCGACTACAGCCAGGTCGAGATGCGGGTCATGGCCCACCTGTCGGGGGACGAGGGGCTCATCGAGGCCTTCCGCACGGGCGAGGACCTGCACCGCTTCGTCGGGGCACGCGTCTTCGGGGTCGAGCCCGAGGGCGTCACGGCGGAGATGCGCAGCAAGGTCAAGGCCATGTCCTACGGCCTCGCCTACGGCTTGAGCGCCTTCGGCCTGTCCAAGCAGCTGGCCATCTCCACGGGCGAGGCCACCGCACTCATGGAGGGGTACTTCCAGCGCTTCGGCGGGGTCCGTGACTACCTCGAGGAGATCGTCGACCGCGCCCGGGCGACCGGGTACACCGAGACGATGCTGGGCCGGCGGCGCTACCTGCCGGACCTGACCAGCGACAACCGCCAGCGCCGCCAGATGGCCGAGCGGATGGCGCTCAACGCCCCGATCCAGGGATCGGCCGCAGACATCATGAAGCTGGCGATGCTCCGTGTCGACCGGGCCATCGCGCAGGAGGGGCTGGCCTCGCGCGTGCTGCTCCAGGTGCACGATGAGCTCGTCCTCGAGGTGGCGCCCAGCGAGGACCAGCAGGTCGAGTCGCTGGTGCGTCGCGAGATGGGCAGCGCCGTCGAGATGGACGTCCCCCTCGACGTGTCGGTCGGCCGGGGCCGCAGCTGGCACGAGGCTGCGCACTAGGACCCTGTGACGATCGCGTTCGCCACGACGGTCGAGCGCCACGGCTAGGATGCGGTCGGACAGTTTGGGAGATCGGGGGAACACATGGGGGCGTGGGCCTTGCCGTTGCCCAATTTTCGTCGCAATGGATCGATGCGAGGGCTGTTGCCCCGCTTGAGGAGACGATGGACGCTCGTCCCCAGAGAACTCCTGTGGCTGATGTTTGCGGGTCTCGTCCCAGTCATATGGGCTGTCGTCCTAGCGATCAATGCGGGCTGGTTTCCAGTTGGTGACGACGCGCTGACGGCCTTGTCCGTCTACGACGTCTTTCACGGCCACCCTCCCCTGCAAGGCGCCATGTCGGCGACTGCCGATGCTTCGGGGGTCCTGGTGCATCATCCGGGGCCACTCCAGTACTACCTGCTGGCCCCCGTGGTCTACATCTTGGGCGGTGCTGGCTGGACTCTCGCAGTCGCGTCCGGGCTGCTGTCGGGAGTTTTGGTCTGCATCGCGATCGGTGCCGGGTACGAACTGGCAGGGCGGTGGGGAGGGCTCGGGGCTTTGGGTGCGACCGCGACAGTGGGCGTTGTGGGCGGGCTGGACACCTATATCCGTTCCTTCAATCCGCTTCCTCGGTCACTGGCAGTCATTGCCCTGTTGTTTCTCGTTGCGCTTCTCCTTCGTCGTCGGACAGGGGCGCTCCCGTGGTTCATCTTTGTGGCGTCCCTGATCACGCAGACACATCTTTCAGGCTTGCCCTTCATGGCGGTCGTCGTCGTGCCGCTGACCGTGATCGGTCTGGTGCGCTGGTGGCAGACCCGTCGAACAATCTGGCCGATGCGCGGCTGGATCGCTGAGGGCAATCGTCGTCGCGCCTGGGTTTGGACGTGCTGGGGGGTTTTCCTGGCGTGTTGGTGCGCGCCTGCGCTCGAACTCCTGGTGCGTCAGCCCAACAACCTCACTCAAGTGTGGCGCTTCACGACCTCATCCTCGCGTGCGACGGGGACTAAGAACGACCTCGGCGAAGTACTTCTGGGGCATCTGTCCTCGGCGTATCCATTCTCCAGCAAGGTCGGCCGTTTCGCTTCGCCATACGGAGGGTTCCTGGACTCTGAGTTTTCGGTGCTGGATCTTGTGCTGGGAGCGGCATGCCTTCTTCTCTTGATCGGAGTCGCGGTGGTACCTCGGAGGTTTCTACCGCGCGACGTTCTGCTACCCGAGTGGTTGCCCACATTGGCCAGGGCGAGCCTGTGGTTCCAAGCGGCTCTGGTCGTACTCATCTACCTGGTGCCGGCTACAAATCACCAAGTCTGGAACTACACATTGGTTCCTGGGGTTCTGGCCGTGACATGGTGGGCGATCATCACATCTTTGGGATGTTTCGTGATCGCCCTGATCATGCGGATCAGAGCTACCGACGGCGCACGTCGGGGTCTCCGAGGTGATGGTTGGGGCATCGAGGGGTGGCGTGGTCGGTCCCCCGTAGCTGCGCGAGCTCTGGTGGTCATCGCTTTGTGCTTGAGCGCCGCACCCTTGATTGACGGCAGACCAAGCTCTCTTCACGCGGGTCACGGAATCGAGAACACCGCACAGGAGATCGCGGCAGACCTCACTAGGGCAGGAGCTCCTCCGCGGCACGTCAATCTGGTCGGCGTGGGATTTATGTCCATCTTCGACATTGCGCCTGCGGTCGGCTACGAACTGCGACGGCAAGGTCTTGCGGTGCACCTGCCAAGCTTCTTTGTCGATGTTGAGGACACCGAGTTCCGCAAGGGAAGGACTTCGCCCCCTGATTCGGTTCAACTCATCTTGTACGATCCTGGGCACCAACCGGATGCTGGCGAGCATCTTATCGGGGGCGTCGAGACTTCTCGCGGCACTGTTCGAATCTATTTCAGGCCAACCCCGGAGGCAGAGTGACTGACCGTCCTCACCTGTCCGTCGTCGTTCCCTGCCACAACGAAGAGGAGGTACTCCCTGAACTTATTGAGGCGCTTGTCTCGACTCTCGATGAGTGGGGTGAGTCCTACGAGATCCTCATCGTCGACGATGGCTCCACTGATAGAACCCTCTATGTTGCACAGTCCGAGTCCGCGCGCCTCAGCAGTTTGCGGTACTTGTCGTTTAGCCGAAACTTCGGCAAGGAAGCCGCCATGCTCGCGGGACTCCGAACGGCCCGCGGGACGGCCGTGGTGATCATGGATGCCGACTTGCAGCATCCACCCGAGCTCATCCCTAGCATGGTCGAGATCCAGCGGCAGGGGTTCGACCAGGTCGTGGCCGTGCGCGATCGGTCGCATGAACCGCCTATCAGGAGGGCCATCGCTCGCTCGTACTATCGGTTCGTGAACAAGGTCATCGACGTTTCCCTCGAAGACGGGGCTGGTGATTTCCGGTTGCTCAGTCGACGAGCCGTCGATACCTTGACGCGGCTGCCCGAGGCGAACAGATTCTCAAAGGGTTTGTTCTCTTGGATCGGCTTTCCAACTGCTTCGATCGCCTTCGAAGGGCACGCACGGCAACACGGCAGTTCACGCTGGTCATACCTGAAGCTCTTGGATTATGGAGTGGATGGGGTCATGTCGTTCAACAGCAAACCCCTGAGGGGGGCTGTCTGGAGTGGGATCGCGTGCGTCTTGGCCTCCGCCTTCTACCTGGCGTGGTTGTTGTGGCATTACCTGACTCACGGGGTTGACTCCCCGGGTTACCTCACCCTTTTCGCGGCAATCACCATATTTGGTGGAATCCAGCTGGTCGTCCTGGGAGTCATTGGGGAATACGTCGGTCGGATCTACCACGAGACCAAAGGGCGTCCTAGCTACGTCGTAGCCCTCGACTCCGAGACGGAGGACGGACCGTGAGGGACTGGCGGTCGGTGTCGCGGTTCGCCCTCGTGGGCACTCTTAATACTGCCGTCTACTACGTCATCTACGTCCCCGCCTTGCTGGTCCTCCCATACCTGCCGGCCCACGTGCTGGCGTGGTTGGTCGCCTTTGTGGGGTCATTTTTCGCCAACTGTCACTTCACCTATCGCGTCCTACCCACGTGGGGTCGGTTCTTCAGGTACCCGTTGGTCGCCGTGGCACAGTTGGCGGCCTCATCCGTAGGTGTAGCGCTGCTGGTGGAAGGTCTGCACGCCGACGAGCGTGTGGCTCCCTTGATTGCTGGTGTCCTCATCATCCCGATCACTTACGCGATGGCCTCGTACGCTCTCAAGAGGCCTCGTAAGGGTGTCGCGGAGGGTGTCGCGGAGGGTGCCGAACGGCCATCGGTATGATCACGGCCGTTACCCAAGTCTGCGTAATCTGCGCCGTTGAAGCGGAAGGCACGTGATGAGTGAATCGATCCATCGGCGTGACGCGAGATCGCACGACGAACTCCGCAGCCGCGTCCGACGCCGCCCACGGGCCGGAACCAAGGTGACCACGATCCTAGGGGCCTCCTTTGTTGCCTGCGCCGTGTACTTCCTCTTTGCACCCGTGTACATGGACACGGCGAACGGCTGGTTCGGTTGCGGCAACTTCATCCACGGGTCCGACATCGATTTCGTTAACAAGGTCTGCAAGGGCGCACCAGATCGCAACGGTGCGTTGGCGGGGCTCTGGGGCGCGCTGGCGGTGATCGTCGGAGGGCTGGGGGCAGTCCTCTTCGGGTTTGACACGGAAGTGGAGCACCGGTATTTCCCTGGGCCGCACCACGATGATCCCAAGGAGACTGGTCGTGGTGAGTCGGATGGCCAAGTCCAACGTCGTCGTGCGCTTCGACGAGATGAAGGCATGCCGCGGCCGCACCGTCGAGGTGATCACGGCCTATGGGATGAGTGAGTGGTCGCAGCGGTGACTTCTCTCCACGTCAGTCGTCAGCCGCCAGCCTCGACCGACTGCCGCTCGAGATTGCGGTTGGCTGCGACCGTGACGTCGCTGCCGAGCACGCAGTCGGCAAGGCGAGTGCTGGCGCCAACGTGCGCACGGCGACCGATGACCGAACGCAGGACCTGACTGTGCGCGTCGATGCGGGCGTCGTCGAGGACGAGCGCTGACTCAATTCGCGCCCCGGCGGCGATCACGGCCCCGGGATGGACCACCGTCCCGCCGGAAAGGACCGCGCTCGGGTCGACGTTCGCACCGGGTAGCACGAGGGCGGGCCCCTGCGGCGTCGGTGCGGCACCCGGCCACGGTGTGAAAAGGAGGTCTCGGTTGGCGGTCACGAGAGCAGCGGGGGAACCCACATCGAGGAAGTAGGCGTTCTCCCGGTACGCCCGCAGGGCCCGTCGATCGACGAGCGCGGGAAAGACCTCGTGCTCCAGCGAGACCTCGCCGTCGCTGGCGATGTCGTCCAAGAATTCACGTCGCAGGACATACGTACCTGCGTTGACGGTGAGCGAAGGGGGAGTCGCGGACTTCTCGACAAAGGCGGTGATAAGCACGCCGTCGTCAACATCCATGAGGATGCTGCCGTAGGCGCGAGCATCCTCGACCTCACGCACGTGGACGATCCCGGTCGTACCCTCGGGTGCGGCACGGAGCGCAGTCACTTGGGCTGCGAGATCGTGCCCCGACAACAGGTCGCCGTTGAGGACCACGACTGTTTCAGCGTCCGGGAGGGCCTTCAGCGCTTCCCTCAGCCCCCCGCCCGTCCCGAGAGGAGTCTCCTCCACCACGGTGATGAGCTGGATGCCGGTGTCGCGGAGCCTCAGGACGATTTCGTCGAAGTCTTCGTGCCGATATCCTGTAGACAGCATGACCCTATCGACACCGAGCGCACCCAGGGCCGCGATTTGGTGCTCGACCAACGTCCATGGCCCGACCGGTAGCAATGGCTTGGGACAGTCAGCCGTCAGGGGCAGCATCCGTTTGCCCCGGCCCCCAGCGAGGATGACGGCGTCCAGCCCGGTCAAGAGGAGCCCCTTCCACGGGAAATCTCTTGCAGACGCGGCGCGAGCCACTTCCAGAAGATCGGTGCGGACTTGTCCGTGAAGTGGATGGCATCGTCGTACAGGGGCACGCCATTGACGGCGTCGGTGGCCGTGCCCTTGGGGCAGAGCAACGAGAACTGGTCCACGACAGGCACGTTCTCGCGCTGGGCCCAGTGCACGATTGTGTCGTTGAGGGTGCGCACGTAGGTGGTGTCGTCGACCCGTTCAACCTCTTCGTTGTTGAAGGTGGGCATGTCGTGACAGGCCAGGTTGATGACAGCGAAGTGGCTGGAGCCTGCAGCGCTGCGGGCTTCTGACAGACCGTCTTCGACGATTGCGACCCATTCGGGTGAGCCAAACGTGACCGGTTGCCCCTCGACAATCCTGTCAGTGACCATGGTCTGGGCCACGAAGTAGAGGACGACATCCGGCCGTTCCTCGGCGAACTGCTGTGTCCACCCATCACGCCAGTCTTGGCAGTTCTCGCCTTCCGGTAACACCGTGCGGCCGATGGATCTGGGTGCATCCAGTGGATCGCAACCGACGTTCGTGGAGTCGATGAGCCGCAGGTCTGGGTGGTTGGCGCTCCTGAATTTGAGGATGAGGCCCTGGGGAACCGAGTTCCCCAAGAGTGCCACCGAGATCATCTTCGGCTCCGGCTGGTACGAGGGTTGGGGGATGGTGATCGCACCTCCGCTCCGCAGGCCCATGGACGCGACGCTGGCTCCGGTGGTGGGTATCGCCAGAGTGCCGATGACGACAGCCGGGACGGCGATCCAGCCGATGGCCATGCTGAGGCGAGGAACCCGGGGGGCCAAGGCTCGAAGTCCGCCGCGGCGAACCGGCCGCTCGACGAAACGATAGGACAACCACGAGAGGGCGCCGATGAGGACGCATTGGATGGCCACGCGACTGGCAGTGGGCACCGGGAGCGTCTTGTCATTGAGGAAGACGATTACTGGCCAGTGCCATAGGTAGATGCCGTAGGAAACGACTCCAACCCTGCGCAAGGGTTCCCACGAGAGCAGTCTCTGCACGAATGATCCCGAAGAGCTGCTGGCCGCAACGAGGACGATGCTGATCATGATCGACAAGAAGACGGACCCGCCCTCGAAGAGCGCGTCTTGTCCTCGACCTGCCCACCAGAAGGCACCGAGAACAAGAGTCATCGCAGGTAGAGCGAGGCGTCGACACCATCGGTCCGCTGATCTGACGAGACCTCGGTCCACTCCGCCTGGACCGTTGATCAGAAAGGCTGCGACGGCAGCCCCGACGAGGAGCTGGTGTGCCCGCGTGTCGGTGCCGTAGTAGACGCGGCTGGGGTCGACTCCAGGGTGGTGCAGGGCAACCATGAGTACTGCAGAAGCGGCTGCGAGCAGCGAGAGTGCCGCAACCAAGGTGGTGCGCCGGTGGACCAGCATGAGCAGAGCCATCAGCAGCAGCGGGTATGCGATGTAAAACTGTTCCTCAACCCCCAGTGACCAAGCGTGACGCAGAGCGGACGGGGCTGAGACCTGCCCGAAGTAGGCTTCGTCGCTGAAGACGAATCGCCAGTTCGCGACGTAAGCGAGAGTGGCCAGGATGTCGAGCCTCAGAGCGTCGAGTCGACCTCGCGGTGTGACGAAGGGCGCGACAGCCAAGACGACGGACACGACGAGGAAGAGCGCGGGCAGCAGCCGGCGCGCCCGTGCCCGCCAGAACCCGATGAGATCGATCTTGCCCCGGCGTGACCGGAACTCTGCCAACAGCAGAGAAGTGATGAGATATCCGGAGATGACGAAAAACACGTCCACCCCGAACCACCCGCCGGGCAGAGCTTGGGGGAGTGCGTGGTAGGTAACGACAGCAACCACGGCCAAGGCGCGCAGTCCATCGATGGCCGGACGATACGTCAAGAGTCTGCGCCGCGGTGGTTCGGTGGGTGTGGAACTCATCGTCATGGTGGAGGAGTCGACCTCATTTACTCATCAGTATAGTAATCGGCATGTCAGAGACCACACACGAGTCACGGCGGATCAGCACGCTTCGAACCGAGACCAAGGTAGCCGTCATCGTGGGCCTGTGCCTCATCGGTGTGGCCGCCTACTTCTATTTCACGCCCGTGTACCTCCTCAAGCCTGAGGGCGGGATCTTCGGGTGCGGATCACCTGCGTCGCCAAATTCTGAATCCGTCAACATCTGCGGAGCGCCGGAGGGCGTCAGCCGTGCCCGGGCCTACGCCGCACTCGGGCTGGGCCTGCTGGTCATCGTGCTCGGTTTTGCTCTCTTCGGCCTCGGCGGAGTCGGGAATGACCCGGCCCATGACGAGATGGACGACGAGATGGACGACGATGACATCGACCTGAGGTCGCACTCGTCCCAGCGTGCCGAACGTTCCGACGCCGCCGATCAATCCGAGGGCCGGGGTCTGCGCGCGGGTAACTCGAATCGACGCCTACGCAGCGAGTTCACGAGTGAGCGCGATGAGCCGATCGACCACGAGCGTGATGTGCCGGAGTCCCGCTCTGCTCGAAGCGAGTCCGGCCGACGGCCGTTGCGCGACAAGGACTTCGCCGAGGAGTCCCGTCGTCATCGTCCCGATGACGGCACGGCCGAGCGGACCTCCCGTCGACGCAGGGACGACGACTGGGAATCGGACGGCTGGCGCTGATGCGGGTGGATCACTTCCTCGCCGAGGTCGACAATGCCTTCGACGGGGCCCCTCGCACGAGCGCGCCGCTCGACCCGACCTTCGAGCGCATCGCCGCGACGGTCAACGGCTACACCTCGGCCAACGAGCTGGCCGTCCTCAACGCCGCGGCGCGGGTCATGCCCGCCGAGGAGTGCTACCTCGAGGTCGGCAGCTACAAGGGGCGCTCGATGTGCGCCGCGGTCCAGGGCGTGGAGGACAAGGCCTTCTACGTCGTGGAGAACTACCTCGAGTTCGGCATGCAGGGCCAGGAGGCCCGCGCCGAGCTGGAGCACAACCTGCGCACCCACGCCGCCCACGCGGACGTGCGCCTCATCGAGGGCAACTGCTTCTCGCTGCTGCGACGGCCGGGCATCCTGGACCGCCCGGTGGGCGTCTACTTCTACGACGGTGAGCACACGGGCCTGTCGCACTACCTGGCCCTCGGCATCATCGAGCCCTGGCTCGCCGACGAGGCGGTCATCCTCGTCGACGACGCGTCCTACCCGATGGTGCACGGCGCCCACGAGGAGTACATCCGACGGCACCCGCAGTGGCGGGTCGAGCGCCGCTGGGACGCCGAGGCCAACGGTGACCCGCGCTGGGCCAACGGGCTGCACGCGCTGAGCTTCCGCCGCGACGAGGCGACGGCGCGGGGAGCCGACGAGCCGTGGGACGTGCGGTGGCGCCGGCTGGCCTACCTCTCCTCGCTGGGTCCCGGGCAGAAGGCCGCATGGACGGCCATCCACCGCTTCCCCGAGCTGATCCCGCTCGCGAAGAAGCTCTACCCCTCGAAGAAGGCCAGCTCGATCGACTGACCGTGGGCTCGGGCTCGGTCAGGCGACCAGGGCCTCGGCCGGGTCCGCACGGGGGAGGGGGGCATCCCCCTTCGGCGTGGTGAGCAGCCCCACCCCCGCGACGACGGCGGCGGTCCCGCCCACGGCGGCGAGGACCTCGTAGGGCGAGTCGTTGAACCACACGAGGACCAGCAGGCTCTGCACCCCGGCCGCCACCCACACGACGACGGTCAGGACGTGGTGACCGCGCGTCATCCCGGCGAAGAGCCACACCTGGACGACCGCCCACAGGGTGCCGATGATCGCGCTCCAGACGAGCAGCGGCTCCGCGTCGGCGAAGTCGGCGCCTCCCGACAGGGCGACGAGCCGGCCCGGGAGCAGCGCGCAGCCCAGCGCGACGACGGTCCCGATGGCCAGGACCCCGGCGGCGGAGCGGTAGACCGTGGCGCGCACCGCGCCGGACGACCCCTCCGCGAGCCTCGGCACGATCGCCAGGGCGACGAACTGCGTGCCCCAGAAGACGACCTTGCCGAAGAGCGCGGCCAGGGCGTAGGAGCCGCTGTCGTGGTCGGTGAGCACGCTGCGGGCGAGCATGACGTCGACCGACGAGAGCGCCATGAGGCCGGCGAGCGCGAGGTTGCTGCGCACGAGGTCGCGCAGCAGCCCCCGTGCCGACCTGCCACCGGCGAGCTCGTGCCGGGTGAGCAGGAGCGCGCAGCCGAGGGTCCCGACCGAGGCGAGCAGCGTGGCCGCGAAGACCTCGACGACGTCGAAACCGGCGAGCGTCGCGACCACCGCGGCCACGAGTCGTGATCCTGCGGTCACGAGGTAGACGACCGAGAGCCGGCCGAGCAGGCCCCGTCCGAGGAGGACTCCCTGCAGGGCCCCGGTCAGCGTCATCGGGGGCAGCATGAGGGCCAGCCACACGACCGACCACGCGGTGTCGAGGCGCAGCTGGTGGGCGAGCACGGGGGAGAGGGCGATGGTGACGAGCGCCAGCACGCTGCCGACCGCCAGCGCGGAGCGCAGCCCCGTGACGTGGCGGTCGGTCACGCGGTACCGAGCGCCCTGCCGTCGGGCGACGACGAGCTGGTACGCGCCGGCGGGCAGGGCGAGCAGGACGCCGTAGGTGTTGAGTGCTGAGAAGCCGCCGAAGTCGGCCGGGCCGAGCGTGGACGAGACGAGGGCCACGAAGACGTAGCCCATGACATTGGCCAGTCCCATGGAGGCCCCGAGGACGAGACCGGCGACGGGCAGCGCCCGGCGCGCACGTGACGTCATGGGGGTCCTCGGCGGTCGGTGGGGATGACCACACGATGTTACGCCCCGGTAGCAGAAATGCCCCGGTCGGTTAGGATCGGCCGTCCGGCGTGCTGCAGGTTCCACTGGGGCGAGACCGTCGGACGACGCGTCCCGAGAGGAAGAGGTGAGTGTGCGCAGCCGGTTCCGGCTTGACCGCGCGGGCTCCGTGCGGCTGGTGTCCGCACTCCTGCTCCTCCTGCTCGCCGTCGTCGTCTTCGGCAACTCGTGGGGCGTCTTCCAGACCGACATCAAGCCCGAGGTCTACCTCGCCCCGCAGGAGATGCTGCCGCGCTACCTGTCGGCGTGGACCTCCTCGCCCTACCTGGGCTCGCCGAACTTCAACGTGGGGCTCGTCCCGGTCCTCGTCGTCACTGCCGCCCTGCGCGCCGTGGGGCTGGACCCGGAGATGGCCTTCAAGGTCTACCACCTGCTGCTCTGGGCGCTCGCCGCCTGGGGGACCAACCGGTTGCTCCGCACCCTCGTGCCGGGCGCCGGGGCCTGGGCCGGCCTGCTCGCCGGCGTCGCCTACATCGCCAACCCGTACGCGGTGGCCGCGGGAGGCACCCTCGCCATCGCCCTGCCGATGGCCCTGCTGCCGTGGCTGCTCATCGCGATGACCAAGGCCCTGCGTGAGCCAACCAGCTGGGCCTGGCCGGCCGCCGTGGGACTCGTCTTCTTCTGCATGAGCGGGATGAACGTCGGCGTCGTGCCCGTCTACCAGCTGCTCCTCGTCATCCCGCTCGTGCTCCACGTGCGCTCCGAGCAGGGGTTGACGTGGGCCGAGGTCCTGACCGCGCTGGCCAAGAGCGCCCTCTTCGTCGTCCTCGTCTCCGCCTACTGGCTCGTCCCCGGCGCCGCGGCGAGCGACACCGGCTCGCAGATCGTCCAGGGCTCGGAGTCCCTCGACGGCATCGCCCGGGTCAGCTCCTTCGTCGAGGTCCTGCGTGGGCTCGGTCTGTGGTCCTACTACGGCTCCTCCGACGCCGGCCCGTGGATCCCGCAGTACGCGATGTACCTGACGAGCGCCGTGATCGTCCTGCTGACGATGCTCTGGCCTGCTGCCGCGCTCGCCTCCCTGCGGGTCGTCCCGGCCCGGCTGGCCCGCTTCAGCGCCCTGGGCACCGCGATCGTCGCCGTGATCATGGTCGGCCTCTACCCGGGCGGCAACGGCAGCTCGGCCTTCAGCATCGTCCTGCGGTGGCTCTTCGAGCACCTGACGCCACTCGTCGCCTTCCGCACGACCAACAAGGTCGGGGCCGGTCTCGCCCTCGTCTTCGCGCTCGTCATCGGTCTCGGTCTCGTCCGGCTGCTCCCACGGGTGCTGCGGCGCAACGGCGGTGTCCCGCTCGTGGCCACCCTCGCCACCGGCGTCGTCGTCGCGCTGGTCGCCCCCGCGGTCACGGGCAACCTCTACGTCTCGCCGCTGGACGTCCCCGACTACTGGAAGAGGGCCGCGGCCGCGGCCGACGAGGGGGACGTCAACGGCCGGGTGCTGCTCCTGCCCGGCCAGACGCGCTCCTCCTACCGCTGGAGCCTCGAGCGGCCGGACGACCTGCCCAACTCGCTCATGCAGCGCGATGCCGTCATCCCGGAGACGATCCCCAACACCTCCGCGACCGGTGGCAACTTCCTCGCGGCCCTCGACGCCACCCTGCAGCAGGGCACCGCGGGCAGCCACGAGGTCTCCCCCTTCGCCCGCTACCTCGGGGCCGACCGTGTGCTGCTGCGCCACGACGTCAACTGGGAGGACACCGGGGGTGCCCGCCCCGGCGAGACGGCTCGTGCGCTCGGCGGCGACCCCGGCCTGCGGGGGCTGGCCAACTTCGGCGCCCCGGGTCAGAACATGTTCACCTACGCGGTGCCGCCGGTCTCCCAGGACGAGGCCGTGCTCTCGCCCCTGCAGCTCTACGGCGTCCGGGGGCACCGTGGCGTCGTGCGTGCCACGCCCACCCCCGGCACGGTCGTCGTCGCCGGCGATGCCTGGGCGATCCCACCACTGGCCGAGCAGGGCCTCCTCGACGACACGCCCGCGCTCCGGTACGCGCACGACGTCACCGACGAGCAGCTGCGCGAGGTCCTGCGCGACGGCGGGCGGATGGTGCTCACCGACACCAACCAGCGTCGCGCCGCGATCACCAACCGCCTGACGGCCAACCAGGGCGCCGTCCTCGCCGCCGACGAGACCCCTGCGCTCACCCGCGCGCTCGGCGACGCCCAGGACCAGAGCACCCTCGTGCGTGACGGGGTGCGCGCCACCGCGACGAGCTCCGGCGGGGCCTTCTTCGACCTGCCGCACGGCGTCGCGGAGCACGCCATCGACGGCGACCGGCGGACGTCGTGGCTCTTCGGTGACTTCCAGCGGGCGAAGGGGGAGTCGATCATCCTGCGTCTGCCCCGGGAGCGCCAGCTGGGCCGGGTCCGCATCGACACGACAGCGCTCGGCGGCGTCGAGATCGACAGCCTGCGCGTGGACGCGGGTGAGTCCACCCGCACCGCGAAGGTCGAGGAGGACGGCACGGCCGAGGTCCAGCTCGGCGGCATCACGACCGACCGGGTGAGGATCACCGTCGCCGGGCTGCGGGGGGAGGGCTTCAGCCTCGTGGGCCTGTCCGAGATCGACCTCGGTGCCGAGGGCCTGGTCGCCGAGCGGACCGTGCGGACGCCGGACACCCTCTCCCGTCTCTACTCCGGCCTCGACGCCCGTGAGCGCTCCGAGTTCGGGGAGACGCCTCTCGACGTGAGCTTCACCCGCGTGGTCAACACCGATGCGCCGACCGACGACTCGGAGCAGGGGTTGCGACGCGACTTCACCCTGCCCGACGACCGCGAGGTCCGGATGGAGGCGCGGGTGCGCGCCACCGGCGACCTCGAGCACCTCGCCGACGAGCTCTCCGGCGCGGCCGACACCTACCGGATGCGTTCCAACCGCACCTACTTCGACGCCCTCGACGTGCGCGCCTCCAAGGCCGCCGACGGCGACCCGCGGACCGCGTGGGTCCCCGGCGGCGACCTGGCCGACGCGTGGTGGGAGGTCACCGGACCGCAGCGCGACCTCGACAGGGTGGCGATCACCCAGGCCCCGGGCCCCGACGACGAGGGCGACACCATGTGGGCCACGCGTGCCCGGGTGCTCGTCGACGGCGAGGAGGTCGCCGACGCCCGGATCGGGCGTGGGAGCACCACCACGATCACGCTCCCCCCGAGGACGAGCGGCCGCACCCTGCGGGTGGCCGTCGACGAGGTCGACGACTCGGACGGCAACCGGCCGCCCCGGTTCACGAGCATCGACACCGGGGTCGAGCTCGAGCAGGGCGAGCAGAGCCGCCCGTGCATCCCCGTCGCGACCATCGACGGCGACCCGGTCCGCATGCGCCCGAGCGACCCCGAGGCGATCGCCGGCCGCGACGGGCCCGCCACGACCTGGCAGGGGTGCGCCGCACAGTCGATCACCTGGGGGGAGCACCGGCTCCGTCCGGTCGACGACATCCAGCTCGACGGGCTCACCCTGCGCGACCGGCAGGGGACCAAGCCGACCGAGACCGTCCCACCGCCCGTCGTCGAGGTCGACCGCACGACGCTCTCCGCGTCCATGACCGTCTCCGTCGGCGCCGCCCGCACGCCGTACTTCCTCACCATCGGCGAGGGGCACGACCCGCGCTGGCGCGCGACGCTCGAGGACGGCACCGACCTCGGCCCGCCCGTCGTCGTCGACGGCTACGCCGCCGGGTGGTACGTCGACGACCTCGCGGCCCACGAGGTGAGCATCGGCTACGGTCCGCAGCGCCGCGCGGACGTCGCGCTGCTCGTGAGCGGGCTCAGCCTGCTCGTCGCGCTCGTGCTCCTCCTGACCCCGCTGGTGCGGCGGCGCGTCGCCGCGGTGCGCACCGAGCGGGAGACCGAGTGGCCCGAGGAGCCGCTCGTCGACCCAGCTGCAGCCGAGACCGCTGCCCCGGCCGAGCAGGCCGCCGTGCCCGAGCCGGTCGTCGCACGCGACCCGCTCCCCTTCGTCGGCCTCGGCCGTGTCCTCGCCGACCGCTCCGGCCGCTCGCGGGTCCTCGTCGAGGCGGGCATCGTCCTCGGCGCCTTCGTCCTCACGGGCATCGGTGGATCCCTCGCGGCGCTGGCTGCGATGCTGCTCGTGAGGCGCCAGGGGCCCCGACCCGGTCGCCTCATCGCGGCGGGCGCGGCGCTGGTCGTCCTCTCGGCGGTCGCCTACCTCGTCCAGGCCGGTCTCGTCGAGGGCACCCTCGGCTCCGTGGACGCCGACACCATCAAGGCCTCCCTCGTCCCGCACCACCTGGCCGGGGCCGGCGTCGTCCTCGCCGTCCTCGGTACCTTCATGCGACCCGACCCTCCCAAGGAGAGCACCACGTGAGCGCGCCCGACCAGCACCCGATCCCGGGGTCGGTGACCGTCGTGGTCCCGACCCGCGACAACATCCGGACCATCGAGGCCTGCCTGCGCTCGGTGACCGAGCAGACGCACCGGCCCCTCGAGCTCGTCGTCGTGGACAACCACAGCACCGACGGGACCCGGGAGGTCGCCGAGCGCTACGCCGACCGGGTCATCACCGCCGGCCCCGAGCGCTCCGCCCAGCGCAACACCGGCATCGAGGCCGCGAGCTCCGAGTGGGTCCTCTGGCTCGACAGCGACATGGTGCTGCCGCGACGCACCGTCGCGATGGCGCTCGACACGGCTTGCGCGACCGGCGCGAGCGGCATCGCGCTGCCGGAGCGGACGATCGGCGAGGGCTTCTGGACCGCCTGCCGTGCCCTCGAGCGTGAGTGCTACCTCGACGACCCGTGGCTGCACAACCCGCGCCTCGTCCGCCGCGAGTACCTGCTCGGGGAGGGCGCCTTCCACACGGGCATGTCCGGCCCGGAGGACGCGGACCTGCGGATGAAGATGCGCGCCTCGGGCGCCGGCATCGAGCTCGCACCGATCATCATCGACCACGACGAGGGCCGCCTCACCGTGCGCGAGGTCCTCAGCAAGCGGTACTACTACGGCCGCAGCATCCCGGCCTTCGCGCAGGAGCACGAAGGTGCCGTCGGTGCCCAGGGCCGGGCCGTGCTGCGCTCCTACGCCCGCAACCACCGTCGGCTCCTCAGGGACCCGGCGCACGCGGCCGGCATGGTGCTCCTGCGCGCGCTGGAGGCCGGCGGCTACGCGCTCGGGGCACGACGCGGCCGCAAGGACCGGGCAGCGACGTGAGCGACGCCCTTCGTCGGATGCTCTGGGTGTCGCTGCCGGACCAGCGACCCCGCCGCGAGCTGTACTGGATGTCCCGGATGCCGGGCACCCACGTGCGCGCCATGGCTCAGCAGGAGCCGGCCGGCGGGATCGACTGGATCCCGAGCACCTACGTGCGGCCGATCAAGCGGTTCGTCGAGGCCGGCGCCCTCGCCCGGGTCCGCGGGCTGCGGGAGCAGGGCCCCTCCGAGTACGACTGGGTGGCCTCGCTCGAGCTGTGCTCGCTCGTCACCGGCCAGGCCTCGGGCTGGCGGCGTCGGGCGCGGTCCACCGGCGCCACCCGTCCGCTCCAGGCGGTCATCACGTGGGAGAACCTGCCCGACCAGCCCCTGTACAAGGTCCCGCCGTACCGTCAGGCACTGAACTCCTGCCGGGACGCCGACCTGCTGCTGTGCATGGTCGACGCCGCCCGCGACCACCTCCTGGCCAACGACTTCGACGACGAGCTCATCCGCGTCGTCAAGCCCGGCGTCGACATCGGGCTCTTCCACTCCGCCGCCGAGCCGGTGGCCGAGCCGGTCGTGGTGTTCGCCTCGCCCCTCGCCGCCAACAAGGGGATCGACCGCATCCTCGAGGCCATGGCGCTCGTGCGCCGGAGGGTGCCCGAGGCGCGGCTCAAGGTCGCCGGACGCGGTCCGCTCGAGCACCTCGTGCGGGCCGCCGCCGACGACCCGCGCACGGGCGTCGAGCTCGTGGGCTCCCTCGACACCGCCGGCGTCGCCGATCTCATGCGCTCCGCCGCGGTCTTCGCCACCGCACCGCGACCGACGTGGAAGTGGACCGAGCAGCTGGGCCTGGCCTACCTGGAGGCCCTGGCCTGCGGCCTGCCGGTGGTCACCACGCGGTGCGGCACCAACGACGAGGCCGTCCAGCCGCCCAACCTGCTCGTCGACGACGACGTCGAGGCCCTCGCGGACGCCCTCGTCGGGTTCCTCGAGGACCCCGACCGGCGTGCCGAGGTGGGGCGCGCCAACCGCGCCCACGTCGTGACGCACCACGACCTCACGGCGCAGTGCGTCGCCATGGGCGACGCCTTCGCCGAGATCGAAGCGCTCCACCGGTCGCGATGAGGACGAAGGGGGTGACCCGCCCCGGCGTCCTGGGCGCGGTGGTCGGGGCACTCGTCGGCGTCGTCGTCCTCGGTCCTGCGCTCGCCCCCGGGTACACGCTGCACTACGACCTCGTCTTCGTCCCCGACCTGCCGCTGTCGGCCCGCACGCTGGGCACGGACGGGAGCGTGCCGCGTGCCGTCCCCAACGACCTCGTCGTCGCGCTGCTCGGCACGGTGCTGCCCGGGTGGCTCGTGCAGAAGCTCGTCCTCCTCGGGTGCTTCGTGCTCGGGGGAGCCGGAGCCGGACGGCTGGCCCGCACCGCGCCCGGCGCCGTCGCGACCGCGATGCTGTGGTCGTGGAACCCGTGGGTCGGCGAGCGCCTCGGCATCGGCCACTGGGGCTACCTCCTCGGTTTCGCCCTCCTGCCGTGGGTCCTCGTCGCGGCCACCCGGGTGCGCACCTCGCGTGGCCTCGCGCTCCTCGCCGCGACCCTCACGGCGGCGGCCCTCGGCGGGTCGACGCCCGGCGTGCTCGCCACCCTGGTCGCCGCGGTGACCGTGCTCTCCCTCGACGGGAGCATCCGCCTCCGGTCACGGGACCTCGCGCTCGTGGCCGGGATCTCGCTGCTCGCCAACGCCGCCTGGTGGTGGCCCTTCCTCCGCGCGTCCTCGCACGCAGCCGACGCGGGAGGCGCCGCGGCGTTCGCGGCCGGTGCGGACACCCCCTTCGGCGTGCTGGGCTCGTTGCTGCTCGGTGGGGGGCTGTGGAACGACCGCACGTGGTTCGTCGAGCGCACGACGTGGCCGGTGGCCCTCGGCGCGCTGCTCGCGGTCCTGCTCGTCCTCGCGCTCGCGCTGCGCAGCCCCGCCTGGTGGCGCGCGCCGGTGACCCGGGCCGCCACGGCCAGCGGCGTGCTCGGGCTGCTCCTCGCGGGCCTCGCGGCCCTGCCGGGCGGGCGAACCCTGCTCGAAGCCGTCGTCACGACCGTCCCGGGCGGCGGTCTGCTGCGCGACGGGCAGAAGTTCGTCGCGCTGTGGGTCCTGCTCCTCGCGGTGGCCACGGCCGTCGTCGTCGACCGACTCGTCGAGCGCGACCTGCCGCGGGTCCTCGTGGCCGTGGCCGTGCTGTGGCCGGTCGCCACCCTGCCCACCCTCGCCGCGGGGCACGCGGGTGCCTGGGGGAGCGTCGACTACCCCGACGACGTGCTCGCCGTCGCGCGCGAGGTGGGCCGCAGCGGTGAGCCGGCAGCCGTCTTCCCGTGGTCGACCTACCGCCGCTACGCGTGGGACGGGGACCGCGTCGTCCTGGACCCGTGGAACAGGCTGCTCCCGCAGCAGGTCGTCTCCGACGACCGGCTGCCGCTGCGTGACGGCACGGTGGCCGGGGAGGACCCCGCGTCGGCGCGGGTCGCGGAGGCGCTCGCGTCGGGAGGGGACGTCCCCGGGGTGCTCAGGTCGCTCGGGGTCCGCTGGGTGGTCGTGCAGACCGACCAGCCCGCCCCGGAGGGCACCGTGCCGGCCCTCGACGGGCTCGCGACGCGCACGGTCGGCGACCTGCGGGTCGTCGACCTCGGACGCCCTGACCCCGTCTCGGACGACGCAGACGCACTGCGCGGGCTCGGCCTCGCCGGGACCGCGGCGGCGCTCATCGGGTCCGTCGGCGGGCTGTGGCGCACGCGCCGGGGTGGGACCGGTGACACGTCCGCACGACTCGCCGCGAAGTGACCGGCCGGTATAGGATGGCCGGAACGACATCCGTTGACGGAGGACACCTGTGAACAACGACGGCTCCAAGAAGCTGGCCTACAACGTCGTCGGCACCGTGCTCGGCGCGGCGATGGCGGCGCTGCTGATCTTCGGCATCGTGCAGTACGAGGGCAACAAGTCCGTCCCTCAGGAGAACCAGCAGATCATCAACTACAACAGCTGATCTGCCCCAGACCCCACGAAGGGGGCGTCCGCTCGCTCGAGCGGACGCCCCCTTCGTCATGGCCGGGCAGGGCCGTCGATCAGGACGCGACGGCCTGCAGGTCCGGCGCGTGGTCCTCCACGGGGCGGGTGGCGATGAGCGCGTCGAGGTCGATGACGTCGTCGCGGTAGCGCTCGCGCAGACCCAGGACGGACTCGATGACCGACTCGAGGCGCCGTCCGGCGCGGCCCCAGTCGAAGGAGCTCGCGTACAGGCGCGCGGTCCGGCCGAGGTCGCGACGCATCACGGCGTCGTCGACGAGCCGGATGACGTGGTCCTCGAACTCCCCGACCGAGTCGGCGAGCAGGCCGGTGCGGCCGTGGACGATCGACTCGCTCGGGCCGCCGGCGAAGCCGTAGGCGACGGCAGGGGTGCCGTGCAGGCCGGCCTCGACGATCGTCAGGCCCCAGCCCTCCTTGTGCGAGGGCATGACGACGACCCAGGCGCGGGCGAGCAGCTCGTGCTTGCGCTCCTCGGGGACGAATCCGTGGAGGTGGACGCGGTCGGCGACGCCCCGCGCCCGGGCGTGCTCGGCGATCGAGTCCTCCCAGTAGCCGCCCCCGACGACGTGCAGCTCGAGGTCGGGGTGGGACATGGCCCGGGAGGCGAGGATGTCGACGGCCTGCTCGACGTGCTTGTGCGGCACGAGGCGGCCGAGGAAGAGCATCGTCGGGGCCTGCGTCCGCTCGAGCCGGGCGAACCGGTCGAGGTCGGCGGGCCGGTCGTTGCCGGAGTAGACGAGGTCGACGCGGCCGGGGTCGACGCCGAGCTCCTCGAGCTCGGTGCGGGTCGACTTCGACACGGTGACGTAGCGGCTGCGGCGGTAGACCCAGGGGGCGACGCGGGACTCCAGGAGCCACCCGAGCCGGGCGACCTTGCGACCGAAGACGGCGGTCCACTGCTCGCGGTGCACGTGGTGGACGATGTTGACGACGGGCACCTGCGTCACGAGGGGCGACCAGAAGGGCACGCCGTTCTGCACGTCGAGGACGACGTCGTAGTCGTGGCCGTGGCGCAGCAGGTGCCACATGCCGTGGAGGTAGACGCTGAACTTGGAGCCGCGACGGATGACGTCGACGTCCCCGTGCCGGGTGCGCGGGGCGGAGCCGGGGAAGGTGGCGGTGAAGATCGTCACCTCGTGGCCCTGCTGGGTGAGCACCTCGGAGGTCCGCTCGGTGAAGGTCTCTGCGCCGCCCGCCTCGGGGTTCTCGCGGTCGCGCCAGGACAGGTAGAGCACCCTCAGCCGCCGCTTCGGGGTCGTCGTGCTCCAGGTCATTCGTCTCTCCTTGTCGCGCTGCCAGGGGTGCAACGCCGACGGTTAGGCTAGCGCCGTGAGTTACCCAAGGGTAGGTGAAGCCGCGGATCCGCGCTGCGAGGTGTGCGACGGCCCGGTCCGCGGGCAGGCCGTGCGCGGGGGCTGCGTGCTCGAGCGGTGCGAGCGCTGCGGGCACCTGGTGCGGGACCTCGACCGCTGCCCGGCCGACCACCGTGACCTCGCGTACGGCGGCGAGCCGACGCTCGACCGCATCCGCCTCGACCTCACCTACCGCGAGCTCGTCCGTGACGGTGTCCCGGAGCGGGTCCTCGAGGTCGGGTTCGGCGCGGGGACGATGCTGCGCCGCTTCCTCGACGACGGCGCGCAGGTGGCCGGGGTCGACCCCGACCAGCTGCAGGTCGGCGTCGACGAGGTCGTGCGCGCGAAGGGGGACCTGCGCACCGGTGGCATCGAGGAGGCCACGGACCTGCCGGGGGAGCAGGACCTCGTGTACGGCATCCACGTCCTCGAGCACGTCGTCGACCCGCACGCCGCGCTCCGCTCCTCCTTCGACCTGCTGCGGCCGGGTGGTCGCGCGAGCTTCCTCACGCCGGCGGGGGACAGCACCGGCCTCACCCGGTACGGCGCCGCCTGGTGGATGCTCGAGGACCCGACGCACATCCGCTTCTTCACCGCAGACTCCCTGGCGCGGGCCGCGCGGGCGGCCGGCTTCGTCGACGTCGAGGTGCGGCGGCTGCTCCTCGACAGCCTGAGCGTCGACGCCGCGAGCCTGGCCCGGGCGGTCCGTCCGGGCGAGCGGCCGCAGGGGGTCCTCGGCTCGCGACCGGTGCTCGCCGCGGCCGTGGCCAGCCTCCCCTTCGTCCTGGGCCAGCGCCTCGTCTCCCCGCGCAGCCGCCCCACCCTGCAGCTGCTCGCGCGTCGTCCATGATGGGTGTCGTGCCGATGACCTCCCAGCCCATGCGTCGCGGGGTGCGCCGGTCGGTGCGCCTCTTCTCGGCCTTCCTCGTCGAGCAGACCGAGCCGGAGCGCTTCTACTCGGAGCTGGCGCGCGACTCCATCGGGCTGGTGCGCGAGCACACCCCCCTCGACGGCCGGACCGTCCTCGACGTGGGCGCCGGCCCGAGCGAGTTCGCCCGCGCCTTCCGCGCGGAGGGCGCGCGCTACGTGCCGCTCGACCACGACCCGGCGGTCCCCTCGGTGCGGGACGGCGGGGTCGTCGGCGACGCCCTGCGGCTGCCCCTCGCGGACGGGAGCGTCGACGTCGTCTTCTCGAGCAACATGTGGGAGCACGTGCCCGACCCCGAGGCTGTCGCCGACGAGATGCTCCGCGTCACCCGGCCGGGCGGGATCGTCCTCCTCTCGTACACCAACTGGCTCTCGCCGTGGGGCGGGCACGAGACCTCACCGTGGCACTGGCTCGGCGGCGACCGCGCGGTCCGTCGGTACGAGCGTCGCCACGGCCACCCGCCGAAGAACCGCGTCGGCGAGACCCTGCACCGCGTGAGCGTGCGCCAGGGCCTGGAGTGGGCGCGCCGGGCCGACGCGGACGTCCTCGTCGCCCGGCCCCGATACCTGCCGGACGCGGCGCGGGCCGTGCTGCGCGTCCCCGGCCTGCGCGAGGTCGTGACGTGGAACCTCCTGCTCGTCCTGCGTCGCCGATGACGGCTGACGGCCGGGTCGACGTCCTGCGCGAGGGCCTCCAGCGCCTCGCCGCGACCCTGCTCGTCGCGGTCCTCCCCTGGCTCGTCGCGCCGGGCACGATCCAGCCGGACACCAAGACCGACCTCGTCCTGTCACCGGCGCGCTACCTCGGCCGGGCGCTGTGGGCGTGGAACGACCACACCGGCATCGGCGAGCTGCAGAACCAGGCCTACGGCTACCTCTGGCCGATGGGGACCTTCTTCCTCGTGGGCGACGCGGTGGGCGCGCCGGCGTGGGCGGTCCAGCGGCTGTGGTGGACCCTCCTGCTCGTCGTGGCCTTCGTCGGCGCCGAGCGCCTGGCCCGACGGGTCGCCGGCCTGGCCCCGGTCCCGGCGCTGCTCGTCGGCGGGGTCTTCGCCCTGTCGCCGCGGGCGCTCACCGTGCTCTCGGAGATCTCCGTCGAGGTGTGGCCGCAGGCGCTCGCCCCCTGGCTCGTCCTCGTCGCCGCGCGCGCCGTCGCCCCCGGCGCGCTCGCCGCGGACCGCCGGCGGACAGCGGTGCTCACCGGCCTCCTCACGGCATGCCTGGGTGGGGTCAACGCGACCGTCTCGCTCGTGGCCCTCGTCCCCGCAGCCGCCTGGCTGCTCCTCGCGCCGGCGGGCCGGCACCGCTGGCGGGCCCTCGCGTGGTGGCTCCTCGGTGCGGTCGCCGGGGCGGCCTGGTGGCTGGGTCCGCTGCTCGTCCTCGGCCACTACTCCTACCCCTTCCTCGACCACATCGAGCTGGCGTCGACGACGACGGCGGTCGCGTCCGTCACCAACGTGCTCCGGGGCGCCAACCACTGGATCGCCTACATCCTCACCGGCAGCGACCAGCCGACGTGGCAGAGCGGGTGGGTCCTCGCCCAGTCCTTCTCGGCGATCCTCGCGACGACCCTGCTCGCCGGGCTCGGCCTCGCCGGTCTCGTGCGTCACCGGGCCCACGGCGAAGGGGGCGACCCGCCCCCTTCGTCCGGGCGGCCCGCGGCGCAGCTGACGCGCTGGGCGCTCGTCCTGGTGCTGCTCGGCGTGCTCGCGATGACGGTCGGGCGCTCCGGCTCGGCCTCCGGGCCGCTCGCGCCCGTCGTGCAGGACCTGCTCGACGGGCCGCTCGCCCCCTTCCGCAACGTCCACAAGGCCGACCTGCTCATCCGGCTGCCGGTCGCCCTCGGCGTGGGCCTGCTCGCCCACTGGGCCACCCGCGTGGAGGGCGGCACCGGTCCCGTGGTGCGGCAGGCCGTCGTCGTCGCGACCGTGCTCGCCCTCGTCGGCTCGCTCGCGCCGCTGTGGGTCGGTCGCGTCGGTGATGCCTGGGCGCCGGAGGACCTGCCGGGGACGTGGACCGAGGCGGCCCGGGAGGTCGACGAGCTCGCGTCCCGCGACGGCGGGACGACGCTGGTGCTCCCCGGGGCGCGCACCGCGGACTTCACGTGGGGACGCGTCACCGACGAGCCCCTCGGGGCGCTCGCGGCCTCACCGGTGCTCACCCGGGCCGCCGCGCCGCTCGGGCACCCGGGTGCCACGAGGATCCTCGACCACCTCGACGAGATGACCGCGACGGGGCGCAGCCGGCCGGAGATCGTCCCCGGGCTGCGGCGGCTCGGCGTCTCCCGCGTCGTCGTCCGCGGCGGCCTGCAGCAGGCCGTCGGCGCGATGGACCCCCGGCGGGTGGCGGACACCCTGCAGGCCACCCCCGGCATCACCCGGGTCTGGGCCGAGGGCGACGGCCAGGACCGGGTGAGCATCTGGCGGCTGGACGCCCCGGCCGAGCCCATGGTCCTCGTGCCCCGGGACGGGGTGGTCCCCGTCGCCGCCGCGCCCGAGGGCTGGTTCGCGCTGCTCGCCTCGGGACTGGTCGACCCCGACGCCCTCACCACGACCGCCCGCGGCGAGGACGCCGACGTGCGCACCGACACGCTGCGGTGGCAGGCGCGCAACTCCGGACGACCGCCGTCGGACAGCCGCAGCCCCACCCTGCCCGCCACCAACCTCTGGCCCGAGATCGTCGGCACCAAGGACCTGGACCCGGGCGGCTCGGCGGTCGCCCGCACCACCCGGTTCTGGCGCGGGCTCTCCGGGCTCGCCGTGAGCTCGACCGCTGCCGACCCCTTCGCCCGAGACCCCGGGGGCGCGGGGACCGGCCCGGCGGCCATGGTCGACGGCGACCCCACGACCGCCTGGGTGAGCGGCGACGGGCTGGGCCGGCAGTCCTTCACGCTGCGCCTCCCCGACACCCACCGGCCGACGGCCGTGCTCGTCCACGAGGCGTGGGGCGGCACCCTCGCCCCGCTGTCGGGCGTCCGCGTCGCCGGCAGCGACGGCGAGCTGCTCGAGGGGACCAAGACCTGGCGCGTCCCCCTCGACGGTCGCGGACGCACCGAGGTCACCGTCGACCTCGAGCGTGCGGGCGGGGACCCGACGCGCCGCGGGGCGCCGGTCGGCGTGCGCGAGGTGCAGCTCGAGGACGGCCCCCGTCTCGGGACGGGGCTGGCCCTGCCGCCGGGCCGGGGCCCGGCCCTGCTGACGCGCGACCCGCGCGGCGGCGTCGACGTCGGGGCGGGCGAGGACCCCGGCGACCTCGTCCGTCGGGTGGGCCACCTGCCGACGACCCGGGTGGAGGCGTCCGTGCGGGTGCGCCCGGGGGAGGCTGCGCAGGACCTCGTGACCGCACCGTGGAGCCTCACCGGCAGCACCGCACCCGACACCGACCCCGCCGCGTCCGGGCTGGCCGACTGGCCGGTCGCCGCCCTCGACGGCGACCCCACGACACGGTGGCGGCCCGCGGTCGGTGCCGCGCGGCCCACGCTGCGGATCGACCTCGGCCGGGAGCGGCGGGTCGGCACCATCAGGCTCGACCGGTCCGTGGGCTCAGTGACCGTCGCGACCGACACGCAGCGCCACGTGCTGCCCGTGGGCACCGAGCTGCGGATCCCGGCGCAGGAGACACGCCAGGTCTCCCTCGTCTTCACCCGGCCCCCCGGCCGGGCCGCATGGTCCGGGCCGGAGGTCACCCTGCCCGAGGCGGGCGCCCCGCCGACGACCGTGACGCTGGGCTGCAGCGCCGCAGGTGCCGTCGGCCGAGACGAGGGCCGCATCGGTCTGTCCCTCACCGCACCGCGCGCCGACCTCGTCGGCGGCCGACCGGTCGCCGCGACGGCCTGCGGCGAGCTGCCCGCCGGTGGCGGCACGGTGACGGCCGCCGGCGTCCCGGGTCTGGTCCCCGAGTCGGTCGCCCTCGTGCCCGTCGGCTGGGTGCGGTCCGAGGCGGTGCCGACCCGCACGGTGACGACGCAGCGCGAGCACACCGGCCGGTGGCTCGCGGACGTCGGGGCCGGTGGGCCCTCGGTCCTGGCCCTGTCGCAGGGGGCCAACGCGGGCTGGCGGGCCGTCGACGAGGAGGGCGTGCGGCTCGAGCCGGTCACCGTGGACGGGTGGCGCCAGGGGTTCGTGGTGCCCGGGGGAGCGAGCGAGCGGATCACGATCGACTTCGTGCCCAACGGGCAGCACCGGCTCGCCCTGCTCGTCGGGGCCGTCCTCGCGGGGCTCCTGCTCCTGTGGGGGCTCGTCGAGCTGGTCCCGGCGCGCCGTCCTGCGCGCTCGTCGGCCGTCGACGACCGGGTCGTGGAGCCGGCCGGCCCTGAGCCGACGGACGTCCCCGCCGGGGGAGTGGCCCCCTTCGTCGTGGGCGTCCTGCTCGCGGCACTCGTCGGCCTGCTCGTCGCGGGCTGGGCCGGGCTGCTCGCGGGTGCGGTGGGCGCGCTCGTGCCGGTGCGGCGGCGGGCGGCCGCGGTCGTGCTCGTCCTCGGGGCAGCGGGGGTCGCGCTGGCGGTGCTCGGGGTCGCCGAGCGCCAGTCGGCCGGCGCGATGGTCTCCCAGGTGCTCGGCGCGCTCAGCCTCGGGGTGCTGGCAGCGGCTCTGGTGCGTCCGCGGGCCGACGGTGGGCCAGTGCCAGCACCGGACGCTCCAGCAGCATCCACGACAGGTGCGCCAGACCCACGCTGACGAGCGTCACGAGGGCGAGCGTCAGCGCGAAGGGCGCAGCGAAGAGCCGCAGGTCGAGGGCCGCGAAGGCGACCTGCAGCACGAGCACGTGCCACAGGAAGACCCCGTACGAGATGTCGCCGAGCCACCGCAGGGCGCCGGCGACGGGGGAGTCGGCGAGGGTCGAGGACAGGCCGCGCGTCGTCGCCGCGAGGAGCAGGCACCCCGCGACGAGCCCGTAGAGCACCTCGGCGGCGAGCGCCTCCGGTGGCGACGAGGACTCGATGGCGCGCGGGCCGGCGACAGGGGTCGAGGCGAGCAGCCACAGGACGGCGGCGAGGACGACGAGGGTCCCCGGGCTCGTGCGCAGGACCTCGAGCCACGGACGGTCGGCCGGCAGGGCGTCCACCCGCTCCGCCTCGACGAGCACGCGCACGGCCACGCCGAGCGCGAACCACGCGGCGTGCCCGGCCGCGCTCGTGGCGAGCACCCCGCCCGGGGTCCCCTCGAGCAGCGCCGCGAAGGTCTGGGTGCCGAGGCCGAGCACCCCGACGAGGAGGCAGAGCCACAGCAGGCGACGGGTCGCGGCGGGGGGGGAGGCGCCGCGCACGAGCGGGGCGAGGAGCCACGCGACGAGCGGCAGGAGCAGGTAGAAGGTCACCTCGGTCGTGAGGCTCCACGTCTGGGTGAAGGACTGGAAGGTGCGCCCCGTCCAGCCCTGGCCGATGACGAGGTGGACGAGCACGGTCGGCACGTCGAGCACGCTCGCCGCGGCACCGCCGAGGCGAGCGGCGACGGCGACGACCGCCGCGAGCGCGAGAAGGTAGGCGGGCAGGATGCGTGCCGCACGCCGCACGAGGTAGCGCCTGGTCGACCAGTCCGCGGTGCCACCGAGGGCACGACGCACGAAGGGGGAGGACAGCAGGAAGGCGGAGAGGGCGAAGAAGATCGCGACGCCGAGCTCGCCCCGGACCGTGAGCCCGCCCACGACCCCGGAGGCGCCGGCCCCGGTCCAGAAGGCCACGTGCGAGAGCAGGACGAGCCAGGCCGCCACGGCACGCAGCAGGTCGAGCCCGAGCATGCGACCCGCCACATCCGCCACCCGTCCTACCTGCGGGTCACTTACCATTCCGTCATCATCGCTCACCGTCGTATCGAGAGGCCACCCATGACGTCGCGTCCGGTCCTGCGTGCCCGCGCGCCCCTGCGGGTCAGCTTCGCCGGCGGTGGCACGGACGTCGCCCCCTTCCCGCAGCGCGAGGGCGGCGCGGTGCTCAGCGCGACCATCGGCAGCTACGCCTGGGCCACCCTGCGGCCGCGCACGGACGGTCACATCACCGTCGAGTCCCACGACTACGGGACCTCGATCGGCTACGACGTCGGCACCCCCTTCGTCCTCGACGGGGAGCTCGACCTGCCCAGGGCGGCGATCGCGCAGATCATGACCCTCGACGGGGCGATCCGGTCCGAGGGCTTCGACCTCTTCCTGCACACCAACGCGCCGCCCGGCTCCGGGCTCGGCAGCTCGAGCGCCGTCATGGTCGCGGTCATCGACCTGGTGGCCCGGCACTGCGGGCTCGACCTCGGCCCTCACGAGATCGCCCGGCTGGCCTACCGGCTCGAGCGGGACGACCTGCACATCCCCGGCGGCTACCAGGACCAGTACGCGGCCGCCTTCGGCGGGTTCAACTACATGGAGTTCCGTCGCGACGGCGAGGTCGTCGTCAACCCCCTGCGGGTGCGCCCCGACACCGTGCACGAGCTCGAGCACAACATGCTGCTCGCCTACACCGGACGCACGCGGGTGAGCGACCACATCATCGAGGACCAGGTCTCCCGCTACGAGACGGGCAACGAGGAGGCGGTCGCCGGCCTGCGGGCGCAGCGCGACCTCGCCGACGCGATGCGCGTGGCCCTCCTGCGGGGGGACGTCGACGAGATCGGTCGGCTCCTCGGGATCGCCTGGCAGGAGAAGCAGCGGATGTCCTCGCGCATCTCGACGCCGCTCATCCAGGACGCGGTCGAGGCGGCCCTCGCGACGGGCGCCCTCGGTGGCAAGGTGACCGGCGCCGGCGGCGGCGGGCACCTGATCTTCATCTGCGAGTTCGAGCGGCGCCACCTCGTGGCCGACGAGCTCATCCGACTCGGCCTCACCGTCTCCGAGTTCACCTTCACCAAGCACGGCGTGACGACCTGGAAGGGCCAGCCATGACATCGACCGAGGAGCGGCACGCCCTCGTGACGCAGCAGCTGGACGCGGGCATCGCCGCCTGGGCCCGGCTCGCCGAGCAGGTGGCCGAGCCGCTGCTGCGCTCCGCGGCGGACGCCGCGGGCCGGGCGGTCCTGGACGCCCTGCTCGCCGGGCGGACCCTGCTCGTCGCCGGCAACGGCGGCTCGGCGGCGATCGCCAGCCACGTCGCCGCCGAGTTCCTCGGCAAGTGTGTCCGCGACCGGCACCCGCTCCCGGCGATCAGCCTCGCCGAGTCGCACTCGTCGCTCACCGCCATCGGCAACGACTACGGCTTCGACCAGGTCTTCCTGCGCGGTGTCCGGGCCTTCGGGCGACCCGGGGACGTCCTGCTCGCGATGTCGACGTCCGGCACGAGCCCCAACGTCGTCGCGGCGCTCGGCGAGGCCCGCGCGCGCGGGCTCACCACGATCCTCATGACGGGTGCGAAGGGAGCCGGCCAGGACCACCTCGCCGACCACCTGCTCGTCGTGCCCTCCGGGGAGACGCCGCGCATCCAGGAGGTCCACATGCTCTGGGCCCACGCCTGGTGCGAGGCCGTCGACCACGCCCTGCAGGACCACCCCTGACCGCGGCGCCCTGGTGGTTCGGCCCCGGGACGCTGACCGCGCCCGGCGAGGGGACCCCCTTCGACCTCGTCCTGCTCGACCGGGACGGGACGCTCAACGTCCGGGTGCCCGACGGCTACGTCACCCGGCCGGACGAGCTCCAGCTCCTGCCCGGGGCGTCCGAGGCGGTCGCGGCGCTCACGGCCGCGGGCTGCCGCACGGTCGTCGTCACCAACCAGCGGGGCATCGCCCGGGGCCTCATGGACCGGACGGACCTGCTGGCGGTCCACGCCCGCCTGCGGGAGCTGCTCGCGGCCGACGGCGGACGCATCGACGCGATCGCGGTGTGCCCCCACGAGCGGGGGGCCTGCCGCTGCCGCAAGCCGCTGGACGGTCTCCTCGTCGAGGCACTGCGCCGGGCACCGTGGGCGGACCCCGCCCGGTGCGTCGTGGTCGGGGACATGCCGAGCGACCTCGAGCCGGCCATCGGGCTCGGGATGCGGGCGGAGCGGGTCGGCCCTCCGGGACCCGACGCCGGGGCCGTCGTGGCCCGGATCCTCGGGACATGAGGGGCCTCGCGCAGGCCGCGGATCGGGCGAGTCCGAGGTCACGTCCCCTACGCTGTCGTCCAGCCGGGCGAGGTGTGCCGAATGGTGCTACCGTCCGGTAAGTTCTTCAGGGCCAAGGAGGCTTTCTCGTGCGCAAGTTCTTGCTGCCGGCGATCATCATGGGCGTCGGCGCCTTCATCCTCACCATGGGGCTGCTCTTGCGGTTCTATGCCTACCCCAAGCTCGCGGTCGTCCCCCTGGACCAGAACACGACGCAGGTGGTGCAGGACCCCAACGCCTCCTTCTTCGACGCCGACAACGTCAAGCCGGGCTCGGGCGAGCTGACCACCACGAGCCGCATCATCGGTGACCCGGAGGCGTCCGAGCAGGCATCCGAGGACTCCGGCCGCGACCTGGCGATCTGGAACAGCGGCCAGGTGAGCGACAACAACGGCGACAACATGCCCATGGACGGATCCACCGAGGTCTACGTCTTCGACCGTCACACCGGTGAGGCCGTCAACTGCTGCGGCGAGGCCCGCGACGGCCAGGAGGTCAAGCGCGACGGCCTGCTGGTCAAGTTCCCCTTCGACACCAAGCCCGTCGACACCTACCGGTGGTGGGACAGCTCGGCCGGCCAGTCCTTCCCCGTGAAGTACGAGGGCGAGGAGGACCTGCAGGGCATGAACGTCTACCGGTTCACGATGGAGGTCCCGGAGACCAAGACCGGCACCCGTGAGCTGCCGGGCAGCCTCTTCCCGAAGGCGAAGGAGAACGGTGCCGTCGAGGCCGAGCGCTTCTACAGCAACCAGCGCACCTTCTGGGTCGACCCGGTGACGGGCGTCGTCCTCGACCGCCTGGAGCTGCAGAACCAGGAGTTCCGCTACGAGGGCGAGTCGCTCAAGGCGCTCGAGACCGAGTCGCGCTTCACCAAGGAGACCGTCGACAAGAACGTCGAGGAGTACAAGAGTGCCTCGAGCCTGCTCAAGATGGTCCATTCGACCCTGCCGCTGGTCCTCACGATCCTCGGTGTCCTGCTCCTGCTGACCGGTGTGCTGCTGTCGGTGCTCATCGGGCGACGCCACCACCTGGACGCGCAGCCGGCCTACGTGGACGACCGGCCGGACCCGGTCTTCGGCATGGCCGACCCCGACGCCCCGACGACGCGGCGCAGCGACCTGCACGGCGGCTGAGGCCGCGCTGCGCAGTGAGCCCGGTCCTCCGCCACCCCGGCGGGCGACCGGGCTCACGTCGTGGCGACGAAGATCGCGGTCCCGGGCAGGCGCTCGCCGCGCAGCGGCGACCAGCCGCCCCAGGTCTCGGTGTTGTCCGGTGGCCACTCGGGCTCGAGGAGCGCGCGCAGGAGGAGACCCGCCTCGACGAGCTCGGCGATGCGGTGCCCCAGCGTGCGGTGGTGCTCGACGTAGCTGGCCCGTCCGGCGGTGGTCTCGACGTACGGGGTCTCGTCGAAGTACGTCCCGGTCGCGGTCAGGCCCTCCGGTCCCGGCACATCGGGGAAGGCCCACCGGATCGGGTGCGAGGTGGAGAAGGCGAGCGTCCCGCCCGGTCGCAGCACGCGCGCGAGCTCGCGCATGAGCCCGGCGGAGTCCGCGACGAAGGGGGTGGCCCCGTACGCGGAGAAGACGATGTCGAAGCTCGCGTCGGCGAAGGGGAGCCGGCTCGCGTCCGCCTGGGCGAGGAGGGGAGCGGGGCCGTCGTGCCGGGCGTCGAGCAGGCGGGCGGTGGCCAGCATGCCGGCGGACAGGTCGGTGGAGACGACGTGCGCGCCCTGCGCGGCGCACCAGCGCGCCCCCTGGGCGGCGCCCCCGCCGAACTCGAGGACCCGCCGGCCGGCGAGCTGGTCGCGCGGTCCGAGGACGTGCAGGTCCTCCTCGGTCCAGCCCTCGGGGCCCCAGACCAGGTCGGCGTCACCGAGGAACCCGCCGTGCTCGGCGAGATAGTCCGTGGCCTCGCGGTCCCACCACCCACGGTTGGCGCGGACCGTCTCGCCCTGGTCGCTCTCGCGCCGGCTGACGGCGTCCGGGTGCTCGTCGGGGCCCTCGTCCATGGGGTGGACGCTAGCCGACGCAAGGGTTTTGCCCCCCTCGTGCCTGAGCACTACGATGGGAGGGCACTCTTGTGTGCCCAGCTGTGTCCACCAGGGCACCCGGGTGCGATGCCTGCACCGCACCCGTTCCATACGATCAACTGTCCACAATCGGAGTTCCTACTACATGACTGCCAGCACGGTCGACACGACCGCCCCTCAGATCGCCATCAACGACATCGGCTCTGAGGAAGATCTTCTCGCCGCCATCGACGCCACGATCAAGGACTTCAACGATGGCGACATCGTCGAGGGTCACATCGTCAAGGTCGACCGCGACGAGGTGCTTCTCGACATCGGCTACAAGACCGAGGGTGTCATCCCCTCGCGCGAGCTGTCCATCAAGCACGACGTCGACCCCTCGGAGATCGTCGCCGTCGGCGACCTCGTCGAGGCCCTCGTCCTCCAGAAGGAGGACAAGGAAGGCCGACTCATCCTGTCCAAGAAGCGCGCGCAGTACGAGCGCGCCTGGGGCACCATCGAGAAGATCAAGGAAGAGGACGGCGTCGTCACCGGCACCGTCATCGAGGTCGTCAAGGGTGGTCTCATCCTCGACATCGGCCTGCGCGGCTTCCTCCCCGCCTCCCTCGTGGAGATGCGTCGCGTCCGCGACCTCCAGCCGTACGTCGGCAAGGAGATCGAGGCCAAGATCATCGAGCTGGACAAGAACCGCAACAACGTGGTCCTGTCCCGCCGTGCCTGGCTCGAGCAGACCCAGTCCGAGGTCCGCACGACCTTCCTCAAGGAGCTCCAGAAGGGGCAGGTCCGCTCCGGCGTCGTCTCCTCGATCGTCAACTTCGGTGCCTTCGTGGACCTGGGTGGCGTCGACGGTCTCGTCCACGTCTCCGAGCTGTCCTGGAAGCACATCGACCACCCCTCCGAGGTCGTCGAGGTCGGCGACGAGGTCACGGTCGAGGTCCTGGACGTCGACATGGACCGCGAGCGCGTCTCCCTGTCGCTCAAGGCGACGCAGGAGGACCCGTGGCAGCACTTCGCCCGGACCCACGCGATCGGTCAGGTCGTCCCGGGCAAGGTCACCAAGCTCGTCCCCTTCGGTGCCTTCGTGCGCGTCGAGGACGGCATCGAGGGCCTGGTCCACATCTCCGAGCTGGCCGAGCGCCACGTGGAGCTGCCGGAGCAGGTCGTCAACGTCGGCCAGGAGATCTTCGTCAAGGTCATCGACATCGACCTGGAGCGTCGCCGCATCTCGCTGAGCCTCAAGCAGGCCAACGAGGACGGCGCCAACCTCACCGAGTTCGACCCGACCCTCTACGGCATGGCCGCGGAGTACGACGAGCAGGGCAACTACAAGTACCCCGAGGGCTTCGACGCTGAGACCAACGAGTGGCTCGAGGGCTACGACACCCAGCGCGAGGCATGGGAGAAGCAGTACGCCGACGCCCACGCCCGCTGGGAGGCCCACCGCGCCCAGATGGAGAAGGCCGCTGCGGACGACGCCGCCGCTGCCGAGGGCGGTGCCGACTCCGTCAGCACCACCTCGTACAGCTCGGACAGCAGCAGCAGCAGCTCGGGCGCGCCGAGCGCTGGTGCCCCGGCGCCGACGTCCGAGGGCACGCTCGCCTCGGACGAGGCCCTGGCTGCGCTCCGCGAGAAGCTCACGGGCAACTGACCCGGGTCGCTTCCTGACGACGAGGGGGGGCGTCGCACCGATCCGGTGCGGCGCCCCCCTTCGTCTTGCCTAGGATCGGGCCCATGCTGCGCATCGGACTCACAGGTGGGATCGGCTCCGGGAAGTCGACGGTCTCCTCCCGGCTCGCCGAGCTCGGTGCGGTGGTCGTCGACGCGGACCGGATCGCCCGCGAGGTCGTCGAGCCGGGGGAGGCGGCGCTGGAGCGGGTCCGGGAACGCTTCGGTGACGGCGTCTTCGACGTGGAGGGGGCGCTCGACCGTCCGGCGCTCGGGCGGGTCGTCTTCGGTGACCCGCAGGCCCTCGCCGCGCTCGAGGGCATCACCCACCCGGCGATCTGGGCGCGCACCGCGGAGCGCTTCGCGGCCGCCGAGGCGGCCGGGACGGCGATCGGCGTGCACGACATGCCGCTGCTCGTCGAGAAGGGGATGGCGGGGGAGTACCACCTCGTCCTCGTCGTCGACACCGACGAGGAGGTGCGTGTGCAGCGGCTCGTCGGGTCGCGGGGCATGCCCGAGGACGAGGCCCGCTCGCGGATCGCCGCCCAGGCCACCGACGAGGAGCGGCGCGCGGTCGCCGACGTCCTCCTCGACAACAACGGGTCCCCGGAGGAGCTCGTCGCCGCGGTGGACCGGCTGTGGGAGGCGCGGCTGGCCCCCTTCGCCGACAACCTCGCCGAGCTCACCCCCGTGCGCGCGCCGCAGGAGCTCGTCCTCGTCGAGCCCGACCCGGCGTGGGCGGGGCGGGCCGCGCGCGAGATCGCTCGTCTGCGGCACCGGCTCGGCGACCTCGCGGTGACGCTCGACCACATCGGGTCCACAGCCGTCCCGATGCACGCCAAGCCGATCATCGACCTGCAGGTCGGGGTGGCCTCGCTCGACGTCGCGGACTCCGCCGCCTTCCTCGCGGCGATGGTCGAAGGGGGATGGCCCCGGATCGAGGGCGTCGTCGAGGACACCCCGCTGGACACCTCGCGGGACTCCGCCACCTGGCCGAATCGGTACCACCTGGGGAGCGACCCGGCCGTGCCGGTCCACGTGCACGTGCGCGAGGTGGGCTCGTCGGGGTGGCGCTGGGCGCTGCTCTTCCGCGACTGGTTGCGGGAGGACCCCTCCGCGCGCGCGGACTACCGCGCGGAGAAGGAACGCCTCGCGGCCGAGGGGCTGACCCGCAGGGAGTACGCCGACGCCAAGGAGCCGTGGTTCGCCGCCGCCCACGGGCGGGTCGAGGCCTGGGCCCGCGAGGCCGGGTGGTCGCCCGGGGCACGGGGGGCCTGAGTGCCGTCCTACCGCGTCGCCGTCGACGTGCACGGAGTCTCGCCGGGCGTGCCGCCGCAGAGCCTCCTGCCGCGTGCCGAGGAGCTGCTCGCGCTCGGGCACCGCGTCGAGGACCGGTCCGTCGAGATCGTGCGGGGGCAGCCCCAGATCCACCTGCGCTTCCTCGTGACGGGAGGGCACGACGCCGCCGAGGACGACGAGGCGCAGGACGCGGTCCGCGGCATGGTGATGGCGCTGGCGCCCATCGCGCGCCTCGGGCGGTGGACCCTGCGTCGCGGTCCGGGTGGCCACTGGAAGGTCATCCGCAGCGGCCACTCCCGGGCGGACCTGCCCGAGCACCCGGTCGACTTCTGAGGGTTGTCGGTGGGGTGACATACCGTGGTGGTCATGCGCCCGGTGACCGATCTGCAACGTACGGTGGCTCCCTTCGAGGTCATCTCGGAGTTCGAGCCGGCCGGTGACCAGCCGACCGCGATCGCCGACCTCGCGACGCGCGTGCGGGCCGGTGAGCAGGACATCGTCCTCCTCGGCGCCACCGGCACCGGCAAGTCGGCGACGACCGCCTGGCTCATCGAGGAGGTCCAGCGCCCGACCCTCGTCATGGCGCCCAACAAGACGCTCGCCGCGCAGCTGGCCAACGAGTTCCGCGAGCTGCTGCCCAACAACGCCGTCGAGTACTTCGTCAGCTACTACGACTACTTCCAGCCCGAGGCCTACGTGCCCCAGACGGACACGTACATCGAGAAGGACTCCTCGGTCAACGAGGAGGTCGAACGTCTGCGCCACAGCGCGACCAACAGCCTGCTCACCCGCCGGGACGTCATCGTCGTCGCCTCGGTCTCGTGCATCTACGGCCTCGGCACGCCGCAGGAGTACGTCGACCGGATGGTCACCCTCGAGGTCGGCACCCAGATCGACCGGGACGAGCTGCTGCGCAAGTTCGTCACGATGCAGTACACCCGCAACGACCTGGCCTTCACCCGCGGCACCTTCCGCGTGCGCGGCGACACGGTCGAGATCATCCCGGTGTACGAGGAGCTGGCCGTGCGCATCGAGTTCTTCGGCGACGAGATCGAGCGCGTCCACACCCTCCACCCGCTCACCGGTGAGGTGGTGCGCGAGGAGCAGCAGATGCACATCTTCCCGGCGACCCACTACGTCGCCGGGCCGGAGCGCATGGAGCGGGCCATCGCGGGCATCGAGACCGAGCTCGAGCAGACGCTGGCGGACATGGAGCGCCAGGGCAAGATGCTCGAGGCCCAGCGACTGCGGATGCGCACGACCTACGACATCGAGATGATGCGCCAGGTCGGCAGCTGCGCCGGGATCGAGAACTACTCGATGCACATCGACGGCCGCCTGCCGGGCACCGCGCCCAACTGCCTGCTCGACTACTTCCCCGAGGACTTCCTCCTCGTCATCGACGAGTCGCACCAGACCGTGCCCCAGATCGGGGCCATGTACGAGGGCGACGCCTCCCGCAAGCGCACCCTCGTCGAGCACGGCTTCCGGCTCCCGAGCGCGATGGACAACCGCCCGCTGAAGTGGGAGGAGTTCCTCGAGCGGATCGGGCAGACCGTCTACCTCTCCGCGACCCCCGGCGACTACGAGCTGGCCAAGTCCGACGGGTACGTCGAGCAGGTCATCCGCCCCACCGGCCTCATCGACCCCGAGGTCGTCCTGAAGCCGACCAAGGGCCAGATCGACGACCTCCTGCACGAGATCCGTCAGCGCGCTGACCGCGACGAGCGGGTCCTCGTGACGACCCTGACGAAGAAGATGGCCGAGGACCTCACCGACTACCTCCTCGACAAGGGGGTGCGGGTGCGCTACCTCCACTCCGACATCGACACCCTGCGACGGGTCGAGCTGCTGCGCGAGCTGCGGCTCGGCGAGTTCGACGTCCTCGTCGGCATCAACCTGCTGCGGGAGGGCCTGGACCTGCCCGAGGTCTCGCTCGTGAGCATCCTCGATGCCGACAAGGAGGGCTTCCTGCGCAGCGCCCGCTCGCTCATCCAGACGATCGGTCGCGCCGCCCGCAATGTCTCGGGCGAGGTGCACATGTACGCCGACAAGGTGACCCCCTCGATGCAGGAGGCCCTCGACGAGACCCACCGCCGCAGGGTCAAGCAGATCGCCTACAACCGTGAGCGCGGCCTGGACCCCCAGCCGCTGCGCAAGAAGATCGCCGACATCACCGACATGCTGCGCCGCGAGGACGCGGACACCGACGAGCTGCTCGGCTCCGGTCGCAGCCAGTCCCGCGGCAAGGGTCGCGGTGGCAAGGCGGGCGCCGAGACCACGGAGCGGGGCCGCGACCTGCCGGCGACCGAGCTGGCCCGACTCATCCAGGAGCTCACCGACCAGATGCACCAGGCGGCCACCGACCTGCACTTCGAGCTCGCGGCGCGCCTGCGCGACGAGATCGGGGACCTGAAGAAGGAGCTGCGGCAGATGACCGCCGCGACCCGGTAGCCGGGGGCGCCCGGGCAGAGTCCTGCAGCCGGACCGGGGTGGGTCGTGAGAGACTCGAGGGAGCGGAGGGGAGTACCCCCAAGCGTTGGCTCGTCAGCACGGTCGGTCCGCCGACCCGGGTCATCGGCCCCCTCGGGGGTGGGAGAGACCTCCGGACGTTGTGTTCCCTGTCCGGAAGGTTCCCGTTGTCCACCATCTCATCGCTCCAGCCGTCGATCATGAGCGGCGGCACCATGGACGTGCCGACCTGGGCGTGGCTCCTCACGCTCGGTGTCGCCGCCGCGGTGCTGCTCTTCGACGTCATCTGGGTGGCCCGCAACCCGCACGTCCCCTCCACGCGCGAGGTCGCGACGATCCTCAGCATCTACGTCTCGGCGGCAGTGCTCTTCGGCATCGGCCTGTGGTTGATGGAAGGGGGTGACCGCGGGACCGAGTTCTTCGCCGGGTGGTTGACCGAGTACTCGCTCTCGGTCGACAACCTCTTCATCTTCATCATCATCATGGCGAAGTTCGGCGTGCCGGCCCGTTTCCAGCAGACCGCGCTCCTGTGGGGCATCATCATCGCGATCGTCCTGCGGACGATCTTCATCTTCGTCGGCGCCGCCGCGATCAACCAGTTCGCCTGGGTCTTCTACATCTTCGGCGCCTTCCTCATCTACACCGCGTTCAACCTCGCCACGGAGAGCCACGACGAGGAGGACGAGTGGGAGCCCAACGCGGTCATCAAGTGGTTCCAGCGGACCGTGCCGAGCACGATCGAGTGGGCCCCCAAGCTCTTCACCAAGGAGAACGGCAAGCGCGTCGCGACTCCTCTCTTCATCGTCGTCATCGCCCTCGGCATGACCGACCTGCTCTTCGCCCTGGACTCGATCCCGGCGATCTACGGCCTCACCAAGGAGCCGTACATCGTCCTCACGGCGAACCTCTTCGCGCTCATGGGTCTGCGCCAGCTGTACTTCCTCATCGGTGGTCTGCTGAAGAAGCTCGTCTACATGAGCCTGGGCCTGTCGGTCCTGCTCGCCTTCATCGGCGTCAAGCTCATCCTCCACGCGCTCCACGAGAACACGCTGCCCTTCATCAACGGCGGCGAGCACGTGAGCGTCCCGGAGATCTCCACGCTCTTCTCCCTCGGCGCCATCGTCCTCATCCTCGGTGTCACGACGGTCGCCAGCCTCTGGAAGTCCAACAAGGACGCCAAGGAGGGCATCGGCTCCGACCACTGAGCCGGCAGACGAAGGGGGTCGGTCACGCCGCGGTGACCGACCCCCTTCGTCATCTCCTCAGACGGGCAGCTCGGTGGCGGGGGTGCGCTGACCCAGGCCGAGGACGAGGATGCTCGCCAGGACCACGAGCGTCATCCCGCCGAGCTGCACGGGGTCGAGGCGCTGGCCGAGCACGAGCAACCCGGCGAGCGCCGCCACGGCGGGCTCGAGGCTGAGCAGGATGCCGAAGACCGCGGGCGCGAGCCGTCGGAGGGCGAAGAGCTCGAGGGAGTAGGGCAGGACGGACGAGAGGACGGCGATGCCCAGCCCCTTGAGCAGCACCTCGGCGTCCCAGGCGCCGGTCCCGTGCCGGGCGACGTCGAGCAGGCCGAAGGGGAGGACCAGGAGCGTCGCGACGACCATGGCGAGGGCGAGCCCCTCCAGCTTGGGGAAGGCCGCTCCGGTCCGGCCGGAGAAGACGATGTACCCGGCCCAGCAGGCACCCGCCGCGAGGGCGAGCGCGATGCCCGTGCCCTCGAGCTCGTCGAGGGGGATGCTCAGGGCCCGGGAGATCAGGACGACCCCGACCCCCGCGGCGCCGACCGCGAGGAGGTCGCGCGGGCGGCGCGAGAGGACGGCAGCGAGCGCCAGGGGCCCGACGAACTCGATGGTCACGGCGACGCCGATCGGCAGGTGACCGAGCGAGCCGTAGAAGGCGAAGTTCATCATCCCGAGCGCGGCACCGAAGCACGTGACCGTCGCCCAGTCCCGGCGGGTGTGGCCGCGCCAGCGCGGCCGGGCGACGAGCAGGAGGATCGCCGTCGCGAAGCCGAGCCGCAGGATGACCGAGCCGGCCGCGCCGATCTCCGGGACGAGGGTGGCCGCGAGCGCCCCGCCGAACTGCACCGAGAGCACTCCCGCGAGGACGAGGAAGGGCGCTGGGACGGCATCGACACGACTCACGGCGTCACCCTAGTCTTCGGTCCCATGGCCACCTACCTGTCCTTCCTCGCGCTGGTGCTCGTCATCACCGTCGCGCCCGGTCCGGACTCCGCCCTCACCCTGCGGGCCGCCCTCGTGCGGGGTCGTGGCACGGGCCTGGTGACCGTGGCCGGGGTGAGCGCCGCGGGAGCCGTGCAGGGTCTGCTGGCCGCCGGCGGGCTCGGTGCGCTCGTCGTGGCGAGCGAGCCGCTCTTCCTCACGGTCAAGTGGGTTGGGGCGGCCTACCTGCTGTGGCTGGGCGGGCACGCGCTGTGGACGGCGTGGCGGGGCGACTTCGCCCCGGAGACCCCGGGGACGGTGTCGGACGGGGGGCGCGGTGGACGGGGCAGGTCCTTCGCCCTGGGCTTCCTGTGCAACTTCACCAACCCCAAGGTGCTCGCCTTCAACCTCGCGGTGCTGCCCCAGTTCGTCGGCGACGGGGCAGGGGTGCCGGTGCTCGCCCTCTACGCGCTGAGCCTGGTGGCCCTGGGTGGGCTCTGGCTCACCGGTCTCGTCGTCCTCGCCGAGCGGGCCCGGGTGGCCCTGTCCGCACCGAGGGCCCGTCGCCGGATCGAGGCAGGCATGGGTGCGGCGATGGTCGGGTTCGGCATCAAGGTCGCGACGACGCACTGACCGGGCGGGCGCTCACCAGCCCCGCTCGCGCCACTCCTGGAGGTGGGGCCGCTCCCTTCCGAGCGTCGTGTCCGAGCCGTGGCCGGGGTAGACCCACGTGTCGTCGTCGTACACGTCGAAGACCCGCTGGGTGACGTCGGCGTACAGCGACTCGAAGCTCTGGCCCTCCATCTTGGTGTTGCCCACCCCGCCGGGGAAGAGGCTGTCCCCGGTGAAGAGGTGGACATGGCCCTCGGGGTCGTCGTACGCGAGTGCCACCGACCCCGGGGTGTGCCCCCGAAGGTGCGTCACGGCCAGCGTGGCCTCGCCGAAGATGATCGTGTCCCCGTGCGCCAGACGGTGGTCCGGCGCCAGGGGCAGCGCGTCGGCGTCGTCCTCGCCGGCGTACGTCTCGGGGGAGTACTCCGCAGTGATCTCCGCCAGGGCGCGGACGTGGTCCCAGTGCTGGTGCGTCGTCACGAGGTGGCCGAGGTCCGTCCCGCCCGCGGCGACGAGCTCGCGGATGCGGTCGGCCTCGTCGGCGGCGTCGATGAGCAGCTGGGCACCGCTCGCCCGGCAGGTGAGCAGGTAGACGTTGTTGTGCATCTCGGACACGGAGAGCTTGCGGATCGTCAGGTGGGCCAGCTCCCGGGTGGACCAGGGGCCGCCCGGGGTGACGTCGGGGTCGTAGGTGTCGGTCATGAGATCGCTCCTTCAACGGGGTGAACGGGGGTCGCTGTGTCGTCCGTCCTGGGGTGCTCGCCACGGGCCGCGGCGGCGTCGGCATCACGCAGCGCGTAGGCGGCGCCGATCAGGGCGAGGTGGCTGAAGGCCTGCGGGAAGTTGCCCGCCTGCCGACGGCCCCCGACGTCGTACTCCTCGGCGACGAGGCCGACGTCGTTGAGCAGCCCGCACAGACGGGCCATGAGGGCGTGCCCCTTGTCGAGCTGCCCGGTGAGGGCGTAGGCGCTCACCAGCCACCAGGAGCAGGCGAGGAAGGGGTGCTCGTCACCGGCGAGGCCGTCGACGCCCGACTCCGTGCGGTAGCGCAGGAGGTACCCGTCGCGCAGGAGGTCGCGCTCGACGGCGGCGATCGTCCCGAGGACCCGAGGGTCGTCCGGGGGCAGGAACCCGACCATGGGGATGAGCAGCAGCGAGGCGTCGACCTCGGTGGTGTCGTAGTGCTGGGTGAAGCTCTGCCGGTCCTCGTCCCACCCGTGCTCGAGCACGTCCGCGCGCACCCGCTCGCGCAGGTCGCGCCAGGTCTCGACCTCCCCTTCGTACCCGTGGAGCTCGACCGCCCGGATGGCGCGGTCGAAGGCGGCCCACACCATCACCCGCGAGTGGGTGAAGTGGCGCAGCGGTCCGCGGATCTCCCACAGGCCGTTGTCCGCGTCCTGCCAGTGCGTGGCGAGGTTGTTGACGAGGGCGCGCTGGACGGCCCACGACTGGGGCGACTCGGTCAGGCCCTGGGCGCGGGCGTCCTCGAGCGCGATCATCACCTCGCCGAGGACATCGGTCTGCTTCTGGTCGACGGCACCGTTGCCGATGCGCACGGGACGGCTGCCCGCGTACCCGGGGAGGTGGTCGAGCTCGCGCTCCGGCAGCTCCCGCCCGCCGTCGACCGCGTACATGATCTGCATGTCCTCCGGGTCGCCGGCGATCGCGCGCACGAGCCAGTCCCGCCACAGCTTGACCGCGCCGACGTAGCCCGACTTGAGCAGCGCCTCGAGGGTGAGCGAGGCGTCGCGCAGCCAGCAGTAGCGGTAGTCCCAGTTGCGCTCGCCGCCGAAGTCCTCGGGCAGGCTCGTGGTGACCGCTGCGACGATGCCGCCCCGGCGCGTGTCGGTGAGCAGGCGCAGGGTGAGCAGCGAGCGCACGACCTCGTCCTGGTACGGCCCCTCGTAGGTGCAGCGGGCACCCCACTGCGCCGAGCGCTGGTACGTCGCCTCGATGCGTGAGCGGATGTCGAGCGGCGGGGGGATCGGCTTGTAGGAGGCGAACCACGTCGTGGAGAAGTTGTAGTGCTCGCCCGCGCGCACGGTCCACCGGTCGCGGTGGTGGTCGCCCTCGGGCACGGGCAGCCGGGAGCCGCGCAGGACGAGCATGTCGTTGCCGGCGATGGCGGTGATGACCTCGCGGTCCTGCTCGTGACCGGGGGAGTGCGCCACCCACGGGCGGATCCGGCCGTAGCCGAAGCGCACGACCCACTCCTGGCGCATCTCGACCTCGCCCTCGAGGCCCTCGACGACGCGGACGAGGTCCGCGCGCCCGTCGCCGAGGGGCATGAGATCGGTCACCTTGACCGCCCCGGTGGCGGTGCGGTGCGTGGTCTCGAGGATGAAGGAGTCGCCGCGGTAGGCGCGGGTCGTCGTCGCCTCGCCGACCGGGCCGATGAGCCACCGGCCGTGCTCGGGGGTGCCGAGCAGCGCGGTGAAGCACGACGAGGAGTCGAAGCGCGGCAGGCAGAGCCAGTCGACCGAGCCCCCCTTGGACACCAGGGCGGCGGTCTCGGTGTCGCCGATGGCGGCATAGTCCTCGATCGGTGTCGTCATCCGCTCAGGCTAGGCCCTGCTTCGGCCCGTCCGGCGAAGGGGGGAGAGCGCTGTCGGTGGTCCCGCCTAAGGTTGGGTGCGTGACTGTTGCCAAGGCCGCCGGCTCCCGCCTGCACGACCGGATCGTCGTCCAGGGGGCCCGCGAGCACAACCTCAAGAACATCCATGTCGACATCCCACGCGACTCCCTGGTGGTCTTCACCGGGCTGTCGGGGTCGGGCAAGTCGTCGCTGGCCTTCGACACGATCTTCGCCGAGGGGCAGCGCCGGTACGTCGAGTCCCTGTCGGCCTACGCGCGGCAGTTCCTCGGGCAGATGGACAAGCCGGACGTCGACTTCATCGAGGGGCTGTCGCCCGCGGTGTCCATCGACCAGAAGTCGACGAACCGCAACCCCCGATCGACCGTCGGCACGATCACCGAGGTCCACGACTACCTGCGTCTGCTCTTCGCCCGCGTCGGTCGGCCGCACTGCCCGGTCTGCGGCGAGGCGATCACCCGTCAGAGCCCGCAGCAGATCGTCGACCGGCTCCTCGAGCTGCCCGAGCGCACCCGCTTCCAGGTCCTGGCGCCGGTCGTGCGCGCCCGCAAGGGCGAGTTCGTCGACCTCTTCTCCGAGCTGCGTACCAAGGGCTACAGCCGGGCCCGCGTGGACGGGGAGGTCGTCTCGCTGGCGGAGCCGCCGACGCTGGAGAAGCAGGTCAAGCACACCATCGACGTCGTCGTCGACCGCCTCGTGGCGAAGGGGGAGGAGGACCGGGCCGCGAAGCAACGGGTCACCGACTCCGTGGAGACCGCCCTCGGGCTCGCCGGGGGCGTGCTCGTCATCGACTTCGTCGACCTCGACGAGGACGACCCGCAGCGTCAGCGCCGCTACTCCGAGACGATGGCCTGCCCCAACGACCACCCGCTCAACATCGACGAGATCGAGCCGCGGTCCTTCTCCTTCAACTCCCCCTTCGGCGCCTGCCCGGTCTGCACGGGCCTGGGGACGGAGCTCGAGGTCGACGCGGAGCTCGTCGTCCCCGACGACGACCTGACGCTCGCGGAGGGGGCCATCGCGCCCTGGGCGCAGGGGACCCAGTCGGCCCAGTACTTCCAGCGCACGATGTCGGCGCTCGGCGACGACCTCGGCTTCGACATGGACACGCCGTGGCGAGCGCTGCCGAGCCGCGCCCGCGAGGCGCTCCTGCACGGACGCAACCACAAGGTGCACGTCAAGTACCGCAACCGCTTCGGGCGGGAGCGCTCCTACAGCACCGGCTTCGAGGGGGTCATCCCCTTCATCAAGCGCCGGCACACCGAGACCGAGTCGGACTGGAGCCGGGAGAAGTACGAGGGGTACATGCGCGAGATCCCGTGCCCGACGTGCCGGGGGACCCGCCTGAAGCCGGAGTCCCTCGCCGTCCTCGTCGGTGGGCAGAGCATCGCCGACGTCTCCTCGCTCTCGATCCGCGAGGCGGCCGGGTTCCTCGACACCGTCGACTTCAGCGAGCGTGAGCGGCAGATCGCCGAGCAGGTCATCAAGGAGATCAACGCACGGCTGGGCTTCCTCCTCGACGTGGGCCTGGAGTACCTCTCCCTCTCGCGGGCCGCGGGCACGCTCTCCGGTGGCGAGGCGCAACGCATCCGGCTGGCCACGCAGATCGGCTCGGGCCTGGTGGGCGTGCTCTACGTGCTCGACGAGCCGAGCATCGGTCTGCACCAGCGCGACAACCACCGGCTCATCGAGACGCTGACCCGGCTGCGCGACCTCGGCAACACACTGATCGTCGTCGAGCACGACGAGGACACCATCGCCGCCTCGGACTGGGTCGTCGACATCGGCCCGGGAGCGGGGGAGCACGGCGGTCATGTCGTCCACTCCGGGCCGCTCGCCGACCTGCTGACGAGCGAGCGCTCGGTGACCGGCCGCTACCTCTCCGGCGACCTCGAGATCCCGGTCCCGGCCGTGCGCCGACCGCAGGACCCCGGGCGCGAGGTCACGGTCAAGGGAGCCAAGGAGCACAACCTCGCCGGCATCGACGTCAGCTTCCCGCTGGGCAACTTCGTCGCGGTGACGGGCGTGTCCGGGTCCGGCAAGTCGACCCTCGTCAACGACATCCTCTACAACGTCATGGCCAACAAGCTCAACGGCGCCCGCCGGGTGCCGGGTCGGCACAAGACGGTGACCGGCCTCGAGCACCTCGACAAGGTCGTGCACGTCGATCAGAGCCCCATCGGTCGCACGCCGCGGTCCAACCCGGCGACGTACACCGGGGTCTTCGACCACGTCCGCAAGCTCTTCGCCCAGACGAGCGAGGCGAAGGTGCGCGGGTACCAGCCGGGCCGGTTCTCCTTCAACGTCAAGGGCGGGCGCTGCGACGCGTGCTCCGGTGACGGCACGCTGAAGATCGAGATGAACTTCCTGCCGGACGTCTACGTCCCGTGCGAGGTCTGCCACGGCGCCCGGTACAACCGGGAGACCCTCGAGGTGCACTTCAAGGGCAAGAACATCGCCGAGGTCCTCGACATGCCGATCGAGGAGGCCGAGGACTTCTTCGCGGCCGTCCCGGCGATCGCCCGCCACATGAAGACCCTCAACGCTGTCGGCCTGGGCTACGTGCGCCTCGGGCAGCCGGCGACGACCCTCTCGGGCGGTGAGGCGCAGCGGGTCAAGCTCGCGGCCGAGCTGCAGAAACGGTCCAACGGGCGCACGATCTACGTGCTCGACGAGCCGACGACCGGCCTGCACTTCGAGGACATCCGCAAGCTGCTGCTCGTGCTCCAGGGCCTGGTCGACAAGGGCAACTCGGTCCTGGTCATCGAGCACAACCTCGACGTGATCAAGTGCGCCGACTACGTCGTCGACATGGGTCCCGAGGGCGGGTCGGGCGGTGGCCAGGTGGTCGCGAGCGGCAGCCCGGAGCAGGTCGCAGCCGTGCCACGCTCCTTCACGGGGCAGTTCCTCGCCCCGGTGCTCGCCTCCTCGTCGGTCTCGCCGGTCGTCGGCGAGCTCGTCGTCGACGAGGCCGACCCGGCCCCCGCGGCGAAGGGAGCGGCCACGAAGAAGTCGGCCTCCGCGAAGAAGACCGCGGCCCGCAGGACCGCGGCCACGAAGGGGACGAAGGTCACCGCGGCGAAGAAGGCCGCGCCGGCCAAGAAGTCCGTCTCGAGTGCGGCGAGCGCGGCGGCCCGCCGTGCGAAGAAGGCGGGCTGACGCGAACGGCGAGGGGTGGGGGCCGCCCCATCCCTCGCCGTCCGGACGTGCCGGGGGTCAGTCCTCGCCGAGGTAGGCCTTGCGGACCTCGTCGCTCGTCAGCAGCTCCGCACCGGTGCCCTGGGTGACGATCTTGCCGACCTCGAGGACATAGCCCTGGTTGGCCAGCTTGAGCGCCGCCCGCGCGTTCTGCTCGACGAGGAGGATCGTCGTGCCCTGCGCCTGGAGCGTCTTCACGGTCGACATGATCCGCTTCATCATGATCGGCGAGAGCCCCATCGAGGGCTCGTCGAGCATGAGCAGCTTCGGCCGGGAGAGCATCGCGCGCCCCATGGCGAGCATCTGCTGCTCCCCGCCGGAGAAGGTGCCGGCGGGTTGCGAGCGGCGCTCCCCGAGGATCGGGAAGAGCTCGAAGGCGGCCTGGATGTCCTTGTCGACGCCCCTGTCGCGGCGGGCGAAGGCGCCCAGGCGCAGGTTCTCCTCGACGGTCATCTTCGGGAAGATCCGCCGCCCCTCGGGCGAGTGGGCCAGCCCCAGCGTGACGATCTGGTGCGCGGGCAGCTGGTCGATGCGCTGGCCCTTGAAGCGCACCTCGCCGCTGCTCGGCCGCAGCAGGCCGGAGATGGTGCGGAGGGTGGTCGTCTTGCCCGCACCGTTGGTACCGATGAGGGTGACGACCTCCCCCTCGTCGACGGTGAAGGAGATCCCCTTCACGGCGACGATCTTGCCGTAGGAGACCTCTAGGTCATCGACCTCGAGCATCGCGCTCATCGGCCCTCCTCCTCGTCCGTGGTCGCGCTGAAGGTCGTGTCGACGTCGAGTGCGGCCACCTCCTCGTCCTCGTCGTCCGCGACGCCGATGTAGGCCTCGATGACGCGGGGATCGGACTGGACCTCCCCGGGCGTGCCCTCGACGAGCACCTGGCCCCGCACGAGGCAGAGCACCCGGTCGCAGAGGTTGAAGATGAACCGCATGTCGTGCTCGATGACGACGACGGCCAGGCCCGAGTCGCGGATCTTGAAGATCAGCTCCATGGCCTGCTCGGTCTCCTTGGGGTTCATGCCGGCCGTCGGCTCGTCGAGCAGCAGGACCTTGGGATCGGTTGCCAGGGCACGCGCGATCTCGAGGCGACGCTGGTCGCCGTAGGGCATGTTGCGCGCGAGCAGGTGCGCGCTGCGCCCGAGGCCGACGTAGTCGAGCAGCTCCTGGGCACGGTCGGTCGTCTCGCGCTCCTCGCGACGGAACTTCGGGCCCCGGATGATCGAGGTGAAGGCTCCCGAGGAGGTCCGGCAGAAGCGACCCACCATGACGTTCTCCAGCGCGGTCATGTTGCCGAAGAGCCGGATGTTCTGGAAGGTGCGTGCCATGCCTGCGCGGACGACGGCGCGCGGCTTCGGAGGGATCTGCGTGCCGAAGAGCGCCACCTCGCCCTCGGTCGGCTTGTACATGCCGGTGAGGCAGTTGAAGAAGGTCGTCTTCCCGGCGCCGTTGGGGCCGATGAGCCCGACGATCTCACCCTCGCGAACGTCCATCGAGACGTCGTCGACGGCGACGAGACCACCGAAGCGCATCGTGACGTTGCGGGCGTCGAGGATGACCCCCGGCGCTGCCTGCGACTCCGCGGTCGGGGGAGTGGTGGTTGCGGTGCTCACTTGGCTGCCTCCAGCTCGTTGATGACCACTGTCTCGGCCAGGTCCTCGTCGTCCTCGTGGAACTCCAGCTGGCGACGCTTGCTGGCGACGAGGCCCTCGGGACGCACGCGCATCATGACGACGAGCACGAGTCCGAACATCAGGAGGCGGTAGTCCTCGAGGAAGCGCAGCTTCTCCGGGAGGAACTTCAGGATCGCGGCGCCGATGAGCACACCGCCGACCGTGCCCATGCCGCCGAGGACGACGGCAGCGAGCAGGAAGGCGGACTCGAGGAAGATGTAGCTGTCCGGGGAGACCGCCTGGTCCATGTGGGCCTTGACCGTGCCGGCCATGCCGGCCAGCGAGGCGCCCCCGGCGAAGGCGAGCAGCTTGAGCCCGAAGACGTTGACGCCCATGGCCTCGGCAGCGCGCTCGTCCTCACGGATCGCGACCCACCCGCGCCCGATGCGGGAGTTGTTCAGGTGGGTGAAGACGACGATCACGAAGACGATGAGCGCGATGAGCACGAAGTAGTAGTTGCCCGCACGCGGGATCTCGATACCGAGGATGGTGTGCGTGTCGCCGAAGTTGAACCCGAAGAAGTCCAGGTCCGGGATGGCGTTGATGCCGTTGGACCCCCGCGTGATGAGCGGGCCGGAGGTGCCGTCGAGGTTGAACATCGCCAGACGGAAGATCTCACCGAAGGCGAGCGTGACGATGGCGAGGTAGTCGCCGGAGACGCGCAGGGTCGGCGAGCCGATGATCAGACCCAGGATGCTCGAGACGAGACCGCCGATGAGCATCACGACGAGGAAGGGGGGCTTCCACCCGATCGTCGCGAAGGCGGAGTACGACATCGTGGCCCCGACGTAGGCACCGGCGCCGAGGAAGGCGATGTAGCCGAGGTCGAGGAGGCCGGCGAGGCCGACGACGATGTTGAGGCCGAGCGCGGTCGCCGCGAAGATCAGCACATTGCCGGCGATCGTCAGGTTGCCCTCGGAGCCGCCCTGGGTGAAGGGGAAGGCGAGCGCCACCGCGAAGGTCGCGAGCGTGAAGACGCGCCGGTGGCGCAGGGTCACGCCACCGATCCACGCCGCCATGTTCGAGCGCGTGAAGGTGAGCGTCACGCCGATGAGCATGCCGACGAGCAGGACGAGCACCCACGGCTCCTGCTGCTTCAGGGCGTACTGCGCCGTGTAGAGCGCGATGCCGAGCAGGGCCGCGATGGTCAGGATCTCCACCCAGGCGGGCAACGCGAGCGCGGCCGGGTCGAGGACCTTGCGCTCGGGCGTCATGAAGCCGGCGACGGCGACGAGCAGCCCGCCGACGACGGCGACCCACACCCCTTCGTTGGCGTTGATCAGGCCACCGGACTCGAAGGAGATGGCTCCCAGCGAGACCACGGAGAAGATCGCGCCGGTGACGCCGATGGTGCGCAGCCCGCGGCCGGCGTCGATGTGCTCGGCCCACCGACGCAGGGGACCCAGCACGACGAGCGCCAGCACGAGCGAGACGAGGCCGATGACGATCGCGTAGACCTGCAGGGTGACCGGCCAGAAGCGCACGGAGATGTCACCGAAGAGGGGCTCGAAGCTCCACGACAGGAAACCGGAGACGATGAGCAGGACGGAGCCGGCGACCGCGAGCGGCGCTGCGAGACGGGGGTTCTGGGACGGCGACTTCATGCGCGGTCCACCACCTTTGCACCCATGATGCCTTGGGGTCGGAAGACGAGGACGAGGATGAGGATCGAGAAGGCCCAGATGTCCTTCCACGGCGATCCGCCGGGCAGGTACTGGATGGCCATCGACTCGAGGACACCCAGGACGAGGCCACCGACGACCGCGCCCTGGATGTTGCCGATGCCCCCGAGCACGGCAGCGGTGAAGGCCTTCAGGCCGTAGATGAAGCCCATCTTGAAGTTGATGTTGGTCGTCTGCAGGCCGTACGCGACTCCGGCGACGGCGGCGAGCGCGGCGCCGACGGCGAAGGCCGTGACGATCATCCGGTCGACGTTGATGCCCATGAGGCGCGCGGTGTCGGGGTCCTGCGAGACGGCCTGCATCGCGCGGCCCGTGCGCGTGCGGTTGATGTAGTACCAGAGCCCGACGGCGCTGATGACGAGGCAGGCGATCGTGAACAGCGCCGGCCGCTGCAGCGTGACGTTGCCGAGGGTGAAGGCCTCACCGGAGATGCCGTCGACCTGGGGGAAGACGACCTTCTGCTTCGCGGAGGGGAAGTCGAAGGGGTTGACCGAGGAGATGAAGAGCGTCGGGTCGTTGTACCCGACGCGGACGAGCTCCTGCAGGAAGACCGAGATGCCGATGGCCGTGATGAGCGGTGCCAGGCGGGGCGCGTTGCGCAGCGGCCGGTAGGCCACGCGCTCCATGAGCACCGCCACGAGGACCGAGGCCGCGACGGCGCCGAGGAGGATGAGCGGCAGGGTCCACAGGGCCGTCTGCCCGGGGAAGAGGACCAGCGAGGTCGAGAGCGCGCCGAAGGCGCCGATCATGAAGATCTCGCCGTGCGCGAAGTTGATGAGCTGGATGATGCCGTAGACGACGGTGTAGCCGACGGCGATCAGGGCGTACAGGGACCCGATGGTCAGACCGTTGACGATCTGCTGGGCGACTTGTTCCACGTGTCCTCCTGGGGCGTGGACGCAGGTCGTGCGTCCACCACGTGCGTCGAGGGGATGTGACGAAGGGGGATCTCCGCGGTGGGGTGAGGAGGCGAAGCCGCGTCCCCACCCCACCGGATGACCTGACCGGGGACGGTCAGATCAGGTCCATCACTTGAACTCCTCGGTGTTCACGTCCGTCCACTTGCCGCTCTTGACCTCGTACACGGTGAGGACGCGCGTGGTGTTGTCGCCGTACTCGTCGAAGGCCACCTTGCCGGTGACGCCGTCGAAGGAGACGTCCTTCATCGCGTCGATGGTGGCCTGGCGGGCCTCCTCCACGCTGGAGGCGTCCTTGAGCGAGACCTTCATCGCCTCGATGATCGACTGGCCCGCGTCGTAGGCGTAGGCGCCGTAGGCCTCGGCCGGGTCGCTGTAGCCGGCGGCCTCGTAGTCCTCCAGGAACTTCTTGCCGGCGTCCAGGCTCTCGGTCGGGGCGCCGACCGAGGTGGCGAGGTCGCCGTCGGAGCCCTTGCCGGCGAGCTTGATGAACTCCGGCGAGAAGATGCCGTCACCGCCCATGAGCGGGATGTCGAGACCGCCGGCCTTGAGCTGCTGGCTCAGGGGTGCGCCCTGGGGGTACTCCCCGCCGTAGTAGACGGCCTTGGGCTTCTTGGCCTTGAGGGAGGAGACGACGGCGTCGTACTTGTCCTCGTCGGGGTTGATCGTCTCGGAGGCGACGACCTTGCCGCCGAGCTTCTCGTACTCCTTGGTGAAGGCCTCGACGAGACCCTGGCCGTAGGTCTTCTTGTCGTGGACGGTCGCGATCTCCTTGATGCCGGCCTTCTCGTAGAGGTACCGGGCGGCGAAGGGCCCCTGGATGCTGTCGGTGGTGCAGACGCGGAAGTAGCTGGCGTAGACCCGCTCCGGGGAGTCCTCCGGCTTGGCCCCGCGGGTGAGCGTCGGGTTGGTGTTGGCGGGCGAGACCATCGTGATCTTCGCCTTGTCGAGGATCGGCTGCACCGGGCCGGCGACGGACGAGTTCAGCGTGCCGACGACGCCGATGACCTCGTTGTCCGAGGCCAGCTTGGAGGCAGCGTTCTTGCCGACCTCGGGCTTGCCCTCGTCGTCCTCGGGGACGACCTCGATCTGCCAGTCGCCGAGGTCGCCGGACTGGTTCGCCTGGTCGGCCGCGAGCTCGACCGAGTGCTGGATGCCGAGGCCCAGGGCGGAGAGGTCGCCGGACAACGGCGCGACGACACCGATCTTCACGACCTTCTTGTCACCGCCCGAGTCGCCGGAGCCGTCGGAGCCGCCGCTGTCGCCGCGGGTGCCGCAAGCCGACAGGGCCATGGTCGCGACGAGCATCGTCGCTCCCGTTGAGATGACGGAACGCCTGATCACGTGTCCTCCTGGTGCTGGGATGTGCGGCCGTGCGGCCTCGGCGCGCAACTCTGGTGCTGCGGGCTGTGCAGGGAATGTAGGCCTGCGGAGGCCGTGATGTGTCCCACATCGCAAGACCGTGACTCGCTCGTTACCAAGTGGTCATCACCGTGGTGACCCACGGACCCCGGTGGCAGGATCGGGGGCCGGACCGATCCCCCTTCGGAAGGGCTCTGAGATGAGCACGACGCGACGCGCCGCCATGTCCCTCGCCGCGACCGGTGGTGCCGGTCTGCTCGCCGCCTGCGGGGGTGACGGCTCCGCGGCCGGCGAGACCGGCGGAGGGGGCACGGGTCGCGTGAGCATCCCGGTCGCCGACGTGCCCGAAGGGGGAGGCGTCGTGCGTGACGACGTCGTCGTCACCCAGCCGAGCGCCGGCGAGTTCAGGGCCTTCGACGCCAGGTGCCCGCACCAGGGTTGCGCGGTGGCCGGCGTGACCGCCGAGGCCATCGAGTGCCCGTGCCACGGCAGCCGCTTCGACCCGGCGACCGGGGCGGTGACGCAGGGGCCCGCGACGACCGGCCTCACGGCGAGGACGGCGACCGTCGAGGGCGCTGACGTGACCGTCTCATAGGCTCGGGGGGTGGCAGATCCGGCGACCTACCGACCCGCCCCGGGGTCCATCCCGACCGATCCGGGCGTGTACCGCTTCCTCGACGAGCACGGGCGGGTCATCTACGTCGGCAAGGCCAAGTCCCTGCGCTCGCGGCTCTCCTCGTACTTCCAGGACATCTCCGCGCTGCACCCGCGCACCTCGCGGATGGTGCGCACCGGCGCCCGGGTCGAGTGGACCGTCGTCGCGACCGAGGTCGAGGCGCTCCAGCTCGAGTACGCGTGGATCAAGGAGTTCGACCCCCGCTTCAACGTCAAGTACCGCGACGACAAGTCCTACCCCTACCTCGCGGTGACCCTCGGCGAGGAGTTCCCCCGCGCGCAGGTGCTGCGCGGCGCCAAGCGCAAGGGCACGCGCTACTTCGGCCCGTACACCCATGCCTGGGCGATCCGCGAGACGCTCGACCTGCTCCTGCGGGTCTTCCCCGTGCGCACGTGCAGCAAGGGCGTCTTCAAGCGGGCCGAGCAGTCCGGCCGCCCCTGCCTCCTCGGGTACATCGACAAGTGCTCGGCGCCGTGCGTCGGCCGCGTCACCCCGGAGGAGCACCGTGCGCTCGCGCTGGAGCTGTGCGACTTCCTCGCCGGGGACACCGCCCGGTTCGTGCGGCGGCTCGAGCGGCGGATGAAGGAGGCGGCCGCCGAGCTCGACTTCGAGCAGGCCGCCCGCCTGCGTGACGACGTCGCGGCGCTCACCAAGGCCCTCGAGAAGTCCGCGGTCGTCCTGCCTGACGGCACCGACGCCGACGTCTTCGCCCTGGCCGACGACGAGCTCGAGGTCGCCATCCAGGTCTTCCACGTCCGTGGCGGCCGCATCCGGGGCCAGCGGGGCTGGGTCGCGGAGAAGGCGGCCGAGGACCTCCCGGAGGTCGTCGAGCACCTCCTCCAGCAGGTCTACGGCGGCGAAGGGGGAGAAGCCGTGCCCCGTGAGGTGCTCGTCCCCGTCGTGCCCCCGGACGCCGCGCAGGTGGCGGCCTGGCTGACCGAGCGTCGTGGCAGCTCCGTGGACCTGCGTGTCCCGCAGCGCGGCGACAAGCGCGCACTCATGGAGACCGTGGCCCGCAACGCCGAGCAGTCCCTCGCCCGGCACAAGGTGGCCCGGGCCGGTGACCTCACGGCGCGCAGCCAGGCCCTGCAGGAGCTGCAGGAGGCGCTCGGCCTCGACGACGCGCCCCTCCGCATCGAGGGCTACGACATCAGCCACGTGCAGGGCAGCGACGTCGTGGGCTCGATGGTCGTCTTCGAGGACGGGTTGGTGCGCAAGGGGGAGTACCGGCGCTTCATCGTCCGGGGTGACGTCGACGGACGCACCGATGACACCGCGGCCATGCACGAGGTCCTCTCGCGCCGCTTCGCCCGCCACCTCAAGGACCGCGAGCGCGAAGCGACCGATCCCGAGACCGGTGAGGTGCGCCGCTTCGCCTACCCGCCCAACCTCGTCGTCGTCGACGGCGGGGCCCCGCAGGTCGCGGCCGCCCAGCAGGTGCTCGACGAGCTCGGCGTCGACGACGTCGCCGTCGTCGGCCTGGCCAAGCGGCTCGAGGAGGTCTGGGTCCCCGGTGACGAGCATCCCGTGATCCTCGCCCGCACGAGCGAGGCCCTCTACCTCCTGCAACGCCTGCGCGACGAGGCGCACCGCTTCGCCAACACCTTCCACCGTGAGCGGCGCAGCAAGTCGATGACACGCAGCGCGCTCGACGGCATCCCCGGTCTCGGCGAGGCCCGCCGGGCCGCCCTGCTCGCCAGGTTCGGCTCCGTCAAGCGGATCCGGGCGGCGTCGGCGGAGGAGCTGGCGACCACATCCGGGATCGGACCTGCCCTCGCGGAGCGGATTGCGGCAGAGTTGGCCGGGACGACGACCACGCCGGCCGTGAACCTCACCACCGGTGAGGTGCTCGACGACGCAGGAGGAACCCAGTGAACGAGACCGACACCGCCGCGGCGGCCGAGAGCGACTGGGTCCCGGAGGTCGTCGTCGTCACCGGGATGAGCGGAGCCGGCCGCTCGACGGTCGGCAACGTCATGGAGGACCACGGCTGGTACGTCATCGACAACCTGCCGGTCAGCCTGCTCCCGGAGCTGCTGCGTCTCGGGGTGAGCCGGGGCGAGGACATCGCCGCGAGCGAGCCCCCGGTGCGCATCGGCATCGTCCTCGACGTGCGCGCCCAGGGTTTCGACACCCTGACCCAGGCCCTCACGATGCTGCGGGAGCGGGGGTGGACCACCCACCTCGTCTTCCTCGAGGCGACCAACGAGTCGCTCGTGCGGCGCTTCGAGAGCGTGCGCCGGCCGCACCCGCTGCAGGGCAAGGGCCGGCTGCTCGACGCGATCATCCGCGAGCGGGAGGTCCTCGCGGGCGTGCGGGCGAGTGCCGAGACGGTCATCGACACCTCGGGCCTGAACGTCCACCAGCTGAGCCGCAAGATCAGCCCGCTCTTCGTCGAGGACTCCTCGGAGCGGTTGCGCATGGCGGTGCTGTCCTTCGGGTTCAAGTACGGGGTCCCGCTCGACGCCGACTTCGTCCTCGACATGCGCTTCCTGCCCAACCCGCACTGGGTGCCCGAGCTGCGCCAGCACACCGGGCGGGAGGCCCAGGTCGCCGAGTTCGTGCTCAGCCAGCCCGGTGCGCGCGAGTTCATCGACGGCGTCGACACCATGCTGCGTCCGGTCATCGCGGGGTACCTGCGCGAGAACCGGCGCTACGTCACCCTCGCCGTGGGCTGCACGGGGGGTAAGCACCGGTCGGTGGCCCTCGCCGAGGCGCTGGCCTCGCGGCTCTCGTCGAACGACGTCGCCACCTTCGTCGTCCACCGTGACCTCGGGCAGGAGTGACGTGGTCGACGCCCTCCGCTCGGCCAAGGTGGTCGCCCTCGGCGGTGGCCACGGGCTCGCCGCCAGCCTGTCCGCCCTTCGCCTCGTGTGCGAGCAGGTGACGGCCATCGTCACGGTTGCCGACAACGGCGGCTCGTCGGGTCGCCTGCGTACGGACTTCGACGTGCTGCCGCCGGGCGACCTGCGGATGGCGCTCACCGCGCTGTGCGACGACAGCGAGTGGGGCCAGACGTGGAGCGACGTGCTCCAGCACCGGTTCACCGGTGAGGGGGATCTCGCCGGGCACGCCCTGGGCAACCTGCTCATCGTGGCGCTCTGGCAGCTGCACGAGGACCCGGTGACCGGGCTCGACCTCGTGGGGCGGCTGCTGTCCTCGCGCGGACGCGTGCTGCCGATGGCCGCCGTGCCGCTCGATCTCGTCGCCCGCGTCAGCGGTCTGGACCCGGCGGCGCCGACGGCCACGAAGGAGGTGCGCGGACAGGTCGAGATCGCGCGCACCCGCGGTCTCGTCGAGTCGATCTCCCTCGTGCCGGACAACCCACCGGCCCGCCCCGAGTCGGTGGAGGCCGTCGACGCGGCCGACCACATCGTCCTCGGGCCGGGTTCCTGGTACACCTCCGTGCTGACCCACCTGCTCGTGCCGGACCTGCGGGACGCGCTGACCCGCACGACCGCGACCAAGATCCTGACGCTCAACCTCGAGATGCACACCGCCGAGACGCGGGGGTTCTCCGCGACGCAGCACATCCGCACGCTCCACGCGATGGCGCCGGACCTGCGCTTCGACGTCGTGCTCGCCGACCCCTGGACGATCGAGGACCGCAGTCGCCTCGAGTGGGCCTGCGGCATGCTGGGCGCGGAACTGGTCGCCATGCCGCTCGCCCAGCAGGATCGTCCGGGGCAGCACGATGCGCTGCGTCTCGCGGCCGCCTATCGTGACATCCTCTCGTGAGCGCGCGCGCGACCCGCACGGCCGACAACCGGGAAGGAACCCACACATGGCGATGACCGACAAGGTCAAGGACGAGCTGAGCCGTTTCGAGGTGACCAAGACCTGCTGCCGCAAGGCAGAGGTGGCCAGCCTGCTCCGATTCGCCGGGGGGCTGCACATCGTCAGCCGCCAGATCGTCGTCGAGGCCGAGGTCGACACCGCCCAGACGGCGCGACGTCTGCGCAAGAACATCGCCGAGCTCTACGGCTACCCCTCCGAGCTGACCGTGATCGCCGCCGGCGGGCTGCGCAAGGGCAGCCGCTACGTCGTCAAGGTCGGGGCTGAAGGCCCGGCCCTCGCGCGCCAGACCGGGCTCGTGGACGCCGACGGCCGTCCCGTCCGCGGTCTGCCGCCCCGGGTCGTCGGCGGGTCGGTCTGCGACGCCGAGTCGGCGTGGCGCGGTGCCTTCCTCGCCCACGGCTCCCTCACCGAGCCGGGCCGCAGCTCCTCGATGGAGATCACCTGCCCGGGGCCGGAGGCGGCCCTGGCCCTCGTCGGTGCCGCCCGACGCCTCGGCATCCAGTCCAAGGCCCGCGAGGTCCGCGGGGTCGACCGCGTCGTCATCCGCGACGGCGACGCCATCTCGGCCATGCTGACCCGTCTGGGTGCCCACGACGCGATGATGGCGTGGGAGGAGCGCCGCATGCGCCGCGAGGTGCGGGCCACCGCCAACCGACTGGCCAACTTCGACGACGCCAACCTGCGTCGTTCGGCCCGCGCCGCGGTCGCCGCCGGGGCCAGGGTGCAGCGTGCCCTGGAGATCCTCGGGGACGACATCCCGGACCACCTGCGCGAGGCCGGCCAGCTGCGCCTCGAGCACAAGGAGGCCTCGCTCGAGGAGCTGGGCCAGCGGGCCGAGCCCCCGATGACCAAGGACGCCGTGGCCGGACGCATCCGGCGTCTCCTCGCGATGGCCGACAAGCGGGCCGACGACGAGGGCATCCCCGGCACCGAGGCGACGCTCACCTCGGACATGCTCGACGGGTGACCCGGCTCGACGCCGGGGGTGACGCAGGCCATAGGGTGTGAGGGACCAGGAGCCGCGTCCGCGGCGCTCGTGGAATCTCTCTCTGGAGGCACCCACTGTGACTGTTCGAGTTGGCATCAACGGCTTCGGCCGCATCGGCCGCAACTTCTTCCGCGCCGTCAGGGCCTCAGGGGCCGACGTCGAGGTCGTCGCGTTCAACGACCTGGGGGACGACGCCACCCAGGCCCACCTGCTGCGCTACGACTCCATCCTCGGACGCTTCGACGGTGACGTGCAGGTCGTCGAGGGCGGTATCGAGGTCGACGGCCGCCTGATCACCTCGCTCGCCGAGCGCGACCCGGCCAAGCTGCCCTGGGGCGACCTCGGGGTCGACGTCGTCATCGAGTCCACGGGATTCTTCACCGACGCGACCGCGGCCCGGGCCCACGTCGACGCCGGTGCGAAGAAGGTGATCATCTCGGCTCCCGCGAAGAACGAGGACATCACCGTCGTCATGGGCGTCAACGACGACCTGTACGACGGGGCGAAGCACACGATCATCTCCAACGCCTCCTGCACGACCAACTGCCTCGCGCCCATGGCCAAGGTGCTGCACGACTCGCTCGGTATCACCAAGGGCCTGATGACGACGATCCACGCCTACACGGCCGACCAGAACCTCCAGGACGGCCCGCACAAGGACCTGCGTCGGGCCCGTGCCGCGGGGCTCAACATCGTGCCGACGTCCACCGGCGCGGCCAAGGCGGTCGCGCTCGTGCTGCCCGAGCTGAAGGGCAGGCTCGACGGGTACGCCCTTCGCGTCCCCGTCCCGACCGGCTCCGCCACCGACCTGACCTTCGAGGCGGGCCGCGAGACCACTGTCGAGGAGGTCAACGCGATCATGCGCGCGGCGGCCACCGAGGGCCCGCTCGTCGGCAAGCTCGTCTACACGGAGGACCCGATCGTCTCCAAGGACATCGAGACGGACCCGGCGAGCTGTATCTTCGACTCCGGCCTGACCAAGGTCATCGGCAACCAGGTCAAGGTCGTCGGCTGGTACGACAACGAGTGGGGCTACTCCAACCGCCTCGTCGACCTCGTGGTCCACGTCGGCGCCTCCCTCTGACCGCACTGACGGACCCCCACCGAAAGGCACCTGTGAAGACCCTCGCCGACCTCGGGGACCTGCGCGGCAAGCGCGTCCTCGTCCGCTCCGACCTCAACGTCCCGATCGACGGGACGTCGATCACCGACGACGGCCGGATCCGGGCCTCGCTCCCCACGATCACCCGGCTCGTCGAGGCCGGCGCCCGGGTCGTCGTCACCGCCCACCTGGGCCGGCCCAAGGGTGCCCCGGACGCGCAGTACTCGTTGGCCCCCGTGGCCACCCGCCTGGGCGAGCTGCTCGGTGCGGACGTCGCCTTCGCCACGGACACGGTGGGGGAGTCGGCGCGGTCGGTCGTCGCCGGCCTGGAGGACGGGCAGGTCGCCCTCCTGGAGAACCTGCGCTTCAACCCGGGCGAGACGAGCAAGGACGCGGCCGAGCGGGGCGCCTTCGCCGACCGCCTCGCCGAGCTGGCCGACGCGTACGTCTCCGACGGCTTCGGCGTGGTGCACCGCGCGCAGGCCTCGGTGTACGACATCGCGACCCGTCTGCCGGCGGCCATGGGGGGCCTCGTCCAGACCGAGGTCGACGTCCTGCGACGGCTCACGAGCGAGCCCGAGCGGCCCTATGCCGTCGTGCTGGGTGGTGCCAAGGTGAGCGACAAGCTCGGCGTCATCGACAACCTCCTGGGCACCGCCGACCGCCTCCTCATCGGGGGCGGCATGGTCTTCACCTTCCTCAAGGCGCAGGGCCACGAGGTCGGCACGAGCCTGCTCGAGGAGGACCAGCTCGGCACGGTCAGGGAGTACCTCGAGCGCGCCGAGCGCGACGGGGTCGAGATCGTCCTGCCCACCGACGTGGTCGCGGCCACCGCGTTCTCCGCGGACGCCGACCACGAGGTCGTCGCCGCCGACGCGATCCCGGCCGACCGGATGGGTCTGGACATCGGCCCCGACTCCGCCGAGGTCTTCGCGGACCGGTTGGCCGACTGCCGGACGGTCTTCTGGAACGGCCCGATGGGCGCCTTCGAGATGGCCCCGTACGCGGCCGGCACCCGGGCGGTCGCGGCCGCGCTCGTCGAGGCGACGAAGGGGGGCGCTCTCACCGTCGTCGGTGGCGGCGATTCCGCGGCCGCCGTGCGCCAGCTCGGCTTCGCCGACAGCGACTTCGGTCACATCAGCACCGGTGGCGGTGCCAGCCTCGAGTACCTCGAGGGCAAGGAGCTGCCCGGTCTCGCGGTCTTCGACGGGCAGGGGGCCTGACATGGCCGGCGCGCGCACCCCGCTCATGGCGGGCAACTGGAAGATGAACCTCGACCACCTGCAGGGCACCCACCTCGTGCAGAAGCTCGACTGGACCCTGCGCGACGCCAAGCACGACGTCTCGCAGGTCGAGGTCGTCGTCCTGCCCCCCTTCACGGACCTGCGCTCGGTCCAGACGCTCGTCGAGGGCGACCGTCTCGCCCTGCGCTACGGCGCCCAGGACCTCAGCCCGCACGACTCCGGCGCCTTCACCGGCGACATCTCCGGTGCCTTCCTCGCCAGGCTCGGGTGCAGCTACGTCGTCGTGGGCCACAGCGAGCGGCGCGACGGGCACGACGAGGACGACGCCGTCGTCGCGAGCAAGGCCGCCGCGGCCTTCCGCCACGGTCTCGTCCCGATCGTCTGCGTCGGCGAGGGGCTCGAGGTGCGGCAGGCCGGCGAGCACGTCGCCCACGTCCTCGCCCAGGTCGAGGGCAGCCTCGCCGGGATCACGCCGGAGCAGGCCGCGAGCGTCGTCGTCGCCTACGAGCCGGTCTGGGCCATCGGCACCGGCGAGGTCGCGACGCCCGAGGACGCCCAGGAGGTCTGCGAGGCCATCCGCGGCAAGCTCGGCGAGCTCTACTCGCCGGAGGTCGCCGACGGCGTCCGCGTCCTCTACGGCGGCTCGGTCAAGTCCGGCAACATCGCCTCGATCATGGCCGGCGGCGACGTCGACGGGGCGCTCGTCGGCGGCGCCTCCCTCCAGCCCGAGGAGTTCGCGGCCATCTGCCGCTACCAGCAGCACCTCACGGCCTGAGCGTGTCGGCGGCGCCCGGAGCGCGGGTGGACCGGGCAACCGGGGTATCCTGACGCGGGCGCTGCCGCCACGGCGGCTCCCCACCGACTGACCCGACCGACAAGGACCTGATCGCGTGAACGCCGTCCGCATCGGACTGCAGGTGATCCTCGTGATCACCGGCCTGATCCTCACCCTGCTCATCCTCATGCACAAGGGGAAGGGCGGCGGCATGTCCGACATGTTCGGTGGCGGCATGTCCGCCTCCCTGGGCAGCTCATCGGTCGCCGAGCGCAACCTCTCGAGGTTCACGGTCATCATCGGGCTCATCTGGTTCACGGCCGTCGTCGGGATCGGACTCATCGACCGCTTCGACGCCTGACCGCGTCCCGCACACCCCTAGGAGCTTCGACATGGCAGGTGGAAACGCTATCCGTGGCAGCCGCATCGGCGCCGGACCCATGGGAGAGGCCGAGCGGGGTGACGCGGCACCGCGCGCGTTCGTCACGTACTGGTGCTCCAGGGGGCACGAGGTGACCCCGTCCTTCTCCCTCGACGAGAGCGTCGAGATCCCGGAGCAGTGGGAGTGCACGCGCTGCGGGCTGCCTGCCGGCCGGGACAAGGACAACCCGCCCGCCCCGCCCACGGCCGAGGTCTACAAGACCCACCTGGCCTACGTGAAGGAGCGCCGCTCCGACAGCGAGGGCGAGGCGATCCTCGAGGAGCGCCTCGGCGAGCTGCGCGACCGCGGCCTCATCCGCTGACTGCGGCCTCGTCCACCAACCACAGGGTCCGCTCCAGGCCGCGCAGCCGGGCGGCGGTGCTCTCCTGCGCCGGGGCGCCGCCGACCCCCTTCGCCACCGCCTCGGCCTTGTCCGCACCGGCGACGACGAACCACACCTCACGTGAGTTGCCGAGGCACTCGAGCGTGATCGACACCCGCGTCGGCGGCGGCTTGGGGGAGTCGTGGACCGCGACGACGAGCGTGTCGGAGAGCAGCTGGGCCGGGTGGCCGGGGAAGAGCGAGGCCACGTGCCCGTCCGGACCGACGCCGAGCAGGACGATGTCCCAGCTGCCGCTGCCGTCCTCGCGCAGCGTCCGCTCGTAGGCCGCGGCCGCTTCCTCCGGCGAGCCGGAGGCCTCGGGGCCGGCGAGGCGGTGGACGTGCTCCGCCCGCAGCCCCAGGCCGGTCAGCCCGGCGGCGTCGTTCTGGGTGTCGTTGCGCTCGGCGTCACCGGCGGGCAGGTAGCGCTCGTCGCCCCACCAGACGTGGACCGCGTCCCAGTCGATGGCGTGGCGGGCCGGGTGCTCGGCGAGCGCGGCGACGACCGCCGACCCCATGGACCCGCCGGTGAGGGCGATGTCCGCCCGCCCGCGTGCCGTGATGGCGTCCTGCAGGGCCACGAGCAGACGGCTCGCGGTCATCGCGGCGAGGTCCTGCGCGCCCGGGTGGACGAGGACGAAGGGGGCCGCCCCGGTCACGCCTCGTCCTCGGTGCGCAACCGGTCGCGTACAGCGGTCCGCACGGCCTCGGTCGAGCTGCTGGCGTCCTCGGGGGCGGCCTCGACCATCGCGTTGCGGATGATCTTGCTCGACTCCTTGGTGAGTCGCTCGACCTCCTGACGGGCCTCGCTCGGCGAGGGGACCTCGCCGGCCCGGACCGCGTCGGTCATGGTGGTGCGCCGCCGGGTGATCTTCGGCAGCCCCGAGATGAGCGCGTCCGCGTAGACGTCGTCGGGGTCGAGGCGGCTCAGCTCGTCGGCGAGGCACTCGGCATCGGAGCGCGGGGCCAGGGCGATCGCCCGCTGCGGCTGGTCGGGCTGGTCGAGCGTCGCGGTGTCCCCGAGCTGCGGCCGCACCAGGTCGGTCGGGCCGGAGGCGCGCTCGAGGCGCACGCTGACGATGCCCGAGCCCTCGCGGGAGCGGACCAGGCTGACCGGGCACCGCAGGCTGTGGCGCAGCCATGCCGCCAGCAGGTCGGCCGAGGGGGAGTCCGCGCCGCCGACGACGGTGGCCGCGGTGACCGACTCGAAGGGTGCTCGGTCCAGGGCCGTGGCCAGCAGCCCGCGCCAGAGGGTGATCCGGCTCCACGCCAGGTCGGTGTCGCCGGGGCGGTAGGCCTTGCCCAGCCGCCGCAGCATCGCACCGGGGTTGTCAGCGACGGCGCAGTCCGTGATCCGTCGCTGGGCCATCGCACCCACGGGGTCGCCACCGGGGTCCTTGGGCGCGTCGTGGGGCCACCACGCGACGACGGGGGAGTCGGGCAGGAGCAAGGGCGTCACGACGCTGCGGGCATGGCCGATGAGCTCCCCGTACAGCCGCAGGACGACGACCTCGGAGGCACCGGCATCGCCGCCGACGCGGATCTGCGCGTCGAGGCGCGCCTTGCCGCGGGCGTTGGCGAGGATGACGCAGACGATGCGGGCCGGGTGCTGGTGGCTCGCGGCGTTGGCGACCGCCAGAGCGTCCTCGGCCTCGTCCTCGCCGACGACGATGACGAGGGTGAGGACGCGGCTGAGGGCCATCGCCCCGACGTCCTCACGGATCTCGACGAGCCGGTGGCTGATCTGGGACGTGCTGGCGTTGGGCAGGTCGACGATCACGGCATCCTCCAGGTGCGTCCGTCACGCTGCATCATCTCGTCGGCGGCGGCCGGGCCCCAGGTGCCGGCCGCATACTGCTCGACGCCGCCCTCCTGCGAGCTCCAGAAGCGCTCGATCGGGTCGAGGATCCGCCACGAGAGCTCGACCTCCTCGTGCCGGGGGAAGAGCGGCGGGTCGCCGAGCAGGACGTCGAGGATGAGCCGCTCGTAGGCCTCGGGGCTGGACTCGGTGAAGGCCCGGCCGTAGCCGAAGTCCATCGTCACGTCGCGCACCTCCATCTGGTTGCCCGGGACCTTGGCGCCGAAGCGCATCGTCACCCCTTCGTCGGGCTGCACCCGGATCACGACGGCGTTCTGCCCGAGCTCCTCGGTCTCCGTGTCGGTGAAGGGCAGGTGCGGCGCGCGCTTGAAGACGACCGCGATCTCCGTGACCCGGCGCCCGAGCCGCTTGCCGGTGCGCAGGTAGAAGGGCACGCCCGCCCAGCGCCGCGTGTCGACGTCGAGGCGCATGGCGGCGTAGGTCTCGGTCGCGGAGCCGGCGGCGACCCCGTCCTCCTCGAGGTAGCCGATGACCTTCGTCCCGCCCTGCCACCCGGCGGCGTACTGGCCGCGGACCGTGCCGCCGGCGAGGTCCTCGGGGACGCGGACGGCCTCGAGGATCTTCTCCTTCTCGGTGCGCAGGGCCCCAGCCTTGAAGCTCGTCGGCTCCTCCATGGCGGTGAGCGCGAGGAGCTGCAGCAGGTGGTTCTGGATGACGTCGCGGGCGGCGCCGATCCCGTCGTAGTACCCGGCGCGGCCACCGATGCCGATGTCCTCGGCCATGGTGATCTGCACGTGGTCGACGTAGTGGCTGTTCCACACCGGCTCGAACATCTGGTTGGCGAAGCGCAGCGCCAGGAGGTTCTGGACCGTCTCCTTGCCGAGGTAGTGGTCGATCCGGAAGATCGAGTCCGGCGGGAAGACCGCCTCGACGATCCTGTTGAGCTCCTGCGCGCTCTCCAGGTCGTGCCCGAAGGGCTTCTCGATGACGACCCGACGCCACGAGTCCTCGGTCTGCGCCGCCAGCCCGGACCGCTGGAGCTGCTCGCAGACCGTGGAGAAGAAACCCGGAGGGATCGACAGGTAGAACGCGTGGTTGCCACCCGTGCCGCGCTGCTCGTCGAGCTCGCGCACGGTCTGGGCCAGCAGGTCGAAGGCCGCGTCGTCGTCGAAGGTGCCCGGCACGAAGCGGAAGCCCTCGGACAGGCTGCGCCAGACCTCCTCGCGGAAGGGGGTGCGCGCGTGCTCGCGCACCGCGTCGTAGACGACCTTGCCGAAGTCCTGGTCGGCCCAGTCACGTCGGGCGAAGCCCACGAGCGAGAAGCCCGGCGGCAGCAGCCCCCGGTTGGCGAGGTCGTAGATCGCCGGCATGAGCTTCTTGCGGGCGAGGTCCCCGGTGACCCCGAAGAGGACGAGGCTGCACGGACCGGCGATGCGCGGCAGCCGCTTGTCCCGAGGGTCCCGCAGGGGGTTGGAGTCGGCGGTGACGCGCGCGGGGCTCATGCCCGGCCGCCCATCAGGGCGGCACCGATCCGGGTCAGACGGTCCGACGCCGGGTCGTCGACGTGCAGCACGAGGACCGGCCGTCCGTGCTCGCCGAGCACCTGCGCATCGCCGCCCGCCTGCGCCGCGATGAACTCGCCGAGGGTGAAGTCGCGTCCAGGTACCGCCAGGTCCGCGCGCGGCTCGTCGGTGACCTGGATGTAGACACCGGTGGCGGGTCCACCCTTGTGGTACTGGCCGGTGGAGTGCAGGAACCGTGGTCCCCACCCGAAGGTCACCGGTCGCTGGACCCGCTCGGCCAGGGCATCGGTCACCCCGGCGAAGGGTGCCCTGCGGTCGCGGTCGAGATAGGCCATGACGGCCACGTAGCCGTGCTCGGGGTCGAGCTGCGCGAGGAGCGCGCTGACCGCGTCCTCGAGCGTCGCGGCGTCCCCGAGCCAGTCCCCGCCGTGGTGGCTGATCGTCACGTTGCCATCGACGGCGTCCGGGGTGGACGCGGTCGCACCGTCACCGGCCATCAGGTCGCGGGCGGCCTGCTTGGCACTCTCGACGTCGGGCTGGTCGAAGGGGTTGATCCCGAGCAGTCGCCCGGCGACCGCCGTGGCGGTCTCCCACAGGAGGAACTGTGCACCCAGCGAGCCGCCGACGTCGACGCTCGAGACGGCGCGGGGAGCGCTCTCGTCGCCGTCCTCGGGCACCAGTCGCACGACCGTCGCGTCGTCGGGCGCGGAGGACCGGCCGGGCGCGTCGAGGACGACGGGCAGCAGCCCCTTGCCCTCCTTGCCGGTGGACTCGGCGATGAGCTGCTCGGCCCAGTCACCGAGTCCCTTGGCGGCAGTGCCGTGGTCGACGAGGTAGAGCTTGTCGCGAAGGGGGGAGGTCCCGCCCATCGCGGCGCCGAGACGGAGCGCGGGGTTGGCCTCGTCGTCCTCGGCGAGCAGGTCGGCGACCGACTCGGCGTCGTCGAGGAGGGCCTCGACGTCGGCGCCGGCCAGGCCGGAGGGCACGAGGCCGAAGGCGGTGAGCGCCGAGTAGCGCCCGCCGACGGCGGGGTCGGCGGTGACGACGCGCTGGCCCTTGGCGCGCGCGTCCTCCTCGAGCGGGCTCCCGGGGTCGGTGACCACGATGATCCGGCGGGCGGCATCGATGCCGGCGTCGGCGAAGGCCTGCTCGAAGACCCGGCGCTGGCTGTCGGTCTCGACGGTGGAGCCGGACTTGCTCGAGACGACGACGACCGTCCGCTCGAGGTCGCTCACGGCGGCCCGCACGACGTCCGGGTGGCTGGAGTCGAGGACGACGAGCGGCACGCCGGCGGTGGCGCAGATGACCTCCGGGGCGAGCGAGCTGCCGCCCATGCCGCACAGGACGACGCGGTCGACACCCTGCTCGCGCAGGTCGTCGCGCAGGGCCGCGATCTCGCCCACCAGGTGGCGCGAGGTGCGACCGAGCCCGACCCAGGACAGCCGCTTGGCGGCCTCCTCCTCGGCGGTCGGGCCCCACAGGGTGGGGTCCTGCGCGAAGATCCGGCTCGCGACGCGGTCATCGACGAGGGTCGGGACGTGCGCGGCGACGGCCTCCGCCGCCGCGCCGGACGCGGCCACGGAGAGGCTGGTCACCTCGAGGCCACCTTGTCCAGCTCTGCGCGGACACCGTCGAGCAGCTCGCCCCACGCCTTCTCGAACTTGTCGACGCCCTCGGTCTCGAGCTGGTCGGTGACCGCGGTGTAGCTGATCCCGAGGCGGTCGAGCGCGTCGAGCACCTCGGCGGCCTCGGCGTACCGGTCGGTGACCTGGTCACCGGTGATCTCACCGTGGTCGATCGTCGCGTCGAGCGTCTTCTCCGGCATCGTGTTGACCGTGTTGGCCGCGACGAGCTCGGTGACGTAGAGCGTGTCGGGGTAGTCGGGGTTCTTGACGCCCGTGGAGGCCCACAGCGGACGCTGGGGGCGCCCCCCTTCGCCCTGCAGGCGCTGCCAGCGGGGCGTCGAGAAGACCTCCTCGTAGGCCTGGTACGCGAGGCGGGCGTTGGCGACGCCGGCCTTGCCGCGCAGGGCGAGCGCCTCGTCGCTGCCGATCGCCTCGAGCCGGGCGTCGACCTCGGTGTCGACGCGGGAGACGAAGAAGGAGGCGACCGAGTGGATCCTCGAGATGTCCTTGCCGGCGGCGAGCGCCTGCTCGATCCCCTCGACGAAGGCGTTCATCACCGCGCGGTAGCGCTCGAGGCTGAAGATCAGGGTGACGTTGACGCTGATGCCCGCGGCGAGCGTCTGCGTGATCGCCGGCAGGCCGGCCTCGGTCGCCGGGATCTTGATGTAGACCTGCGGGCGGTCGACGGCGTCGGACAGCTGACGGGCGACGACCGCGGTCTGCTCCGCGTCCTGCGCCAGCCGCGGGTCGACCTCGATGGAGACGCGACCGTCGACGCCGTCGGTCGCCTCGAAGATCGGGGCGAAGAGGTCGCACGCCTCGCGCACGTCGTCGGTGGTCAGTGCGAAGACGACCTCGTCGACGTCCTTGCCCTGCGCGGCGAGGTCCGAGAGCTGCTCGGTGTAGGCCTCGCCCTCGGCGAGGGCGGCCTGGAAGATCGAGGGGTTGGTCGTGACACCGACGATGCCCTTGGTGTCGATGAGCTCCTGGAGGTTGCCCGAGCGCAGCCGCTCCCGGCTGAGGTCGTCGAGCCAGACGGAGACACCGGCCGCGCGCAGCGCGGCGACGGGGGCGGGTGCGGCGGGGAGCTGCTCTGCCATGTCGATCATCCCTTCGCGTTCTTGATGGATGCCTTGGCGGCCTTGACGACGGCCGCCGGCGTGATGCCGAACTTCTCGTACAGGGTGGCCGCGTCGGCGGAGGCACCGAAGTGGTCGATGCCGACGCACTCACCGGCGTCGCCGACGACCTCGCGCCAGCCGAAGGTGGTCGCGGCCTCGACGGACACGCGGGCCCGGACGGCGGGCGGCAGGACCTTGTTCTTGTACGAGGTGGACTGGCGGTCGAACCACTCGCGGCACGGCATGGAGACGACGCGGGTGCCGGTCCCGGCCTTCTCGAGCGTCGCGCGTGCAGCCAGCGCGACGGCGACCTCGGTGCCGGTGGCGACGAGGACGACGTCGGGCGTGTCCGTGCTCGACTCGGCGAGGACGTAGGCGCCCTTGGCCGCTCCCTTCGCCGCCGCGTACTCGCCGCGGTCGACGATCGGGGTGCCCTGGCGGGAGAGGGCGAGGGCCGCGGTGGTGCGGTTCCTCAGGACCTCACCCCAGCAGACGCTCACCTCGTTGGCGTCGCCCGGGCGCACGACGTCCAGACCCGGGATCGCGCGCAGCGCGGCGAGGTGCTCGATCGGCTGGTGCGTCGGGCCGTCCTCGCCCAGGCCGATGGAGTCGTGGGTCCACACGTACGTGACCGGCAGCTGCTGCAGCGCGGCGAGCCGGACGGCGGGGCGCATGTAGTCGGAGAAGACGAGGAAGGTGCCGCCGTAGACCCGGGTGAGGCCCTCGAGGGCGATGCCGTTCATCGCCATGCCCATGCCGTGCTCGCGGATGCCGAAGTGGAGGGTGCGGCCGTACTGGTCGCCCTTCCACGTGTCGGTCTGCTTGCTCCTGGGCACGAAGGAGGGCTCGCCGTCCATCGTCGTGTTGTTGGAGCCCGCGAGGTCGGCGGAGCCGCCCCACAGCTCCGGCATGACGTCGGCGAGGGCGGTGAGGACCTTGCCGGACGCGGCACGGGTCGCCATCCCCTTGTCGGAGGCGTCGAAGGTCGGCAGCGCCTGGTCCAGCCCGGCCGGCAGCTCCCCGGCCTGCAGGCGCTCGAGCAGGGCAGCGCGCTCCGGGTTGGCCTTGCGCCACGTGGCGAAGCCCTTGTCCCAGTCCTTGCGGGCGGCCTTGCCGCGCTTCTTGACCTCGCGGGCGTGGGCGAGCACGTCCTTCTCGACGGCGAAGGACTTCTTCGGGTCGAAACCGAGCAGCTCCTTGGTCGCCGCGACCTCGTCCTCGCCGAGGGCCGAGCCGTGCGAGGCCCCGGTGTCCTGCTTGGTCGGGGCGGGCCAGGCGATGATCGTGTGCAGGACGATCAGCGTGGGGGCCTTGGTGTTCTCCTTCGCCTGCGTGCAGGCGGCGAGCAGCGCGTCGATGTCCTCGACGTACGCGTTGCCGTCACCGCTGCGGCGCCAGTCGACGTCGATGACCTCCCAGCCGTAGGCGCGGTAGCGCGCGCCCACGTCCTCGCTGAAGGCGATGTCGGTGTCGTCCTCGATCGAGATCTGGTTGGCGTCGTAGATGACGTTGAGGGTGCCGAGCTCCTGGTGGCCGGCGAGCGAGCCGGCCTCCGCGGAGACGCCCTCCTGCATGTCGCCGTCGGAGGCGAGGCACCAGATCGTGTGGTCGAAGGGGGAGGTCCCCGGCGCGGCGTCCGGGTCGAGCAGGCCGCGCTGGCGGCGCTGCGCCATCGCCATGCCGGTCGCGGAGGCGAGGCCGGAGCCGAGGGGGCCGGTCGTGATCTCGACACCGGGGGTGTGGTGCACCTCGGGGTGGCCGGGCGTCAGCGAGTCCCACGTGCGCAGGGACTTCAGGTCGCTGAGCTCGAGGCCGTAACCGGAGAGGAAGAGCTGGACGTACTGGGTGAGCGAGGAGTGCCCGACGGAGAGGACGAAGCGGTCGCGTCCGAGCCACGTCGGGTCGGACGGGTCGTGCGTCATGACCTGCTGGTAGAGCAGGTAGGCCACGGGGGAGAGGCTCATCGCGGTGCCCGGGTGGCCGCTGCCGCACTCCTGCACGGCGTCGGCGGCGAGGAGGCGTCCGGTGTCGACGGCGCGGACGTCGAGGTCGCTCCAGCCGGCCTTCTTCGCCAGGGGACGGGGGAGTGCCTCGGAGCGGGAGGAGGTCCCGGCCGGTCCGGCAGGGTTGGCCGAGGCGACCGTGCGGGTGGTGCCCGAGGGGCGCGACTGGGCGGCCGCCTTCTTCGCGGGGGCCTTGGGGGAGGTGCCGGTGTCCGTGCTCACGGAGGGATCTCTCTTTCGGTGGCGCGTATGTGCTCGCCACCAACCCTAGTGCGCGGCGCCGTGGACGACGGATCCACGGGGTGGGGGCCGCCCTCGCCCCCGGCACGGGTAGACTCAGGGCAGTCCGCGCATTGCGCGACCCCCCGTCCCACCCCTTCGTCAAAGGCTGTCCGTGACCACTCTCGAGTCGACGCGCGAGCTCTCGCCGACGACCCGCTCGTGGCGTCGCACCGTGCGTGCGTACGTCGCCCTGACGAAGCCGCGGATCATCGAGCTGCTGCTCGTCACGACCGTGCCGGTGATGTTCCTCGCCGAGCGTGGGGTCCCCTCGCTCGGGCTCATCGTCCTGACGCTCGTCGGAGGCAGCCTCAGCGCCGGCGCGGCCAACACCTTCAACATGGTCTACGACCGTGACATCGACGCGAAGATGGGCCGGACCCAGAACCGCCCGCTCGTCACCGGCGAGGCCACCCCGCGGGGCGCGATGATCTTCGGGTTCGTCCTCACCGCCCTGTCGACCGCGTGGCTGTGGCTCCTCGTCAACCCGCTGTCGGCGATGCTCTCGCTCGCCGCGATCGTGCTCTACGCGGTCGGCTACACGATGATCCTCAAGCGCCGGACCGCGCAGAACATCGTCTGGGGCGGCATCGCCGGGTGCATGCCCACGCTCATCGGCTGGTCCGCCGTGACCAACGAGGTCGGCTGGCCGGCGATCATCCTCTTCCTCGTGATCTTCTTCTGGACGCCACCGCACTACTGGCCGCTCTCGATGCGCTTCATCGACGACTACGCCACCGCCGGCGTCCCCATGCTGCCGGTGCTCGAGCAGCAGACGACCGTGGCCAAGCAGATCGTCGTCTACTCGTGGGCGATGGTCCTGACCTCCTTGGCACTCATCCCGGTCGCCGACATGGGCTGGGTCTACCTCGTCGCCGCGCTCGTCTCCGGCGGGCTCTTCGTCACCGAGGCCCACCGCCTGCTCTCCGCCGCGTCCAAGGGCGTCTCCCAGGCCGTCCTGAAGCCCATGCGCCTCTTCCACTTCTCGATCACCTACGTCACGCTGCTCTTCCTCGGCGTCGCGATCGACCCCCTCGTGCACCTGCCCCTGCCCGGCCTCGCCTGAGCCGCGTGGACGGCTGAGCCCCGGCTCCCGAGGGGGCAGGCCGGCGCTGCGCCGAAGTCCTTCGTCGTCGCGTGGTGACCTTCTCGTTCTCGACTTCGGCTTGATTCGCGCCGACCTACCCCTTCGTCCGCCGGTGCGTGGGCGCTCTCCAACCACCTCCTCCGGCGTGGCCATCCGCTGAGGTGAGGCGGGGGGAGGAGGGCGCGCGGGGAGGGGCTGAGCGAATCAAGCCGAAGTCCGACGGACCGACGTGAGATGTCTCGTGAACGAAGGGACTTCGGCCCAGCGAAGCCCCTCCCTGCGTGCCGGACGATCGCAGGTATGACGAGCTGCGAGGCTCAGGCAGGGACGGCCGTCGCGGGCTCGCGGGAGAGGACGACGGCGCGGACGATGGCGACGACGAGGAGGCTGGCGCCGAGCATGTGGGCGAGGACGAGGACCTCGGGGAGCTTGGTCAGGTATTGCACGTAGCCGACGAGGCCCTGGGCGAGGGTGACCACGAGGACGACCCACCAGGCGCGGGCGGGACCGGGGGCGCGCTCGGTGAGCTTCGCACCCAGCCAGACGGCGACGCAGATGCCGATGAAGAGCATGACGGCGTCGGCGTGCAGCCACGAGATCGTCCGCGGGTCGAAGCCGGTGCGGGCCGGGGTGTCGGCGTCACCGGAGTGCGGGCCCGAGCCGGTGACGACCGTGCCGAGCACGAGGACGACGGCGGCCACGGCGACGAGGACCTGCTGCAGCCGGGTGACCAGGGGGTGGAGCAGGGAGCGGGTCCTGCCGGCGGGCTGGGTGTGGCGCCAGTACAGCCAGGCGGACACGGCGATCAGCGCCATGGAGCACAGGAAGTGGAAGGCGACGATCCACGGGTTGAGGCCGGTGAGGACGGTGATGCCGCCGACGACCGCCTGCGCGAGGATGCCGGCCATGACGACCCAGGTGCCGGTGATGAGCTCGCGGCGCTCCCGCGCCCAGCGGTAGAGGGCGATGAGCAGCGCCAGCGCGACGAACCCGAGCAGGCCGGTGAGGGTGCGGTTGCCGAACTCGATGACCTTGTGGATGCCCTCCTCCTGCTCCACCGTGGGCACGTAGGAGCCGGGCACGCACTGCGGCCACGTGGGGCACCCGAGGCCGGACCCGGTGAGCCGGACGAGCCCGCCGGTGACGACGATGCCGACCTCGACGACGAGGTTGGCGAGCAGCAGCGGCGCCAGCCACCGGTGGGACGAAGGGGGAGTGCCCCCGGTCGGTGCCGGGGCTGCGGTCTGCGCGGTGCTCACCCAGCAACGGTAAGCCGTGCCCGGCGCCACACCGGCGTCGGGCCCGGCGTCCGCGAGGAGGGGCGGCGAGGGCCCGTCAGTCGCGCCAGCGGAAGGTGCGCACCACGGCCAGCGTGAGCGCGGCACCCCACACGACGAGCACGAGCCACGGCAGCAGGGGCAGGGAGCCCTCGGCGAGGGCGTCGCGGAAGGCGTCGCCCAGGGCGCCGGAGGGGAGCCAGCGCACGACCGCGTCGAGCCCGCCGATCGTGTCGCCGGGCAGGAGCAGCCCGCCGACGCCGGCGAGCAGCACCCACACGAGGTTGGCCACCGCGAGGACGGCCTCGGCGCGGAGGGTCCCGGCGAGCAGGAGCGCGAGGGCGACGAAGACCCACACACCGAGGGCTGCGGTGACCGGGGTGACGACCAGGCCGAGGGGATCGGGACGCCACCCGAGGAGGGCGGCGATGACGCCGAGGACGAGGACCTGCACCGCGGCGACCGCGCAGATCGCGACCGCCTTGCCGAGCAGCAGGCCGTCGGTCCCGACGGGGGTGGTCGCCAGCATGCGCAGGACGCCGTAGCGGCGGTCGAAGGCCGTCTGGATCGCTTGGCCGGTGAAGGCCGTGGACACGACGGCCAGCGCCAGCACGCCGGGGGCCACGGTGGCGATGCGCGGCTCGGGCAGCTCCGGGTAGCCCGCGAGGACGAGCGCCACGAGCGCCATGGCGGGCAGGACGAGCGCGACGAGGAGCTGCTCGCCGTTGCGCAGGAGGATCGCGGCCTCGAAGCGCGCCTGGGCGATCACCCGTCGGCGCCGCGACTGCGCGGCGGGCGCCGTGGTGGGGAGCGAGGGGTCAGTCGGCACGTCGGCCTCCGGTGAGCTCGAAGTACCGGTGCTCGAGCCCGCCGTCCCCGGCGATCTCGCTCGGCGTGCCGTCGGCGACGACGCGGCCACGGTCGAGGATGACGATCCGGTCGGCGAGGCGCTCTGCCTCGTCGAAGCCGTGCGTCGTGACGACGAGCGCCATCCCCCCTTCGCGTCGCTCGCGCACCAGGTCCCAGACGTCCAGGCGCGCGTGTGGGTCGAGCCCGGCGGTCGGCTCGTCGAGGAAGGCGACGGCAGGGGAGCCGACGAGTGCGGCCGCGAGGGCGACGCGCTGGCGCTGCCCACCGCTCAGTCGCCGCACGGGCGTCGTGGCGAAGGGGGCGATGTCGAGCCGGTCGACGATCTCGTCGACGCAGGTGGTCCGGTAGAGCCGGGCGAGGTGCGTGAGGAGCCGGTGGGCGGAGACACTCTGCGGCAGCCCGCCGTCCTGCAGCATGACGCCCACGCGCGCCCGGTGGTCCGCATCGGCCTGCCAGGGGTCGCTGCCGAGCACGCGCACCGTGCCGGAGTCCGGCCGCTGCAGGCCCTCGAGGCACTCGATCGTCGTCGTCTTGCCGGCACCGTTGGGGCCGAGCACGCAGGTGATCTCGCCGGCGGCGGCACTCCAGCTGGCCCCGTCCACGGCGACCCGGTCACCGAAGACGCGGCGCAGGTCCTCCACGACGACGGCACGTGTCACGGGAGGCGAGTCTAGGCAGCGCGCGCGCCGCTCCACGGTTAGGCATGCCTTTGTTGTGTTGGGACGCCAATTACGTAACATGGATGTGTGGTTATTGCATCGCGAGCAGCGAGGCCGTCGGACACCGACGCCTCCAGTCGTGATGCCCGCACGCGCGATCGCGTGCTGAGCACCATCAGCGAGCGCGGCCCGATCACGGCCGCCGACCTCGCCGCCCACCTCGGTCTGACCGCCACCGGTGTGCGCCGCCACCTCGACCAGCTCGCCGAGGAGGGTGCCGTCACCAGCCGTGCGCCGCACGCCGGCAAGCGCGGCCGCGGACGTCCCGCGCGCGAGTGGGTCGTCGGCGACGTCGGTCACGAGCACCTCACCTCCGACTACGACGACCTGGCCGCCGACGCGATGCGGTTCCTGCGCGAGTCCGTCGGCGAGCAGGCGGTGCGCGACTTCGCCGACCACCGCATCAGCGCGCTCGAGGAGCGCTGCGCGGACCAGGTCGAGGCCGCGGGGGAGGAACCCCGGGCCCGCACCGAGGCGCTGGTCACGGCCCTGCGCGCCGAGGGCTACGGTGCCAGCGCCCGCACGGTCGGCGACGATGTCGTCGTCGGCCTCCAGCTGTGCCAGGGTCACTGCCCGGTCCGGCACGTCGCCGCGGAGTTCCCCGAGCTCTGCGAGGCCGAGACGGATGCCTTCAGCCGGCTCCTCGGCGTCCACGTCCAACGCCTGGCCACCCTGGCCCAGGGCGATCACGTCTGCACCACCTTCGTCCCCACCCCGGGGATGCGTCCCCACACAGAGAGGTCCCCCCGATGAGCACGAACATCGAAGAGCTCAACCCAGGACTGAAGGACATCGGCCGCTACGAGTTCGGCTGGTCGGACACCGACTCGGCCGGGTCCAGCGCCAAACGCGGCCTGGGCGAGGACGTCGTCACCGACATCTCCGACCGCAAGGGCGAGCCGCAGTGGATGCGCGACCTGCGCCTGAAGTCCCTGCGTCTGTTCGACAAGAAGCCCATGCCCAGCTGGGGCAGCGACCTCACCGGCATCGACTTCCAGAACATCAAGTACTTCGTGAAGTCCACCGAGAAGCAGGCGACCTCCTGGGAGGACCTGCCCGAGGACATCAAGAACACGTACGACCGGCTCGGCATCCCCGAGGCGGAGAAGCAGCGCCTCGTCGCGGGCGTCGCCGCCCAATACGAGTCGGAGGTCGTCTACCACCAGATCCGTGAGGACCTGGAGGAGAAGGGTGTCATCTTCGTCGACACCGACACCGGCCTGCGCGAGCACGAGGACCTCTTCCGCGAGTACTTCGGCACCGTCATCCCGGCCGGCGACAACAAGTTCTCCGCGCTGAACACCGCGGTGTGGTCCGGCGGTTCCTTCATCTACGTCCCGCCGGGCGTCCACGTCGACATCCCGCTGCAGGCCTACTTCCGGATCAACACCGAGAACATGGGCCAGTTCGAGCGGACGCTGATCATCGCCGACGAGGGCTCCTACGTGCACTACGTCGAGGGCTGCACCGCCCCGATCTACAAGACCGACTCGCTGCACAGCGCCGTCGTCGAGATCGTCGTGAAGAAGAACGCCCGCGTGCGCTACACGACGATCCAGAACTGGTCCAACAACGTCTACAACCTCGTCACCAAGCGCACCACGGTCGCCGAGGGCGGGACGATGGAGTGGGTCGACGGCAACATCGGCTCCAAGGTGACGATGAAGTACCCCGCGTGCTTCCTCCTCGGTGAGCACGCCAAGGGCGAGACGCTGTCGATCGCCTTCGCCGGTGAGGGCCAGCACCAGGACGCCGGCGCCAAGATGGTCCACGCGGCGCCCAACACCTCGAGCTCGATCGTCTCCAAGTCGGTGGCCCGCGGTGGCGGCCGCACCTCCTACCGCGGCCTCGTCCAGGTGCTCGAGGGTGCGACCAACAGCAAGTCCTCGGTCGTCTGCGACGCGCTGCTCGTGGACACGATCAGCCGCTCCGACACCTACCCCTACGTCGACGTCCGCGAGGACGACGTGCAGATGGGTCACGAGGCAACCGTCTCCAAGGTCTCCGCCGACCAGCTCTTCTACCTCATGTCGCGCGGCATGAGCGAGGAGGAGGCCATGGCGATGATCGTGCGTGGCTTCGTCGAGCCCATCGCGCGCGAGCTGCCGATGGAGTACGCCCTCGAGCTCAACCGCCTCATCGAACTCCAGATGGAAGGAGCCGTCGGCTGATGAGCCTTCTGGCTGACCCGGGCCAGCAGGCCCACACCCATTCCGCCGAGACGCTGGTCCCGGACCAGTCCCGCGCCGAGCGGACCCGCTCCTGGGACCTCGCCGACTTCCCCGTGCCGCAGGGCCGGGAGGAGGACTGGCGGTTCACCCCGGTCGGGCGTCTCACCGACCTCTTCTCCGACGAAGGGGGGACCGGTGCCCTGGGCGTCGAGCACACCCTGCCGCAGGGTGTCACCCGCTCGCAGATCCCGGCGGAGCAGGCCCGGGCCACGGGCGTCCCGCTGCCGGCCGACCGCGCCGCGGCCGTCGCCGCGAGCGGCGACTCGGTCGTCGTCATCGACATCCCGGCCGAGGCCGAGCTCGGCGAGCCGGTGCGCATCCACCTCACCGGTGAGCCCGGCGACCCGGTGCGTGCCCACCACATCGTGCGCGTCGGGGCCTTCGCGAAGGCCACGGTCGTCGTCGAGCACCGTGGCAGCGCCGACTACACCGAGCTGCTGTCGGTGCTCTCCGGTGACTCCTCGCAGCTGACGATCGTCTCCCTCCAGGACTGGGACGACGAGGCCGTGCACCTCGGCCAGCACGACGTCGTCGTCGGCCGGGACGCGAGTGTGCGGCACATCGCCGTGACGATCGGTGGAGGCATCGTGCGCCTGAACACCAACGCGTCCTACAGCGGGCCCGGCGGTTCCTTCGAGGCCTTCGGCGTCTATTTCGCCGACGCCGGCCAGCACCTCGAGCACCGGCTCTTCGTCGACCACGAGGCGCCGCACTGCACGAGCAACGTCGAGTACAAGGGCGCCCTGCAGGGCGAGACCGCGCACACGGTGTGGGTCGGCGACGTCCTCATCCGCGCCGCGGCCGAGGGCACCGAGACCTACGAGCTCAACCGCAACCTCGTGCTCACCGACGGCGCGCGCGCCGACTCGGTCCCCAACCTGGAGATCGAGACCGGCGAGATCGTCGGCGCCGGTCACGCCTCGACGACCGGTCGCTTCGACGACCAGCAGCTGTTCTACCTGCAGTCGCGCGGTGTGCCCGAGGACGAGGCCCGTCGTCTCGTCGTGCGCGGCTTCTTCAACACCATCGTCCAGCGGATCGGCGACGCCGAGATCAGCGAGCGCGTCATGCGGGCGATCGACATCGAGCTCGAAGGGGGCCGGGCATGAGTGCCGTCGCGCAGCCCGAGTTCATCCGGGTCTGCGGGATCGACGAGCTGACGCCGGGGCAGGCCGCCAAGGCGGACGTCTCCGGTCGGCTCCTCGCCATCGTGCGCGTCGAGGACGGCACCGTCCACGCGATCGACGACGAGTGCACGCACGGCAAGGTCTCGCTCTCCGAGGGCGAGGTCGACGGCTGCACCATCGAGTGCTGGCTGCACGGCTCGCGCTTCGACCTCATCTCCGGGCGCCCCACCGGCCTGCCGGCGACCGTCCCCGTCAAGGTCCACACCGTCCAGGTGACCGACGACGGTGACGTCCTCGTCGCCCTGGCCGACTGACCCACAGACCTCCACACCGAAAGACACCGACATGGCAACTCTCCAGATCACCGACCTGCACGTCAGCGTCGAGACCGAAGACGGCCCCAAGGAGATCCTCAAGGGCGTCACCCTCACCATCAACTCCGGCGAGACCCACGCGATCATGGGTCCCAACGGCTCGGGCAAGTCGACGCTGGCCTACTCCATCGCCGGCCACCCGAAGTACACCGTCACCTCCGGCGAGGTCACCCTCGACGGCGAGGACGTGCTCTCGATGTCCGTGGACGAGCGCGCCCGTGCGGGCCTCTTCCTCGCCATGCAGTACCCGGTCGAGGTCCCCGGCGTCACGGTGAGCAACTTCCTGCGCACCGCAAAGACCGCCATCGACGGCGAGGCGCCCAAGCTGCGCACCTGGGTCAAGGAGGTGCGCGGCACCATGGACGAGCTGCGCATGGACCCCGCGTTCGCCGAGCGCAACGTCAACGAGGGCTTCTCGGGCGGCGAGAAGAAGCGCCACGAGATCCTCCAGATGGAGCTGCTCAAGCCGAAGTTCGCCATCCTCGACGAGACCGACTCCGGTCTCGACGTCGACGCCCTGCGCGTCGTCTCCGAGGGCGTCAATCGGGCCAAGGGCACGACCGACGCCGGCGTCCTGCTCATCACGCACTACACGCGGATCCTGCGCTACATCACCCCCGAGTTCGTCCACGTCTTCGTCGACGGACGGATCGCCGAGCAGGGCGGCCCCGAGCTGGCCGACCAGCTCGAGGCCGAGGGCTACGACCGGTTCCTCGCGACGGGGGAGCCCGCCACGACCGCAGGGGCCTGATGATGGCACCGCAGCTGATCCCCGACGGTGAGCTGGCCGCGATCCGCGGTCAGTTCCCGATCCTCGAGCGCACGGTGCGCGGGGACAAGCCGCTCGTCTACCTCGACTCCGGCGCCACCTCGCACAAGCCCCTCGCCGTGCTCGACGCCGAGCGTGACTTCCTCATGACCTCCAACTCGGCTCCCCACCGCGGCGCGCACGCGCTGTCGGAGGAGGCCACGGAGGCCTACGAGGGCGCCCGCGCGGACATCGCCGCGCTCATCGGTGCCCAAGAGCGCGAGGTGGTCTTCACGAAGAACGCCACCGAGGCGCTGAACCTGGCCGCGTACGCCTTCTCCAACGCCGAGGCGGGGTCCCCCCTTCGCCTCGGCGAGGGCGACGAGGTCCTCATCACCGAGGCCGAGCACCACGCCAACCTCGTGCCGTGGCAGGAGCTGTGCCGCCGCACCGGGGCGACCCTGCGTTGGATCGGGGTGACCCAGGAGGGCCGTCTCGACCTCGACCAGCTCGACGAGCTGGTCACCGAGCGGACCGAGGTCATGGCCTTCACCCACGCGTCCAACGTCCTGGGCGCCGTGAGCGACGTGCCCCGGCTCGTCGCGGCGGCCCGGTCCGTCGGCGCGATCACGGTCCTCGACGCCTGCCAGTCCGTGCCGCACCTGCCGGTGGACGTGCGTGAGCTCGGCGTCGACCTGCTCGCCTTCTCCGGCCACAAGATGTACGGCCCGAGCGGGATCGGTGTGCTCTGGGGCCGCTACGACCTCCTCGAGCAGATGCCCGCCTTCCTCACCGGCGGGTCGATGATCGAGCTCGTGCGCATGGAGGGCAGCACCTACGCGCCGCCGCCCACGCGCTTCGAGGCCGGCGTGCCGATGACGAGCCAGGCCATCGGGCTGGGCGCGGCCGTGCGCTGGATCCGCGACATCGGTCTCGAGCGCATCGCCGCCCACGAGCAGGCGCTCACCGCGCAGCTGCTCGCGGCCCTGGCCGAGCGTCCGTGGGTGCGCCTCGTCGGCCCCGCCGACACCGTGCACCGCGGTGCCGCCGTCTCCTTCGTCGTCGACGGCGTGCACGCGCACGACGTCGGGCAGGTCCTCGACGACCAGGGCGTCGCCGTGCGGGTGGGCCACCACTGCGCGTGGCCTCTGCACCGGGCCTTCGGCGTCGCGGCCACCACCCGCGCGTCGCTGGCCGTCTACAACACCCCGGCCGAGATCGACACGCTCGTGGCGGCGCTCGACCGGGTGCCGCAGATCTTCGGCGTCGACGCAGGAGCCGCCTGATGGACCTCTACCAGGAGCTGATCCTCGACCACTCCAAGCGCAAGGTCGGTCACGGCCTGCGCGAGGGGCACGCGTCCGAGGTGCACCACGTCAACCCGACCTGCGGCGACGAGGTGACCCTGCGCGTGCACCTCGACGGCACCGGTCACGACGCTCGGATCACCGACATCTCCTACGAGGCGATGGGCTGCTCGATCTCCATGGCGAGCACCTCGATCCTCGCCGAGGAGGTCACCGGTGAGACCGTCGACGAGGCGATGGACGTCCACGAGGCGATGCGGCGCATGCTGACCAGCCGCGGCCAGGACGCCGGCGACGAGGAGGTCATCGGCGACGGAGTCGCCCTGGCCGGCGTCGCGCAGTACCCGGCACGCGTCAAGTGCGCGTTGCTCGGCTGGATGGCCCTCACCGACGCGCTGGCCCAGGCCGGCGTCGACGTCTCGACCACTTCCCAAGGAGAGAGCGCATGACCGCCCAGGCACCCACCCCGAGCAATGTCGCGGACGTCGAAGAGGCGCTGCGCGATGTCGTCGACCCCGAGCTCGGCATCAACGTCGTCGACCTCGGCCTCGTCTACGGCATCACCGTCGACCCGCAGAACCACGCGGTCATCGACATGACCCTCACCTCCGCTGCCTGCCCGCTGACCGATGTCATCGAGGACCAGGTCGACCAGGCCCTCACCGACCTCGTCACCGACTCGCGGATCAACTGGGTCTGGATGCCGCCGTGGGGTCCGGACAAGATCACCGACGACGGGCGCGAGCAGCTGCGCGCCCTCGGCTTCAACATCTGAGCCACTCCTCACGATGACCCGCACGGTCGAGGTCGACCCGGCTCGGCTCGACCGGTGGGTCGAGGGCTTCGGTGCCCGGCACGACGGCGTCACGCGCGCCGACGGGCCGGGCACCGTCGTGCTCACCGGCGGCGACGGGGTCACGGCGACGGGGGAGGGCTTCGCCCACGAGCGCATCGGTCTGGTCCTCGTGCGACGCGGCGGCTACGCCGTCGGCCGTGACGAAGGGGCTGAGCTCACCGCCCACACGTGCGGCACCGCCTACGTCCAGTCGCGGACGAAGAAGGGCGGGTGGAGCCAGCAGCGCTACGCCCGGCGTCGCGGCAACCAGGCCGACGGGGTGCTCGACAAGGTGCGGGAGATCTCCCTTCGTCATCTGGGGCGGGACGCCGTCGACGCCCTCGTCCTCGGCGGCGACCGGCGGATGGCCGAGCAGGTGCTTGAGGACCCGCGTCTGGAGCACCTGCGCGACCTGCCGCAGCGCACCCTGTGGGACCTGCCCGACCCGCGGCTCGTGGTGCTCCAGGAGGCCGCGCGACGATCCCGGTGCGTGCGCCTGCAGATCAGCGACTGAGCCTGCGCAGGGGAGCGCGTCGGCGGGTGTAATCTGTGCGCGTAGGCGAGGACGGGGAGAGCCTTGCCACATTCCTTCGGGGGAAGCACCGTGCGCTCTTCACGTACTGCCGTCATGTCCACCGTCGCCCTCGTGGCGGCCCTGCTGACGGGGACCGCCGCCGTTGCGGCACCACCGCCGACGGCGACCACCGCGCCGCAGGCGCAGCAGGCACCGCCGGACCCCGTCCCGCCCGCCGCCAAGGGCACGCCGATGACCCAGCGCGCCACGGCCCAGCAGCAGCGGGTCGCCGACTCGGTGGCCGACGAGTCGCTCCAGACCGCCGAGCAGCCGGCGCAGCCGGTGGCGGCGGCGCCGGCCACGGCCGACTCGCTCGAGGCGCGGACGGTGCGGATGACCTCCAACGGCGCGTGGACCTGGTACTCCGACCCGCGGGTCCTGCAGACCTCGCGTTACACCTACTTCGCCTACGTCACGAGGGCGGGCTCGGTCATGCTCACCTCGCTGAGCAAGGCCGACCAGCGGATGGCCACGACGACGCTGAGCCAGTACCAGCTGCGCGACGACCACAACGTCCCTGGCCTCGTCGAGACGGCTGACGGGCGGATCGCGGCCTTCTGGGGAGGCCACGGCAAGGCGCCGGTGCAGTACCGCGTGAGCAACACCGCGGGTGACGTCACGAAGATGTCGGCGGTGCGCAAGCTCAAGGGCTCGAGCATGGAAAATGCGAAGTCGACGTACGTCCAGGTCTTCCGGATGCGCGGCGTGAGCAACCAGTACCACGTGCTCACCCGTCGCTACTCCGACCAGAACTGGGTCGTCTCGACGAGCAAGGACCTCGTCAACTGGTCCGCTCCCGTCCAGCTCTTCAAGAACTCCGGGGGCGGGCTGCGCACCTGGCCCTACCTCGAGGCGGCCTCCTCGGGCTGGAAGCAGATGCATCTGGCCGTGAGCGACGGGCACCCGGCCCAGGACGTCAACAACTCGCTCTACCACTTCACCTACGACGCCGCGACCAAGAAGCTGGGTCGGACCAACGGCACGGCCGTCGCTCGCCCCGCCTACCCGCGCTCGGGCACCCAGATCTACGACGGACGCAGCCTCGACGGTCGGGTGCGCGTCTACGACTTCGGACTGCGCTCCGGTGGCTATCCCACGGTCGCCTTCACCACGACCGACCGGACCACCGGGAGCAGCGGCTACACCTACAAGTGGGCGACCACCGTGAGCGGCTCGTGGACCACCCGGACGGTCGCGCGGCAGGAGGAGTACCCCGAGGGCATCACGCTCGACGCGCTCAACGCCAACACGGCCTACGTCGTCACCCGCGCGGGCGAGGAGACCCAGCTGTCGGAGCTGTCGACGAGCGACCGGGGCGCGTCGTGGCTCTCCCGGCCCATCGCCCTCCAGCGGGGCGTGCAGCGCACGCCTGCGGCGCCCGCGGGTGCGGTGGGGCCCTTCTCGGTCATGTGGATGACCGGCTCCTACACCGACTGGACCGACTACTCGACGGGCATCGTCGCCGAGACGACCGGGCGGACGCCGATCGAGCTGCGGGCCACGTGGCCGAAGACCTGGGCCACGGGTGGGGGCGTCTCCGCCCGGGTCAAGCAGGGCATTGGGGGGCCGGCTGCCCGCGGCATCAAGACCTGGCTGCTCGTCAAGAAGCCCGGCGAGCCGCAGCAGTACATCAAGTCGGCGCGGACCAGCTCGACCGGCTACGTGAAGTTCAGCATCAACCGCTACTACCCGAAGGGCACGACGGTGTGGGTCTTCGCCCCGGCGGAGGGCCAGTGGGGCGCCGGCAAGTCGGAGGGCAGGAAGAAGTAGCTCCGGAGGCTCAGATGTTGTTGGGGTCGGCGACCTCGAAGGTGTCGCACGAGCCGACCGAGTCGGCCTTCATCCCGCGCAGCAGCCAGGCCTGACGGGCCTTGGCCGAGCCGTGGGTCCAGCCCTCGGGGTTGACGCCCCCGCCGGACTTCTTCTGGATCTCGTCGTCGCCGACGGACTTGGCCGCGCCCATGGCGTTCTTCACGTCGGCCTCGCTGATGTCGGTGAGCAGGACCTGACCGTTGGCGTCCTTGGTCTGCGTGGCGTCCTGGATCCACATGCCGGCGAAGCAGTCCGCCATGAGCTCGACCCGCACCGCGCCCGAGCTGGCGCCCTGCGGGTCCTTCTGGGCCTCGTCGAGGACGCCGTAGACGTTCTGGATGTGGTGCCCGTACTCGTGGGCGAGGACGTACAGCTCGGCCAGCGTGCCATCCTGCGCGCCGAGCTGCTGCTCCATGATGTCGAAGAAGTCGGTGTCGATGAAGATGCGCTCGTCGACGGGGCAGTAGAAGGGGCCGACCTGGTTGCTCGCGGTGCCGCACTGCGACTGCGTCTGCCCGGTGTAGACGACGACCTTGTCCGGTCCGCGGAACTGCTGGTTGGCTCCCTCGAGCGCCTTGGCGAGGTCGGGCTGCTGGCTCCAGAAGTCGTGCAGGCTGTTCTCGCCGAGGACCATGAGGCACTCGCGGTCCTTCTTGGCATCGGCACCGGTCCGGCACTTCTCGGCGAGGCGGTTGTCGCCACCCTGGGCGCTGGTGTCCTGGGGGGCGCCCCCGCCGTTCAGCATGTCGCCGTTGCCGGTGAGGACGAGGATGACGGCGATGATGAGACCGACGATGCCGCCACCGGCCACGACAGGACCGCGACCCCGTCCGCCACCTCCGCCACCCATGCGCGAGGTGTCGAGCGAGGCGTTGTCGTTGATGCTCACGGCGGTCCTCCAGGGGGGGGTGCGGTCCGGTCGGACCGGCACGGATGCGGTGACGGTGGGATCTGCGACTTACACTAACCGCCGACCCACCTTCGTACCTGCAGGAGAACCACCCGTGATCACAGCCAGCGGCATCGAGCTGCGCGCGGGGTCCCGCATCCTGCTCGAGGACGCCTCCTTCCGGGTCGCCGCGGGCGACCGGGTCGGCCTCGTCGGGCGCAACGGGGCGGGCAAGACGACGCTCACCAAGGTCCTCGCGGGCCAGGGGCAGGCGGCGGCGGGCTCGGTCACCTCCAGCGGTGGCATCGGCTACCTCCCGCAGGACCCGCGCACCGGCGACCTCACCGTCACCGCGCGCCAGCGCATCCTGTCCGCCCGCGGGCTCGACCGCATCGTCACCGACCGGGCGACCGCGGAGCAGCGGATGGCCAGCGCGGACCCCGAGACCCTCGAGCGCGCCATGGCGCGCTTCGGCCGGCTCCAGGAGGAGTTCGAGGCAGCCGGTGGCTACGCCGCGGAGTCGGAGGCGGCGAGCATCGCCTCCGCCCTCGGCATCGACGAGGGCCGGCTCGACCAGAGCCTCGAGACCCTCTCCGGCGGCCAGCGGCGAAGGGTGGAGCTGGCCCGCATCCTCTTCTCCGGCAACGAGACCCTCCTGCTCGACGAGCCGACCAACCACCTCGACGCCGACTCGATCGGCTGGTTGCGCGACCACCTGAAGAGCTACAAGGGCGGGCTGATCATCATCAGCCACGACGTCGAGCTGCTCGAGGTCGTCGTCAACCGGGTCTTCCACCTGGATGCCAACCGCTGCGAGATCGACCAGTACAACATGGGCTGGAAGAACTACCTCCAGCAGCGCGAGACCGACGAGCGGCGCCGCAAGCGCGAGGTGCAGAACGCGACGAAGAAGGCCGGCGCCCTCCTGGACCAGGCCGAGAAGATGCGCGCCAAGGCGACCAAGGCGACGGCCGCGCAGCAGATGATCAAGCGCGCCGAGCGGATGCTCGCCGGCGTCGAGGGAGAGCGGACGCAGGACCGCGTGGCCAAGCTGCGCTTCCCGGACCCCGCCCCCTGCGGGCGGACCCCCCTTCGTGCCTCCGGCCTGTCCCGGTCCTACGGGAGCCTGGAGATCTTCACCGACGTCGACCTCGCGATCGACCGGGGGAGCAAGGTCGTCGTCCTCGGGTTCAACGGTGCCGGCAAGACGACGCTGCTGCGGATGCTCGCCGGCGTCGACGCCCCCGACACCGGCCAGGTCGAGCCGGGCCACGGCCTCAAGCTCGGCTACTACGCGCAGGAGCACGAGAACCTCGACGTGGACCGCACGGTGCTGGCCAACATGAAGTCGGCCGCCCCCGATCTCGGCGAGACCGAGGTGCGCAAGGTGCTCGGCTCCTTCCTCTTCACCGGGGACGACGTCGACAAGCCGGCCGGGGTGCTCTCCGGCGGCGAGAAGACGCGCCTGTCGCTCGCCCTGCTCGTCGTCTCCAGCGCCAACGTCCTGCTCCTCGACGAGCCGACCAACAACCTGGACCCGGCGAGCCGGGAGGAGATCCTCGGGGCGCTGTCGACCTTCAAGGGCGCGGTCGTCCTCGTGACGCACGACGAGGGTGCCGTCGACGCGCTCAAGCCGGAACGCATCCTCTTGCTGCCCGACGGCGTCGAGGACTTCTACGGCGCGGACTACCGGGACCTCGTCACGCTGGCGTGAGGCCCCGCTGCCCGGCAGGTGAGATGCATAACGACAGGTTATGGATCCGATAACCCGGGCCGTAGGATGAGCGGGTGACTGTGACCACCCGCCCCACCCGCAGCAAGTCCAACGGCGCCTGGGCCGACGGCGACCGCACCCCGTTGAACCACAACGAGGAGTTCAAGCTGGAGGACGACGCGCTCAACGTGCGCGCGCGCATCGAGGACGTCTACGCCGAGGGTGGCTTCGCCTCGATCGCCCCGGACGACCTCAGCGGTCGCTTCCGCTGGTGGGGCCTGTACACGCAGCGCAAGCAGGGGCTCGACGGCACCCACACGGGTGAGGACGGCCTCGACGACGAGTACTTCATGATGCGCGTGCGCAGCGACGGCGGCCGGGTGAGCACCGAGCAGCTGCGCACCATCGCGGGCATCAGCACCGAGTTCGCCCGGGACACCGCCGACATCTCCGACCGGCAGAACATCCAGCTGCACTGGGTGCGCATCGAGGACGTCCCCGAGATCTGGCGTCGCCTGGAGTCCGTGGGACTGTCGACGACCGAGGCCTGCGGCGACTGCCCGCGCACCATGCTCGGCTCGCCGGTCGCCGGCATCGACAAGGACGAGATCATCGACGGCACGCCGGCGATGGACATCATCAAGCGCCAGTACATCGGCAGCCCCGAGTTCTCCAACCTCCCGCGCAAGTACAAGACGGCGATCTCGGGCTCGCCGCACCTCGACATCGCCCACGAGATCAACGACATCTCCTTCGTCGGCGTCGTGCACCCCGAGCTCGGCCCGGGCTTCGATGTGTGGGTCGGCGGTGGCCTCTCGGTCAAGCCGATCTTCGCCCAGCGGCTCGGCGTCTGGGTCTCCCTCGAGGACGTCCCGGCGGTCTGGCACGGCGTCACCTCGATCTTCCGCGACCACGGCTACCGCCGGCTGCGCAACAAGGCGCGGCTGAAGTTCCTCATGGCCGACTGGGGGCCGGAGAAGTTCCGTCAGGTCCTCGAGCGGGACTACCTCGGCCGGGCCCTGCCCGACGGGCCCGAGGCGGTCGCGGCCCCCGGCAGCCGCCGTGACCACGTGGGCATCCACGAGCAGCAGGACGGCCGGGTGTGGGTCGGCGCGGCCCCCATCGCCGGTCGCATGACGGGCACCAAGCTCACCCGGCTGGCCGAGCTCGCCGAGGCCGCGGGCAGCGAGCGCATCCGCTTCACCCCGCACCAGAAGGTCCTCGTGCTCGACGTCGAGCCCGAGCGGTCCGAGCAGCTGGCCGTCGACCTCAAGGACCTCGACCTCGAGGTCTTCCCGAGCGAGTGGCGCCGCAACGTCCTGGCCTGCACCGGCCTGGAGTTCTGCAAGCTCGCCCTCACCGACACCAAGAACCGGGCCCGCTGGACCGTCGAGGAGCTCGAGAAGCGCCTCGACATCGACGTCCCCTTCAGCATCCACTTCAACGGCTGCCCCAACAGCTGCGCCCGCAGCCAGGTCGCCGACGTGGGCCTGAAGGGCATGCTCGAGAAGAAGGAGGACGGCTCCCACGAGGAGGTCTTCCAGGTGCACCTCGGTGGTGCCCTCGCCGAGGACACCGCACTGGCGCGCAAGACCCGCGCGCTGAAGGTCCGCGGCGACGACCTGCCCGACTACATCGAGCGGCTGGCCCGCACCTACCTCGCCCAGCGCGAGGAGGGCGAGCCCTTCCGCCTGTGGGTCCGGCGCGCCGAGGAGGACGACATCCGATGACGAGCACCATCTCGACCGACCGTCTGCAGGAGCTCGCCCGAGCCGGCGAGGAGCGTTTCGCCGCGCTCGAGCGCGAGCTCGGCGACACGCACGAAGGGAGGGTCGAGCTGGGCCGTCAGGCGCTGGCCTGGGCCCACGAGACCTTCGGCGCCGGCCTGACCGTCGCCAGCTCGATGGGCGACGAGGTGCTCGTCCACCTCGTCGGCACGACACTGCAGGACGCCGACGTCTTCTTCCTCGACACCGGCTACCACTTCGCGGAGACGATCGGGACGCGGGACGCCTACGAGGCCATGCTGCCGATCCGGCTGCGCACCATCTACCCGAAGCTCACCGTCCCCGAGCAGGACGCGGAGCACGGCCCCCGGCTGCACGACCGCGACCCCAACCTGTGCTGCGCGATGCGCAAGGTCGAGCCGCTCGACCGTGCCCTCGAGGAGCACGACGCGTGGGTCACCGGCATGCGGCGCGAGGACGCCCCGACGCGCACGGACATCACCGTCGTCGGCTGGGACGACAAGCGCGCCATGGTCAAGCTCAACCCGATCGCGGGCTGGACCCAGGACGACGTCGACCAGTACGCGGCCGAGCAGTCGGTCTTCCTCAACCCCCTTCGCCAGAGCGGATACGCCTCCATCGGCTGCGCCCCGTGCACCCGACCCGTCGCCGAGGGCGAGGACGCGCGCGCCGGACGCTGGTCCGGCACGGACAAGGTGGAGTGCGGGCTGCACACGTGATGGTCGGTCCGTGACGACCGTCCTGCTGGCACACGGGTCCCCGGACCCGCGGCACGCCAGCACCCTCGAGCGACTGCGGCAACGCGTCGAGGCCCCGCTCGAGGCGATGGGTCGGGGCGCGACCCGACTGGTCTACCTCGAGCACGACCATCCGCAACCGCACGAGTTGGGTGCGGAGCTGACCGACGAGGTCACCCTCCTGCCGATGCTCATCACCCCCGCCTTCCACGCCCGCGTCGACGTCCCCGCAGCCGCGCGGGCCCTCGGCGCCGGCGGGGCGCCCGTGCGCGTCGCGCCGGCACTGGGCGGCGACCCGCTCCTCCTGCTCGCCGTCGAGGAGCGCCTGCGCGCGGCCGGCCACGACGCCGACGCCGCGGTGCTGCTCGTCGCCGGCGGGTCCAGCTCCGGGCAGGCCGGGCAGAGCATCCGCACGCTCCTGGACGCCCACCCTCGCCCGGGGTGGCTCACGATGACGCTCGCCGCCCCCCGCGCCGGCGCGGCGAGCGGTCGGGTCGTCGTGCCCGCGACCCTCGCCGAGGGCGTGCTCCACGACAAGGTGGCCGCGCTCGCCCGGGCGGCGGGCGCCCCCTTCGTCCCCGGCGGGCTCGCGGACACCGGCGCCGTCGCACGACTCGTCCTGCGCCGCGTCCTGGGCTGAACCGCGCACACTGGGGGTGCGGGGGAATCCCGCAGGCGCCCGGGCGGTTGTCGTCCCCGGACGACGAGGAGCAGCAGATGATGATGAACAGCGCCTGGGGACTCATGCAGTCGATGAGCCACGGCGAGAGCGCGAAGGGGACACCCCTCCCGCCCGGCACGGCCCGACGGGTCCTGGGCTACGCCACACCCTTCAAGCGCACGATCGCGGCCTTCCTCGCGCTCGTCGCGGTCGGCTCGCTCACGGTCGTCGCCGTGCCGCTGCTCCTGCAGCGCCTCATCGACGACGGGGTGACACCGCAGGACCGCCGCGTCGTCGTGACGCTGGCGCTGCTCGTCGCGCTCATCGCGGTCGTCGAGGCAGTCACGACCCTCGCGCAGCGGTGGTTCTCCGCGCGCATCGGTGAGGGGCTGATCCACCTGCTGCGCACCGAGGTCTTCTCGCACGTGCTCCGTCAGCCCATCGCCTTCTTCACCCGCGCCCAGACCGGGGCCCTGGTCAGCCGGCTCAACAGCGACGTCATCGGCGCCCAGCAGGCCTTCACGACCGTGCTGTCCTCGGTCGTCAGCAATGTCATCTCGCTCGTGCTCATCATCGGCGCGATGCTCACGCTCTCGTGGCAGCTGACCCTCGCGGCGCTGGCCCTCGTGCCCTTCTTCATCGTCCCCGCCAAGCTCATGGGCCGGCGTCTCGCCGGTCTGTCCTCGGAGCAGATGAACCTCAACGCCGACCTCGGCACGCAGATGACCGAGCGGTTCAACGTCGCCGGCGCGCTGCTCGTGAAGATCTTCGGCCAGCCGGCCCGGGAGATCGAGCAGTACGACCTGCGGGCCGCGCGCGTGCGGGACATCGGTGTGCGGATCGCCGTCAACCGCGCCCTCTTCTTCGTCATGCTCACCGCCCTCGCCTCCCTCGCGACGGCCATGGTCTACGGCGTCGGTGGCCTCATGGCCGTCGAGGGCGGGCTCACCGTCGGCACGCTCCTCGCCCTCGCGGCCCTGCTCGCGCGGCTCTACGGGCCGCTCACCGCGATCTCCAACGTGCACGTCGACGTGCTCACCGCGCTGGTCTCCTTCGCCCGCCTCTTCGAGCTGCTCGACATGCCCTCGAGCATCGTCGAGACCGAGGACGCCCGACGGCTCCCGGAGGGCGAGGCCCTGGCCGTCGAGCTGGACGACGTGCACTTCACCTACCCCGGTGCGGACACCATCTCGCTGCGCTCCCTCGAGGGCGCGACGACCGGTGACCGCGAGGAGGGCGGCCCGGTGCTGCAGGGCGTGACCTTCCGCGCCGAGCCCGGCCAGCTCGTGGCGCTCGTCGGCCCGAGCGGCGCCGGCAAGAGCACGATCACCTCGCTCGTCACCCGCTTCTACGACCCGACGCAGGGAGCCGTGCGGATCGGCGGCGTCGACCTGCGCGAGGCCACCCTGGAGTCGGTCGCCGACACGGTCGGGATGGTCACCCAGGAGGCACACCTCTTCCACGACACCCTGCGCGGCAACCTCGCCTACGCCAAGCCGGACGCGACCGAGGAGGAGATGTGGGCGGCCCTCGAGGCCGCGCGCATCGGCCACCTCGTGCACTCGTTGCCCGCCGGCCTCGACACCGTCGTGGGGGACCGGGGCCACCGCCTGTCCGGCGGCGAGAAGCAGCGCTTCGCCATCGCCCGGCTGCTGCTGAAGTCACCCGCCGTGCTCATCCTCGACGAGGCGACGGCGCACCTGGACAGCGAGTCGGAGGTGGCCGTGCAGCGGGCGCTCGACACCGCGCTCGAGGGGCGCACGGCGATCGTCATCGCGCACCGGCTCTCGACGATCCGCAAGGCGGACCAGATCCTCGTCGTCGACGACGGGCGCGTCGTCGAGCGAGGCCGGCACGCCGAGCTCATCGCCCGGGGCGGCGTCTACGCCGACCTCTACACCACGCAGTACGCGGAGAGCGAGGAGCCGATCGAGGTGGGCTGACGGCTCAGCCGTCCTCCTCGTCCCAGATGCGCACCTTCCTGGGGCGGGGGGTGGACGGGTCGGCCTCCTGCGCCTCGCGGCGCAGCGCGACGACCACGAAGACCCACAGTGCCGGGATCACGAGCCACCACTGGATGGCGTAGGCCAGGTGCGGCCCGGTGTCGGTGTCCGGCACCTCGAGCGGCTCGGGGCGCTCGCCCTCCGGGGACTCCTGCTGCAGCTCGAGGTAGGCGCCGAGCACCTGCCCGTCGACCTGCTCGGACACCTCGTCGAGGTTGATGCTCGCGACCTGTCCGGCGGGCAGGTCCCGGCCCAGGCTCGCCTCGCCGAGGCGCACCCACCCGGTCACGGTCACCTCCCCGGAGGGGACGGCTGGGACCTCGGGGGCGACGTCGGCCCCCTTCGGGCTGTTGGGGACCCAGCCCCGGTCGACGACGAGGACGTCCCCGTCACCGAGGCGAAGGGGGACGAGCACCTCGTAGCCGTACGTCCCGTCGAGCGGACGGTTGCGCACGAGGAGCTGCTCGTCGGCGAGGTACTCGCCGGTGGCGCTCACCCGCGTCCACTCGTCGTCGACCCCGACCGGTGCCGCAGTGAGGACGTCGGCCACCGGGACCGGCTCGGCCTCGTAGTGCTCGGTGATCCGGTCGGCGCGCGCGGAGCGGTCCTCGTACTTGCCCCACTGCCACTGGCCGAGCCAGACGCATGCGAGCGAGACGAGGAGGACGAGGGAGAACCACCCGAGCCACCTCGGGGTGAGGGCACGGCGCAGCATCAGCCCGCGTCGGCCGGGATCTCGTCGAGGGCGCACGTGGTCACGGGGAACCCGCGGACCGACAGGTGCTCCTGCAGGACGCTCTCGTGCTCGTCGCAGGCCAACCAGACCTTGCGGCGGGACTCGTCGTGGATGCGGGGGTTGCGCCACAGGACCGCCCGGGTCGCCGCGGCGCGGCACGCCTTGCGGCTGCACACGAGGTCGGGCTCGCTCATCGCGGCCCGAGCTGGCGGGGCGCGTCGGAGGTCCGCAGGCTGGCGTCCGGGTCGACGTCGCGCGTGTTGACCGCGTTGACGAGGACGACCGCGACGTAGGGCAGGACCACCGCGAGCAGGACGCAGGTCCAGCGCAGCCAGCCCTCGAAGAAGTAGGCCCCTACGAAGCACACCGTGCGCAGCGCCATCGTCATGAGGTACTGACGCATCCGGCCGCGTTGCTCGTCGTGCAGCGAGATCGGGGCCGTCGTGACGGACTGGACGGGGACGTGGGACACGTCTTCAGGGTACGCCGCGGGCCCGTGAGCGGGTCCCGCGGGGCGGGGAGGACTCCGCGTACCGGGCGGTAGTGCTCTAGCGTCGGAGCCGAGGTGACCGGAGGCACATCCGGTCCAGCGACGACGGGAGTGGGATGACATCGCGGCGAGTGCTCGTCACGGGAGGCAACCGAGGGATCGGCGAGGCCATCGCCCGCCGGCTGCAGGCGGACGGCCACCGGGTCGTCGTGACCTCGAGGTCGGGTGACGCGGTCGACGGACTCGACGTCGTCGCCTGCGAGATCACCGACAGCGACTCGGTGGACGCGGCCTTCGCCGCGGCCAAGGAGCTGCTCGGCGGTGACATCGAGGTGCTCGTCGCCAACGCCGGGATCACCAAGGACACGCTGCTCATGCGCATGTCCGACGACGACTTCTCCGCGGTCGTCGACACCAACCTGCACGGGACCTTCCGGTGCGTCCGCCGGGCCGCGACCGCCATGGTCAAGGCCCGCTTCGGTCGGGTCATCATGATCTCCAGCGTCGTCGGGCTCTACGGGTCGCCGGGCCAGTCCAACTACGCCGCCTCCAAGGCGGGCCTCGTCGGCATGGCGCGCTCGATGACCCGCGAGCTCGGCGCCCGAGGGATCACCGCCAACGTCGTCGCCCCTGGCTTCATCGAGACCGACATGACGGCCGAGCTGCCCGAGAAGACCCGCGCCGAGTACGAGAGCGCCATCCCCGCACGTCGCTACGGCCAGGGCGACGAGGTCGCCGCCGCCGTCGCCTTCCTCGCCTCCGACGAGGCGTCCTACATCTCCGGCGCGGTCATCCCCGTCGACGGTGGCCTCGGCATGGGCCACTGAGTGAGCCCCAACAGCCCATCCTCCGCGCAGCACGAAAGGCACCAGCAGATGCTCACCGGCAAGACCTTCCTCATCACCGGCGTCCTCATGGAGTCGTCGATCGCCTTCCACGTCGCCAAGCTCGCGCAGGAGCAGGGCGCGCAGGTCATCCTCACGAGCTTCGGCCGGACGATGAAGATCACCAGGACCATCGCCAAGCGGCTCCCGCAGGAGGCGCCCGTCATCGAGCTCGACGTCACGAGCGAGGAGGACCTCGCCGCCCTCGCCGACCGCATCGGTGAGCACGCCGAGCGCCTCGACGGTGTCCTGCACTCCATCGGCTTCGCGCCCGAGGGGGCCTTCAACTTCCTCGACGCGTCGTGGGAGGACGTCTCGACCGCGGTCCACGTCTCGGCGTACTCGCTCAAGGCCCTGGCCGTCGCCGCGCTGCCGCGGATGACCGAGGGTGGCTCCGTCGTGGGCCTGACCTTCGACGCGAGCTTCGCCTGGCCGGTCTACGACTGGATGGGCGTGGCCAAGGCCGCCTTCGAGTCGACCAACCGCTACCTCGCGCGTGACCTCGGGCCGAAGGGGGTCCGCTGCAACCTCGTCGCCGCCGGCCCGATCCGCACGACCGCCGCGAAGTCGATCCCCGGCTTCGAGCAGTTCGAGGAGTCCTGGGACGGCCGCGCACCGATGGGCTGGGACGTCAACGACCCGGTACCGACCGCGAAGGCCTGCACGATGCTGCTGTCCGACTGGTTCCCCGCCACGACCGGCGAGATCCTGCACGTGGACGGCGGCGTCCACGCGATGGGCATCTGAGGCTCGACCGCCTTCCCGCCCCGCGCCCCCGCGCTCCGCTCCACGCGCTCCGCTCCGCCCCCGCTCCGCGCCCCCGCGCTCCGCGCCCCCGCGCCCCGCTCCCTGAGGAGGTCGCGAAGCGACCGTCTCGAAGGACGCTCAGGCGAGCGGGTGGCCCCCTTCGTCGTCGGCCTGCGGAAGCGGGTCGATGCCGAGGACGTCGAGGACGAGACGTAGGTCCGGCTCGTCGATCGCGACGTCGGCCTGCTCGCGGACCGCGGGCTTGGCGCAGAAGGCGATGCCGAGGTGCGCGGCCGCCATCATGTCCAGGTCGTTGGCGCCGTCCCCGACGGCCACGGTGCGGTCCATGTCGATGCCGGCACTGGCGGCGAGGCGGATGACGAACTCGGCCTTGGCCGCGCGGTCCACGACGTCGCCGAGCACGCGGCCGGTGAGGTGCCCGTCGACGACCTCGAGCTGGTTCGCACGGACCGACGGGATGCCGAGCTCACGGGCGAGGTCGTCGACGACCTCGGTGAATCCGCCCGAGACGATCCCGACCGTGTGACCGGCCTCGGTGAGGGTCGTGACGAGCGTGCGTGCGCCCGGGGTGAGGCGCACGGCGCTGCGGACCCGGTCGAGCACCTCCACGGGCAGGCCCTCGAGGGTCGCGACCCGCGCGTGCAGGCTCTGCGCGAAGTCCAGCTCGCCCCGCATCGCCGCCTCGGTGACGGCGGCGACCTCCTCGCGTGTCCCCGCGTGCTCCGCGAGGAGCTCGATCACCTCGTCCCGGATGAGGGTGCTGTCGACGTCCATGACCAGGGCGAGCGGACCGTCGCCGGGGAGGGTGCGTGGCATGCCCCGCAGTCTAGGAGTGGTCGAAGACGTGGCCCTTGCCGACCACCGTGATCCCGGACTCGGTGACGAGCAGCCCTCGGGCGCGGTCCTCCTCGCGGTCGTGCCCGATCCGGATCCCCTCGGGCAGGCGCACGCCCTTGTCGATGATGACGCGCCGCAGCTGGGCGTGGCGCCCCACGTCGACCCCGTCGAGCAGGACGCTGTCGAGGACCTGGCTGTAGCTGTGCACGAAGACCCCGGGGGAGAGGACGGAGTTGTCCACGTGCCCACCGGAGACGACCACCCCCGGGGAGACGAGTGAGTTCGTGGCCCCACCCGCCCGCTCGCCGTCACCGTGGACGAACTTCGCCGGGGGGTAGGTGCCGTGCAGGGTGTTGATCGGCCAGTCGTAGTTGTAGAGGTTGAAGACCGGATGGATCGAGGTCAGGTCGAGGTGGGCATCGAAGTAGCTGTCGAGCGTGCCCACGTCCCGCCAGTACCCCCGGTCGCGGTCGGTGGACCCGGGGACGACGTTGTCCGCGAAGTCGTAGGCGTAGGCGCGCTCCTGGGTGACGAAGGAGGGGATGATGTCCCCGCCCATGTCGTGCTTGCTGCCGCCGTGGTTGGAGTCCGAGGTCACGGCGTCCATGAGCGCCTCGGTGCTGAAGACGTAGTTGCCCATCGACGCGAAGATCTCGTGCGGCGCGTCCGGCAGTCCCTGCGGGTCGGTCGGCTTCTCGCGGAAGGCGGTGATGCGGCGCCCGTCGGCGCCGACCTCCATCACGCCGAACTGGTCGGACATGGCGATCGGTTGGCGGATCGCCGCGACGGTGCACGCGGCATCCGTGTCCAGGTGCTGCTCGACCATGAGGGAGAAGTCCATGCGGTACACGTGGTCGGCGCCGACGACGACGACGAGGTGGGGCCGCTCGTCGGTGATGGCGTTGAGCGACTGGTAGATCGCGTCCGCGCTGCCGGTGTACCAGCTCTTGCCGCGACGTTGCTGCGCCGGGACCGCGGCCACGTAGTGACCGAGCGGCGAGGCGAGGTTCCAGGCCTGGCTCACGTGCCGGTCGAGGCTGTGCGACTTGTACTGGGTCAGGACGATGACCCTCGGGTACCCGGAGTTGACGACATTGCTCAGCGCGAAGTCGACGAGGCGGTAGATCCCCCCGAAGGGGACGGCCGGTTTCGCCCGGTCCGCGGTGAGGGGCATGAGGCGCTTGCCCTCGCCCCCGGCGAGGACGATCGCCAGGACCTTGGGCTGACCACGCTTGACCATGCGGTGCTCCCTTCGCTCCACCGCCGAACCTAGTCCCTCCGGGCCTACGCTGGGCGGGTGCGCGTCGACATCTTGTCCAAGGAGTACCCCCCGGCGGTCTACGGCGGTGCCGGGGTCCACGTCGCGGAGCTGAGCCGCGCCCTGCGGGAGCGTGGTGACATCGACGTGCGCGTGCGCTGCTTCGGCGACCCCAGGGACGAAGGGGGGACGACCGGCTACCCCGACCCGCCCGGCCTCGTGGGGGCCAACCCCGCCCTGACGACGATGGGCGTCGACCTGGCCATGGCGGCGGACTGCGGGGGAGCGGACCTCGTGCACAGCCACACCTGGTACGCCAACTTCGCCGGCCACACCGCCTCGCTGCTGCACGGCGTGCCGCACGTCGTCTCGGCGCACAGCCTCGAGCCGCTGCGCCCGTGGAAGGCCGAGCAGCTCGGCGGCGGCTATGCCCTCTCGTCGTGGGTGGAGCGCACCGCCTACGAGGCGGCAGCCGGGGTCATCGCCGTCAGCCACGGCATGCGGGCCGACATCCTGCGCAGCTACCCCTCGATCGACCCCGAGCGGGTCCACGTCGTGCACAACGGGATCGACGCGCAGCTGTGGCGGGCGCAGCCCGACGAGGAGGTCGTGCGACGCCACGGGGTCGACCCCGACCGTCCGTCGGTCGTCTTCGTCGGCCGGATCACCCGGCAGAAGGGCCTGCCCCACCTCCTGCGCGCGGCTCGCGAGCTGCCGCCCGAGGTCCAGCTCGTGCTGTGCGCGGGTGCGCCGGACACCCCCGAGATCCTCGCCGAGGTCGAGGCGCTGATGAGCGACCTGCGCGCGTCGCGCGACGGGGTCGTGTGGATCCGCGAGATGCTCCCCCGGGCCGAGGTCATCGCGCTGCTCACGGCCGGCACGGTCTTCGCCTGCCCGTCCGTCTACGAGCCGCTCGGCATCGTCAACCTCGAGGCGATGGCGTGCGGGCTGCCCGTCGTCGCGACGGCCACGGGCGGGATCCCGGAGGTCGTCGTCGACGGGGGGACCGGGTGGCTGGTCCCGATCGAGCAGGTCCAGGACGGGACCGGGGCGCCCGTCGACGCCGACCGCTTCGAGAGCGACCTCGTCGCCGCCCTCACGGACGCCCTCTCCGACCCGGCCCGTGCCGCCGAGCGGGGTCGCGCCGGCCGGCAGCGGGCGGTCGAGCACTTCTCGTGGGGCAGCATCGGCGAACGCACCCTCGAGGTCTACTCTGCCGTGCTCGGCCACTCCTGACGGGTCATCTCGGCGACGACCTCGCCGAGCTCCGCGCCGGGCAGCGGGTCCGGCCAGTGACGGACCTCGACGCGCACCTCCCGCATCCCGAGGCGACGCATCACGCCCCGTGACCCGGCGTTGACGTACATCGTCTCGGCACGCACGAGTCGCAGCGCGGGGTCGGCGAAGCCGTCGTCCAGCACGGCCCGGGAGCCCTCCACGGCCAGGCCCTGCCGCCACGCGCGCCGGGCGAGCCGGTAGCCGAGCTCGGCGGTCCCCCCTTCGCGCGGCCACAGGGCCCACCACCCCACGGGACGCCCATCGACGTACCCGACCCACATCGGGCCGGGCAGCCGCGGGGCCCAGTACTCCCTGGCCTCCCGGGCGGTCCGCGCCCGACCGGTGAGGTGTCGCATGACCTCGGGGTCGGCGTCGAGCTCGACGAGGAAGGGGAGGTGCGCCGCGGTCGCCGGCACGAGCGTCATCCGGCCGGTCCGCAGCCGGCGGGTCACCGGCTCGGCACCCACCCGGCCAGCTGGGCGCAGGCCGCGTTGGTCGCGTCGGCGAGCGTCCGCTCGCACTCCCGGGCCAGTCGGCGAAGTGCGGCGGAGCGCGCGTTGTCGTGCGCGGCCGTGACGGCCCCCGACGCCTGCAGCCCCAGATCGGTCGCGACGGCGACGGTCCCGGCGAGGCCGATGACCCGGCGCGCCCGGTCCGGCAGGGCGTCCGGCAGGGCCCAGTCGGTGCCGAGGCGTTCGTCGACGAGGTCGCGGGAGAGGTCGTCGGACCACGGGGTGCCGCCGATCTCGTCGAGCTCGGTGACCGACTCGAGCAGCTGGCGCCGCAGATGGCGCTCCAGCTGGGACAGCTCGAGGGCCTCGACGCGGTGCGGCGGCACGGGGTCGGCGTCGTGCGCCATCCAGTCGATGCGCAGGCCCCGGGCGCCGGCCGAGCCGTAGGTCGAGACCGTCGGCACGAGCATCCCGCCGATGCCGGCGACGTAGAGCGCCTCGCCGGCCACGGTGGCGGCCTCGGCGGCCACCGGTCCGCAGCGGGGGAGCCCGGCGAGGTCACCCGGGCCGGGGAGCGCGACGAGGAGCGCTCCCTCCCCGAGGTCGTGCCAGAGGCCGACCTGCTCCACGAGCCCCTCGGTGTGGTCGACGTCAGGCAGGGCCCGCTCGACCGCGCGGGCAGGGCTCGAGCCGACGGACCACGCGTGCGTGACCCACAGGGCGACACGGACGGAGGCGGGCAGCTCGGGCATCTGTCAGATGGTAGTTCGCGGCGGTTAGGGTCGGAGCATGAGTGACGTCCTCGCCCTGGCCGGAGCCACCGTCGTGCGCGGGGAGACGACCCTCCTCAGCGACATCGACTGGGAGGTCGAGGAGGGCCAGCGCTGGGTGGTCCTCGGCCCCAACGGTGCCGGCAAGACGACGCTGCTCCAGCTGGCCTCGGCCCGCATGCACCCGACCCGCGGCGTCGTCGGGATCCTCGGGGAGGTCCTGGGCGCCGTCGACGTCTTCGAGCTGCGTCCGCGCATCGGCCTGGCGTCCGCCTCGCTGGCCGAGCGCATCCCGGGCGACGAGCGCGTCGCGGACGTCGTCGTGACCGCCTCCTGGGGGGTCGTCGGCCGGTGGCGGGAGTCGTACGACGGCCTGGACCACGAGCGGGCCCGTGAGTTGCTCGACGCCCTCGGCGCCGGGCACCTCGTCGACCGGACCTACGGCACCCTCTCGGAGGGAGAGCGCAAGCGCGTGCAGATCGCCCGCGCGCTCATGACCGACCCGGAGCTGATGCTCCTCGACGAGCCGGCCGCGGGTCTCGACCTCGGTGGTCGCGAGGACCTCGTGCACCGGCTGGGCGTCATCGCCGGCGACCTCGAGGCACCGGCACTCGTCATGGTCACGCACCACGTCGAGGAGATCCCGCCGCACTTCACCGACGTGCTCCTGCTCCGCGAGGGCGAGGTCGTCGCGCAGGGACCGATCGAGATCACCCTGACGGAGGCCAACCTGTCGCAGACCTTCGGGGTCGACCTCGTCCTGGAGCAGCACGGCAACAGGTGGTCCGCACGCGCCCGCACCCAGTGAGCGACAGGGCATGATGAGGGCACGACGCGACGAAGGGGGATGACGTGGACTTCCTGGGAGACAACCTCTGGCTGGTCTGGATGGGTCTGGCCCTCGTCCTCATCGCGATCGAGGCGGCCACGGTCGACTTCGTCTTCGTCATGCTCACCGGTGGTGCGCTCGTCGGTGCCCTGGCCGCCGCGCTCGGGGCGCCGCTCGCCGTGCAGATCGTCCTGGCCGTCGTCGTCGCGCTCCTCCTGATCGCCGTCGTGCGCCCGATCGTCCAACGTCAGTTCACCGACCCCGCGGCCTCCAAGGACATCGGCTCCCGCGCGCTCGCGGGTCGCACCGCCCGCGTCCTCGAGACGGTGACCGACACCGACGGACGCGTCCGTCTCGCCGGCGAGACCTGGAGCGCCCGGGTGCCCCCCGGGCAGGCGCCCTGCGAGCCCGGCGAGGAGGTCCGGGTCGTGTCCATCGACGGCGCGACCGCCATCGTCACCCGAGCACCCAGCGCGTGAAGGCACGCAGAGCGTCCCACCCGACGAAAGGACCGACATGCCCAGCGGCATCCTGATCTTCCTGGCGGCGCTGCTCGTCTTCGCGCTCGTCATCCTCTTCAAGACGGTGCGCATCGTGCCGCAGCAGACCGCGCTCATCATCGAGCGACTGGGCCGCTACAGCCGCACCCTCGAGGGCGGCATCCACATCCTCGTGCCCTTCGTCGACAAGGTGCGCGCAAGCATCGACCTGCGCGAGCAGGTCGTGAGCTTCCCGCCGCAGCCGGTCATCACCTCGGACAACCTCGTCGTCAACATCGACACGGTCATCTACTACACGGTGATCGACGCCAAGAGCGCCGTGTACGAGATCGCCAACTTCATCCAGGGCATCGAGCAGCTCACCGTCACCACGCTGCGCAATGTCATCGGCTCGCTCGACCTCGAGCAGACGCTCACCAGCCGCGACCAGATCAACGGCCAGCTGCGCGGCGCGCTCGACGAGGCGACCGGTCGCTGGGGCATCCGCGTCAACCGCGTCGAGCTCAAGGCGATCGACCCGCCGATGTCGATCCAGGAGTCGATGGAGAAGCAGATGAAGGCCGAGCGGGACCGGCGCGCGGCCATCCTCAACGCGGAGGGCTTCAAGCAGTCGCAGATCCTCACCGCGGAGGGGGAGAAGCAGGCGCAGATCCTGCGGGCCGAGGGCTCGGCCCAGGCGCGTGTCCTGGAGGCGCAGGGCCAGTCCCGGGCCATCAAGCAGGTCTTCGACGCCATCCACCGCGGCAAGCCGACGCAGAAGCTGCTCGCCTACCAGTACCTGCAGGTCCTCCCGCAGATCGCCCAAGGAGACAGCAACAAGATGTGGATCATCCCGAGCGAGCTCACCGACGCCCTGCGGGGCATCGGGGGAGCGCTGGGCCAGTCCGACGGGGGCCCCGACGGCGGGCTCGACGCGGAGGACTGGGTCGACCCGGGCCCGGAGGAGGGCAATGCCTTCGGGGAGACCACGCTCGAGGACCCTGCGCAGGCGCTCGCCGAGGCACGCGGCCAGGCCGGCCAGGCCAGCCGCGAGGCGACCGAGCACGCGACCCCGGCCTCACGGGTCCAGCCCGCCCAGGGCCCGGGCGTCCGGCTGCCCCAGGCGCCTCCTGCGCCGGCGCTCCCCGAGGACCCGACGCCACCCGTCGAGGGCCCCGACACCACGCGCTGATCCTCGGTCCGAGGCCCACCGCGCGACGCCCGGTACCGCCCATCTAGGGTGTCCGGGTGTCGTGGGTAGAGATGGGTGCCGTGGTCCTCGCGGGAGTGTGGGCCGGTGGCATCAACACCCTCGTCGGGTCGGGCACGCTCGTGACCTTCCCGGTGCTCCTCGCCCTCGGGACGCCCGCCGTGACGGCCAACGTCTCCAACTCCGTCGGGCTCGTCGCTGGCGGCGTGAGCGGGTCCATCGGCTACCTCCCCGAGCTGAAGGGGATGGGCAAGCGGGTCGCCCAGCTGGTGCCGATGTCCGTCCTCGGCGCGGTCCTGGGGGCCGTGCTGCTGCTCTGGCTGCCGCCCGAGGCCTTCGAGGCGATCGTCCCGGTGCTCATCGGGATCGGCATCGTCCTCGTGATCGCCGGACCCAGGCTGCAGGCCTGGTCCAAGCGGCACCACCACGACGGCGGACGGATGCCGAGGGGTCACCTCGTCGCCCTCATGGCCGGCGTGCTCGTCGCCGGCATCTACGGCGGCTACTTCGGTGCCGCCCAGGGGGTCATCCTCATCGGGCTGCTGTCGGCCCTGTCGACCGAACCCCTCCAGACGCTCAACGGCCTGAAGAACGTGCTCGGGATGATCGTCAACGCCGTCGGCTCGCTCGTCTTCATCGTCACCGCGCCCGAGCTCATCGACTGGCGCATCGCCGCCCTCGTCGGCGTCGGCGCCCTCCTGGGTGGCGTGCTCGGCGCACGGTACGGCCGGCGCCTGCCGCCCAACGCCCTGCGCGCGGTCATCGTCGTCGTCGGCGTCGCCGGGCTCGTGAAGTTCGTGTTCTTCCCGTGACGGACTGGCTCGACCCCACCATCCTGACCCTGGGGCTGGTCGTCCTCTGCGGCTCCTTCGTCCAGTCCTCCATCGGCTTCGGGATCGCCGTCGTGTCGGCCCCCTTCGTCGTCGTCCTGCGACCGGAGCTCATGCCGGTCGCCCTCCTCGTGTGCTCCTTCGTCCTGCCCGTCGTGCAGCTCGCGAGCGGGCCGCGGGACATCGCCTGGCGGCCGCTCGGCTGGGCGGTCGCCGCCCGCGTGGTCGCGACCCCGATCGGCGTGCTCGTCGTGGCGTCGACCTCCCCGGACGCCATCGCCCTCGCCGTGGGCGTGCTCATCCTCGTGACCGTGGTCGCGTCCGTCGTCGCCATCGAGATCCGGCTGACGCGGGGGAGCGCGATGGCGGCGGGTGCCATCAGTGGAGTCTCCGGGACGGCCGCGTCGATCGGCGGGCCCTTCCTCGCCCTCGTCCTGCGCCACGAGCCGCCTGACCGGCTGCGTTCGACGCTCGCCGTCTTCTTCATCGCCGGTTCGGTGATGGGTATCGGCGGGCTGGCCCTGGCCGGGCAGGCGACGTGGGAGCAGCTGCGCACCGGGCTGCTGTGGATCCCCTTCGTCGTCGTCGGCCACCTCCTCGCGGGACCGCTGCGTCGCCGGATGCCGGCAGAGGCGGTGCGAAGGGGGGTCCTCGCCTTCTGCGTCGTCGCAAGCGTGAGCGTCATCGCCCGGGCGCTGCTCTAGCCTTCGCCTGTGCCGATCCTCATCATCGACCCGACCGACGAGCGCCTGCGCGACTTCGTCGGGCTCACCGACGTCAAGCTGCGGCGCGTCCTCGAGCCGGAGGGCGGTCTCTACCTCGCCGAGAGCGAGAAGGTCATCCGTCGGGCGCTGGCGGCCGGCCACCGGCCGCGGGCGCTGCTCATGGGGGAGCGCTGGCTCACCGACCTCGCCGACGTCGTCGAGCAGGCCGAGGCGGACGGCGTGCCGGTCTACACCGGATCGGCGCAGGTCATCGAGGGCATCACCGGGTACAACCTTCACCGCGGGGCGCTGGCCTCGATGCACCGGCCGGAGCTCCCTTCGCTCGCCGACGTCCTCGACGGTGCCCGCCGGGTGCTCGTCATCGAGGACGTCGTCGACCACACCAACGTCGGGGCGATCTTCCGCTCGGCCGCCGCACTCGGGACCGACGCGGTCCTCGTCACCCCCCGGTGCGCGGACCCGCTGTACCGCAGGGCGATCCGGGTGTCGATGGGGACGGTCTTCCAGGTGCCGTGGACTCGTGTCGAGCCGTGGCCCGCGGGGATCGAGGACCTGCGTGCCGCCGGGTTCACGGTCGCCGCGCTGGCGCTGGCGGACGATGCCGTGGGGCTCGACGAGCTCGCCGCCGACGCCCCCGAGCGGCTCGCCCTCGTCCTCGGGACCGAGGGGGACGGGCTGGCCCGTCGCACCCTCGGCCGCGTGGACGTCACGGTCACCATCCCGATGGCCGGTGGCGTGGACTCGCTGAACGTCGCGGCGGCCGGTGCCGTCGCGGTCTGGGAGCTGCGGGTCCGCTGAGGCCGGTCAGGCCGTGTAGAGGCCGGTGATCACCGCGCGACCGAGCGTGTGCTGGAGGTAGGTGAAGGCCGCGACCGTGCAGCTGACCGAGTCGTCGATGCCCAGGTCGTCGGTGTCGAGCGCGTGCACGGCGAAGACGTACCGGTGGGGACCGTCGCCCTCCGGCGGAGCCGCGCCGCCGAAGGCCTTGGTGCCATAGTCCGTGGCCGTCATGAAGGCACCCTCGGGCAGCTGCGCCCCGCCCTCGGCCCCGGCGCCCTCGGGCAGGGACGTGGTGCCGGCGGGGAGGCCGACGACCGTCCAGTGCCAGAACCCCGCCGGCGTCGGGGCGTCGGGGTCGAAGCAGGAGACGGCGAAGGACTTGGTGCCCTCGGGCGCGCCGCTCCAGCTGAGCTGGGGGCTGCGGTTGCCGCCGGAGAAGCCCCAGTCGTCGAAGACCTGGGCCTCGGCGAGCTCGCCGCCGTCGGTGAAGCTCTCGCTCGTCACCTCGAAGGGGGTGGTCTCCGGGAGCAGGTCGTAGGGGGCTGGTGCAGTGGGTCGGGTGAGGTCCATGAACCCGACCCTAGGACGTGCGCGTCGTGCGTCAACTGCTCACCGCACGAGGCGGTCGAGGAGCCGCTGCACCTCGGCCGCCGGGTCGTCGGTGAGGCCGCTGTGCACCGGTCCCCCCCGCACGACCGTCGAGCGGGGGGCACTCAGCCAGCCGAACCGTCGCCCGTCGTCCCCGAGACGTGGGCGTCCGCCCCCTTCGTGCCCTGCGGCGACGTCGCAGACGGTCCGCAGCGCGGCGTCCAGCTCGTCGAGGTCGAGGTCCGGGGCGAAGGCCCGCAGGCGGTCGCGGTCGACGGCGAAGGCCGCCTCGAGGTGCTCGCCGGCCTGGCTGTGCAGGACGATCCCGACGTTGATGAACTCCTCGCGCTCCGCGCGCGGCACGCAGCGCAGCACGACGTACTGGTAGGGCAGGCGGGTCATCGGGCACCTCCGGGGAGCCAGGCAGCCGGCTGGTCACGTCGGGCGACCAGGTGCTCGAGGTAGGCCCGGCGGGTGTCGGTCGGGGTCGCGAGCTGCTCGGACGTCTCGAGCCACGCGTCGGGGACGAGGTCGAGGACGGCAGCGAGCGTCGAGTCGTCGAGCCGCGCGGCGAGGTCCTCGTGCGCCGGACGCACGTCGTCGACGAGGTCGCCGAGGACGTGGTCCGAGGGGTCGAAGCGCTGCTCGGCGAACCGCTGGGCATCTGGTGCCCGTCGCGCCCACGCGTGGTGGAAGTAGAGCGCGGCCCCGTGGTCGATGACCCACGGCCGGCCGCCCCAGACCAGCAGGTTGGGGTTGGCCCACGTCCGGTCGATGTTGGCGGTGAACGCATCGAGCCAGATGATCGGCGCCGCCTGCTCCGGGGTCGCCGGTCGGCTGCCGTCGTAGCCGAAGGACCCGGGCAGGTAGTCCAGCCCGAGGTTGGTGCCGAGAGAGGCGGTGAGGAGGTCCTGGACCTCTTCGTCGGCCTCGTAGCGGGCGATGTCACGCGGGAGGTCGACGACGGCGAGGCGGGGGACCGGGATGCCCAGCACGCGGGCGATCTCACCGACGACCACCTCGGCGACCAGGACCTTGACGCCCTGTCCGGCGCCGCGGAACTTGACGACGTACATCCCGAGGTCGTCGGCCTCGACGAGCCCCGGGAGGGAGCCCCCTTCGCGCAGCGGTACGGCGAATCGGGTCGCGGTGACGGTCTCGAGCACGGGCCCACAGTAGGCCCCCGGCTGGCGTCTGGCCGCCGATTCACGCAGTCTGGAGCGCATGCTGTCCGGACGACGACCTCCCCACGACTACCTCGGCACCGTGCTCGGCACTCCCGACCCGAGGGGACTGGCACGGTTCTACGCCGAGGTCCTCGGGTGGCGCATCCACTCCGACGAGGAGGACTGGGCGACCATCGCGCCGGACCAGGGCAAGGTCTACCTCGGCTTCCAGCTCGAGCGCGAGCACACCCCGCCGGCCTGGCCGGCCCAGCCGGGGGAGCAGCAGATGCAGATGCACCTCGACATCGAGGTCTCCGATCTCGATGCCGCTGTGGCCGCCGCCCAGCGGCTCGGCGGGCACGTCGCGGAGCACCAGCCGCAGCTCGGCGTGCGCGTCATCATCGACCCCTCCGGCCATCCTTTCTGCCTCTACGTGGGGGCCGCCGAGGAGGCGGCGCAGACACCTGGGTGAGCGGCGCACGAGCCGCGCGATCTCGCCGTCGAACCGGATTTCGCACTCCGGTCATCCGCGTGTAAAGTTTCACGTCGTTGCCCCGGTGGCCCCCAGCCACCGGAATGCACCACTCGTCCGGGTGGCGGAATTGGCAGACGCGCTAGCTTGAGGTGCTAGTGCCCGTATTAGGGCATGGGGGTTCAAGTCCCCCCTCGGACACAGCAGAGATCGGCCCCTCGCTCCATCGGAGCGGGGGGCCTCTTGCGTGTCCCAGGGAGTGTGGGCGTGCCTGTGGCCCGGTCCGTGGGGGCCGGGTGCGGGGCCCTTCGAGGCTCCTTCGTCGCACCTCAGGACAGCGCGGGGCAGCTAGGTGTGCCAGGTGACGCCGCGGGGGGTGGTGGTGGCGGTGA
>NZ_JBDIVG010000021.1:0-30497 GCF_039631275.1 Janibacter sp. LM
ACCCAAACCAGGCGGCCCGCACAAGGGGCAACTTCTCAAACTTACTTCTTGTGATCGTCGCGGGTCAAACTCGCTCGTCCTCGTGGAGGTCGTTGTGCGGGTCTGGCGCCTGCGGCGGTCTCCCACTCTAGCAGCCGTGCTGCTGAGCTTCCAAGTCCGTCCCGCCGGCACCGAAGTGCTGTGGCGACTCGCTCGGAGTGGGTGTCTGCTCGGTGGGACCGGCCTGCTTGGTGCGACCCTGCAAGGGCCACCGCGTGGAGTCCGTTCCTCCCTCTCGGGCTGACATCGAGAACAGTAGATCAAGGATCTGGCAGAAACCAAATCGGCCCCGGATCCCCCGGATTTCCGGGGATTCGGCGCCGTGCCCCGGCGACGGTCAGGGGTGGCGGGCCGCGGCGAGGTTCTTGCGGCCACGCCGCAGGACGGCTACGCGCCCGTGGAGGTAGTCCTCCGGGGCCATCGCGTGAGCCTCGTCGGTGACCTTGGCCCCGTTGATCGAGACGGCTCCGTCGCCGATCGCGCGACGGGCGGCCTTCTTGGAGTCGACGAGGCCGGTCGCGACGAGGGCGTCGAGGACCCCCGTCCCTGTCGATACGTCGGCGCCGGGGAGCTCTGCCGTCGCGTCCAGCAGCGTCGGCTCGTCCAGGGCCGCCAGGTCGCCCTTGCCGAAGAGTGCCTCCGAGGCCGCCTGCACGGCCGAGGTGGCCTGCGCGCCGTGCACCAGCGTGGTCATGTCCGAGGCCAGCGCCTTCTGCGCCGCCCTGCGGTAGGGCTCGTCGGCCACGAGTCGCTCCAGCTCGGCGATCTCGTCACGTCCCCGGTCGGTGAAGACCTTGAGGAGCGTGACCACGGAGGCGTCCTCGACGTTGAGGAAGTACTGGTAGAAGGCGTACGGGCTCGTCAGGTCGGCAGAGAGCCAGATGGCATTCCCCTCGGACTTGCCGTACTTGACCCCGTGCGAGTCGGTGAGGAGCGGCGAGGTCAGGGCATGCACCGAGGCCCCCTCGGCGCGGTGGATCAGGTCGACCCCCGCGGTGAGGTTGCCCCACTGGTCCGAGCCGCCCACCTGGAGGCTGCAGCCGTGGGTCCGGTAGAGCTCGAGGTAGTCGAGCGCCTGGAGCAGCTGGTAGCTGAACTCCGTGTACGAGATCCCCTCCTGGCTCTCGAGCCGCGCCGCGATCGCGTCCTTGCGGATCATCTGGTTGACCCGGAAGTGCTTGCCCACGTCCCGCAGGAAGTCCAGGGCGGACATCGGAGCTGTCCAGTCGAGGTTGTCGACGAGGATCGCCGGGTGCTCGGCTCCCTGGCTGCCGTCGAAGTCGAGGAAGGGCTGGACGAGCTCCTTGATCCGCGCGACGTTCTGCGCCGTGTGCTCCTTGGTCCTCAGCTGGCGCTCGCTCGTCGGCTTGGGATCCCCGATGAGGCCCGTCGAGCCGCCGACCAGGCAGATGACCTTGTGGCCCGCTCGCTGCAGGCGGCGCAGGGCGACGAGCTGGACGAAGTTGCCGAAGTGGAGCGACGGGGCCGTCGGGTCGAAGCCGCAGTACACCGTGACCGGTCCGTCGGCGAGGGCCTGTCGCAGGGCGTCCTCGTCGGTGGTCTGCGCCACCGCTCCGCGCCACTGCAGCTCGTCGAGGATGTCGGTCACGGTGGCCATGGGTCCTTCCGGGAGGTCGCGGGGCGCGCGGTCGCGCCCCTCCCCAGCCTGCCATGCCGCACCGCGTCGTCCCGGAGGCGCACCGGTCCGGCATGTGGAACACCCCGTGACAGGAGACTTCCCCGCTGGGCTAAGGTATGCCTCACCTCAGCAACGAAGGGAGAGTCTCGTGATCGTGTGTCACTGCGCCGTCGTCGGCGACCGGGCGATCGCCGAGGCGGCCGCCCAGGGCGCGACGACACTCTCTCGCGTGTGCGCGAGCACCGGCGCCGGTCGCGACTGCGGGGCCTGTGTCTTCTCCGTGCGGCAGATCCTCTGCGAACATGTGGGGAGCGAGGCCGATCACGGTCTCTTCACCACTTCCGCGGAGGTCCACCGTGCAGCCAGCTGACCCTCGAGTCGTCACCCTCCTCAACGAGGCACTCACCCTCGAGCTCACCGTCGTCAACGCCTACTTCCTCCACGCGCGCATGCTCGACAACTGGGGCCTGCCACGCCTGGGCAAGGTCTTCTACGACCTGTCGATCGGCGAGATGAAGGACGCCGACGAGCTCATCGAGCGCATCCTCATGTTCGACGGCCACCCCAACGTGCAGAAGCTCAACAACATCCAGATCGGCGAGGACGCCAAGGAGATGCTCGAGCTGGCCCTCGCCGGCGAGATCGTCGCGATCAACCAGTTCAACGCCGGCGCCAAGGAGTGCCACGAGCTCGGCGACCACGCCACCGCCTCGATCTTCGAGGAGATGGCCCGCGACGAGGAGCGCCACGGGGACTGGTTCGAGGCACAGCTCGACGCGATCGCCCGCGTGGGTCTGGAGAACTACCTCGCCCAGCAGGTCGACGTCGGGGTCAGCCCCGCCTGACGCGGGGCCCGCCGGGCCGATACGCGGAGACGGTCGGGTCCCCGTCGATCCAGTACCGCCACGGGAAGGCCTCCGCGTCGCCGCCGGGGCCCGAGACCCCCACGCGCGGACCCGTGCGGATGCGTTCGGCGGGCACCGGCTCGGCCGGGGCCCGCAGGACGAGGCGCGCGCCCCTCCCCACGACCGCGGCGCCGTCGTCGTCACCGTCGAGTCCCAGGGCCTTGGTGAGCCGCCCCGGTCCACGGGCAAGGTCGCGCACCGCGGCGCCGGGACGTCGCTCCATGGCCAGCCCCTGCCCGACCACGACCTCACCGGCACGCAGCAGGACTGCGGCGCACTCCCCCTTCGTCCCGCAGACGATGTTGGCGCACCAGTGGATGCCGTACGACCGGTAGACGTAGAGGCGTCCGGGCGGCCCGAACATCACCTCGGTGCGCGGCGTCATGCCGCGGTAGCCGTGCGATCCGGGGTCGACGCTCCCCCAGTACGCCTCGACCTCGGTGAGACGCAGCGTCACGTCGCCGACGACGAGGTGGCTCCCGAGCAGGACGGAGGCGACGGTCAGGGGGTCGGCGGACAGGTCCTGCGCGACCAGCCGGCGCCCCGACGGGCCCACGTCAGCGTGCCTCGATGCGGGAGGCGGCGAAGGCCGACAGGTCGCCCATGAGGGACCGGACCGCGGCCAGCTGTTCCCGCACGCGTGCCGGAGCGGTGCCCCCCTTCGCGTCGCGCGAGGCGAGGGAGCCCTCGACGGACAGGACCTCGCGCACGCCCGGGGTGAGGTGCTCGCTGATGCCGACCAGGTCTTCGTCGGTGAGGTCCCAGAGCTCGATCTCGCGCTCCTCGCAGACGCGCACGCACGAGCCGGCGACCTCGTGGGCGACCCGGAAGGGGACGCCTTCGCGCACGAGCCACTCGGCGATGTCGGTCGCGAGCGAGAAGCCCTGCGGCGCCAGGGAGGCCATGCGCTCGCCGTGGTAGGTCATCGTCGCCATCATCCCCGCGAAGGCGGGCAGCAGGACCTCGAGGGTGTCGACCGCGTCGAAGACCGGCTCCTTGTCCTCCTGCAGGTCGCGGTTGTAGGCGAGCGGCAGCGCCTTGAGCGTCGTCAGCAGCCCGGCGAGGTCACCGACGAGCCGGCCGGCCTTGCCGCGGGCCAGCTCGGCGACGTCGGGGTTCTTCTTCTGCGGCATGATGCTCGACCCGGTCGAGAAGGCGTCGTCGAGGGTGATGAAGGAGAACTCCTTGGTCGCCCAGAGGATGACCTCCTCCGCGAGCCGGGAGATGTCGACGGCGGTCATCGCCGCGACGAAGCAGAACTCCGCGACGAAGTCGCGCGAGGCCGTGCCGTCGATCGAGTTGTCGATGGACCCGGCGAAGCCGAGGTCCGCCGCGACGGCCTCCGGGTCGAGTCCGAGGGAGGAGCCGGCGAGGGCACCGGAGCCGTAGGGGCTGAGCGAGGTGCGCGCGTCCCAGTCGACCAGGCGCTGGACGTCACGCAGCAGCGCCCAGGCGTGCGCGAGCAGGTGGTGGCTGAGCAGGACCGGCTGCGCGTGCTGCAGGTGGGTGCGCCCGGGCATCGGCACGTCGATGTGGGTGGTGGCCTGGTCGACCAGTGCCTGGACGACCTCGAGCACCAGCCCCGAGACGATCCGTGCGTGGTCGCGCAGGTACATGCGGAAGAGCGTGGCGACCTGGTCGTTGCGTGAGCGGCCGGCCCGCAGGCGCCCGCCCACGTCAGGTCCGGCGCGCTCGATCAGCCCGCGCTCCAGCGCCGTGTGGACGTCCTCGTCGTCCTGGGCCGGGACGAAGGCGCCCGACTCCACGTCGTCCGCCAGCTGCCTCAGGGCCTCCAGCATGGCGTCCCGGGTCGCGTCGTCGAGCAGCCCGGCGCCGTGCAGCACGCGGGTGTGCGCGCGGGACCCTGCGATGTCGTAGGGAGCGAGCCGCCAGTCGAAGTGCGTCGACTTGCTCAGGGCCGCCAGGGCATCGCTCGGCCCCCCGGCGAAACGGCCTCCCCAGAGGCTGACTCGCTCGCTCGGCTGGGCGGTCTGGTCCTGGCTCACGGTGCCTCCTGGCTGTCGGTGCCCTGGGCGTGCCCCAGCAGCGAAGTGGTGAGGGCCGCGCCCTCGTCGGGGCCGGCGGTGATGATCATGATCGTGTCATCCCCCGCGATGGTGCCCAGCACCTCGGGGAGCCGGGCGTGGTCGATGGCCGACGCGAGGTAGCTGGCCGCGCCCGGCGGGGTGCGCACGACGACGAGCTGGGCGCTGGCCCGGGCCGTGACGAGCAGCTCCTCGCACTGCCGGCGGAGGCGGTCGTCGACCTCGGCGTGGGCGACGGCTGCGCGGGGCGTGCGGTCCCCCCCTTCGCCCGGGACGGCGTAGACCAGGTCACGTCCGACCCGCACCTTCTCGGCGCGCAGCTCGAGGAGGTCGCGCGACAGCGTCGCCTGGGTGACCTCGATGCCGTCCGCGGCGAGGAGCGCGAGCAGGTCGGTCTGGCTGCGCACGGCGTGCTCGCGCAGGAGCTCGGTGATCCGCGCCTGCCGCCCGGACCTCGTCGCGGCGATCACGACGAGGCGCGCAGGAGGAAGGTGAGGAGCGCCTTCTGCGCGTGGAGCCTGTTCTCGGCCTCGTCCCAGACGACCGACTGCTCGCCGTCGATGACCTCGGCCTCGATCTCGAGACCGCGGTAGGCGGGCAGGCAGTGCAGCACGATCGCCTCGGCGGCCGCGTGGGCCATGAGGCCACGGGTCACGGCGAAGGGGGCGAAGGGCGACGCCTGGCCGGTGCGATCGCCCTTCTCGCCCTCCATGCCCATGGAGACCCAGGTGTCGGTCGCCACGACGTCGGCGCCGTCCACGGCGGCCACCGGGTCGTCCGTGACGAGCACCGAGCCGCCCTGCTCGGCGGCGATCCGCTGGGCCCGGACGAGCACGTCCGCTGAGGGCTGGTGGGTCGCCGGGGTGCCGATGCGCACGTGCATCCCGGCGAGGGCGCAGGCGAGGAGGTAGCTGTGCGCCATGTTGTTGGCGCCGTCGCCGAGGTAGGCGATCGTGCGTCCGGCAGTGCTCCCCTTGTGCTCACGGATCGTCAGCAGGTCCGCGAGCAGCTGGCACGGGTGGTAGTCGTCGGTGAGGGCGTTGACGACCGGCACGTCGACGTGGTCGGCCATCTCCTGCAGCCGGTCCTGGCCGTGGGTGCGCCACACGATGGCGCTCACCTGGCGCCCGACGACCCGCGCCACGTCCGCGATCGACTCGCGGGTGCCGATCTGGGCGAGGTTGCCGTCGACCGTCATCGGGTAGCCACCGAGCTCGGCGACACCGGTGGCGAAGGAGAGCTGGGTGCGCAGCGTCGGCTTGTCGAAGATGATCGCGACGGCCTGCGGGCCGGCCAGCGGCTGCTCTGCGTGGCGGTCGGCCTTGAGCGCCGCGGCGAGGTCGAGCACCTCGGCCTGCTCGGCGGCCGTCAGGTCGTCGTCGGCGAGGAGGTGGCGCACGGTCATGCGGACTCCTTGGCGGCCTGGTCGAGGAGCGCGGGCAGCGCCTCGACGAAGGTCGCGAGCTGGTCGGTGGTGATGGTGAGCGGCGGCGCCAGGCGCAGGGCGTCCGGCGCCACGGGGTTGACGATGAAGCCGCGGGCGCGGGCGGCCAGGGCCACGGCGGGCGCGATCTCCCGGGTCAGGACGACGGCGCGGAGCAGCCCCGCCCCACGGACCCCGGCGACCAACGGGTGGTCGAGCGCGGCGACCTGCGCGACGAGGGCCTCGCCGACGGCCACGGCGTGCGCCATGAGGTCCTGGGACTCGATGGTGGCGATGACCGCCAGGGCCGCACTGCAGGCGAGCGGGTTGCCGCCGAAGGTGGACCCGTGCTGGCCGGCCGTCAGCAGGCCGGTCACCTCGGGACCGAAGGTGACGAGGCCGCCGATCGGCACTCCCCCGCCAAGCCCCTTGGCGACGGTGATCGCGTCCGGTACGACGCCCTCGAGCTGGTGGGCGAACCACGCCCCGGTGCGGCCGATACCGGTCTGGATCTCGTCCAGGACGAGGAGGGCGCCCACCTCGCGGGTGATCTCGCGGGCGGCGGCGAGGTAGCCGGGCGGGGTGGGGACGACGCCCGCCTCCCCCTGGATCGGCTCGAGGAGGACCATCGCGGTGTCAGGGCCGACGGCGGCGCGCAGGGCGTCGACGTCGCCGGGCGTCACGTGCGTCACCCCGGGGAGCAGTGGCTCGAAGGGGGTCCGGTAGGCCGCCTTGTGGGTGAGGCTCAGCGCGCCGGTGGTCCGCCCGTGGAAGGCACCTCCGGCGGCGACGATCCCCGTGCGGCCGGTGCGGCGCGAGAGCTTGATCGCGGTCTCGACGGCCTCCGACCCGCTGTTGCAGAAGAAGATGCCGGACCCCTCCGGGGCCTGCGCGATGCGCAGGACCGCCTCGGCCGCCTCGATCTGCGCCTGGGTCGTGAAGAAGTTGCTGACGTGCACGGCGGTGCCGGCCTGCTTGGAGATCGCGGCGACGAGCTCCGGGTGGCCGTGGCCGAGGGCGTTGACGGCGATGCCGCCGAGCAGGTCGAGGTAGCGGGTGCCGTCGACGTCCCAGACGTAGGGGCCCTCGCCGTGCGAGAGGACGAGCCCGGGGAGGCCGAAGACCCCGATGTGGCTGGCGCGGTAGCGCTCGAGCAGCTGCTGGTGTGCGGGCGAGACGGTGCTCACGAGGGGCTCCCCTCCCCTTCGTCGTCGGGGGCGGTGGTCGGGTCGTCGGGCAGGATCATCGTCCCGAAGCCCTCCGAGGTGAACAGCTCGAGGAGCATCGAGTGCGGCTGGCGGCCGTCGACGACGTGCGCCTGGGGGACGCCGTGGGTGACCGCGCGGATGCACGCCTCGAGCTTGGGGATCATGCCGGAGTCGACCCGGGCCAGGAGGTCGCGGGCACCGGACGCGCTCAGGTGGGACAGCAACGAGTCGCGGTCCGGCCAGTCGGCGTACACGCCGTCGACGTCGGTGAGGACGACGAGCTTGTGCGCCCGCAGCGCCACGGCCAGGGCCGCGGCGGCGGTGTCGGCGTTGACGTTGAGCACCTGCCCGTCCTCGTCCAGGTCGGGCGCGATCGTCGAGACGACGGGGATCCGTCCGGCGTCGAGGATGTCCAGGACGGCAGCGGGGTCGACCGACTCGACGTCACCGACGAGACCGATGTCGACCATCTCGCCGTCGATCTCGACGCCCCTGCGGCGTCCGCCGAAGAGCCCGGCGTCCTCGCCGGAGAGCCCGACCGCGACGGGGCCGTGCTGGTTGAGCAGCCCGACGAGCTCGCGCCCGACCTGGCCGGTGAGGACCATGCGCACGACGTCCATGACCTCGGGGGTCGTGACGCGCAGCCCCCCCTTGAACTCGCTCTCCAGGCCGAGCCGGTCGAGCATGGCCTGGATCTGCGGGCCTCCGCCGTGCACGACGACGGGGCGCAGCCCGGCGAAGCGCAGGAAGACGATGTCCTCGGCGAAGGCCGCCTTGAGGGCGTCGTCGGTCATGGCGTTGCCGCCGTACTTGATGACGACGAGCGCGCCGCGGAACCGCTCGAGCCAGGGCAGCGCCTCGACGAGGGTGGTGGCCTTGCTCTGGGCGACCCGCAGGGCCGCGGCGTCGATGGCGCCGCGCAGGGTGGATTCAGCAGACATGCCGGTCCGATCAGGTGGAGTAGGCGGAGTTCTCGTGGACGTAGTCGTGCGTGAGGTCGTTGGTCCAGACCGTCACCTCGTCGGTACCGGCGTGCAGGTCCACGAGGACGCGCACGTCCCGGGCCTCCAGGTCGACGAGCGTGCGGTCCTCCCCGACCCCGCCGGCGCGGCAGACCTGGACGCCGTTGATCGAGACGTCGAGCTGCGACGGCTCGAAGGCGGCCGCGGTGGTGCCCACGGCAGCAAGCACCCGGCCCCAGTTGGGGTCCTTGCCGAAGATCGCGCACTTGAAGAGGTTGTTGCGGGCGATGCTGCGCGCGACCTCGAGACCGTCGGCCTCGCTGGCCGCACTGCGCACGACGATCTCGATGTCGTGGGCGGCGCCCTCGGCATCACCGATGAGCTGCCGGGCGAGGTCGGCACAGACCTCGCGGATCGCCTCGGTGAGCTCCTCGCGGGTGGCACCGGCGCCGGAGGCACCGGAGGCCATGGCGAGGACCGTGTCGTTGGTCGACATGCACCCGTCGGAGTCGATGCGGTCGAAGGTCGTGCGCGTCGCCTCGCGCAGCGCGGCGTCGAGGTCGCCGGGGCTCGTCACCGCGTCGGTCGTGACGACGACGAGCATCGTCGCGAGGGCGGGGGCGAGCATGCCCGCGCCCTTGGCCATGCCGCCGACGGACCAGCCGTCGCGGGTGGCGGTCGCGGTCTTCGGGACCGTGTCGGTGGTCATGATGGCCTCGGCCGCGGCGGCTCCCCCTTCGTCCGTGAGGGCGGCGGCCGCCGCGGTGACGCCGGCGGTCAGCCTCTCCATGGGCAGGAGCTCACCGATGAGCCCGGTGCTGCACACGACGACGTCGCCGGCGGCGACCCCGAGGGCCGCCGCGGTGTGCTCGGCGGTGGCGTGGGTGTCCTGGAACCCCTGCGCGCCGGTGCACGCGTTGGCGCCGCCGGAGTTGAGGACGACGGCGTCGGCACGACCGTCGACGACGACCTGCCGCGACCACGTGACGGGTGCCGCCTCGACGCGGTTGGTCGTGAAGACCGCTGCGGCGTGGTGGTCCGGGCCGTCGTTGACGACGACCGCGACGTCGGGTCGTCCGCTCGCCTTGAGGCCGGCGGTCACGCCGGAGGCGCGGAATCCTGCAGGGGTCGTCGTGCTCACGGGGCCACTCCCGTCATCGGCAGCCCGGTGGTCTCGGGGAGACCGAGGGCGAGGTTCATGGACTGCACGGCGGCGCCGGCCGTCCCCTTCGTCAGGTTGTCCTCGGCGGCGATCGCGACGACGCGACCGCTGCGCTCGTCGAGGACCACCTGGACGTGCACGAGGTTGGAGCCGACGACGCTGCCGGTGTGGGGCCACTGCCCCTCCGGCAGCAGGTGGACGAAGGGCTCGTCGGCGTACGCGCTCTCCCACGCGGCGCGGACGGTCGCGGCGTCGACGCCGGGCACCGCGCGGGCGGTCGTCGTGGCGAGGATGCCGCGGGGCATCGGGGCGAGCGTCGGGGTGAAGGAGACGGTGGCGTCCGCGCCCGCCGCGAGGGCGAGGTTGCGCCGGATCTCCGGGGTGTGGCGGTGCCCGCCGCCGACCCCGTACGGGCTCATCGCGCCCATGACCTCGGCGCCGATGAGGTGCGGCTTGCTCGAGCGGCCGGCCCCGGAGGTGCCCGAGGCGGCGACGACGACGACGTCGGTGGGCTCGATGACGCCCGCGGCCAGGCCGGGCGCGAGGGCGAGGCTGACCGCCGTCGGGTAGCACCCGGGGACGGCGATGCGGCGGGCCCCGACGAGGTCGTCGCGGTGCTTGCCACCACCGGCCCGGACCAGCTCCGGCAGTCCGTAGGGCCAGGTGCCGGCGAAGGGGGTGTCGTAGTAGTCGGTCCAGTCCTGCTCGTCGTCGAGCCGGAAGTCGGCGCCGCAGTCGAGGACGGTCACGTCCTCGGGCAGCTGCTGCGCGATCGCGGCCGAGTGGCCGTGGGGCAGGGCCAGGAAGACGACGTCGTGCCCGGCGAGGGTCTCGGCGCTCGTGGGCTCCAGCACCCGGTCGGCGAGCGGCTGCAGGTGGGGCGCGAGGTCACCCATGCGCACCCCCGCGTTGCCCGAGGCGGTGAGCGCCCCGATCTCGACCTCTGGGTGCGCGAGCAGGAGCCGGGCGATCTCAGCTCCTGCGTAGCCGCTGGCTCCGGCGATGGCTGCGGTGATCACAGTGCATGAATATACGTTGTGGGTCGATTCCATGCAAGCTGGGGGGCGTCCCAGGATTATCGGGTCACCCGAGAAACCCCCGCTGAGCAAGAGTTTAAAACTCCTGCTCAGCCGATGATTCTCGGGTGACCCGATAATCCTGAGGTCAGCGCGCTCAGCGCTGCTGGGCCCCCGTGGCGCTCGCCGCGGCCGCGACGGCCCTGTCGCGAAGGGAGGAGACCTCCCCGGTCTTGAGCGTGCGGCCCGCGCGGAAGGTCAGCCGGTAGGCCAGGGACTTGCGCCCCTCCCCCACCTGGTCGCCGCGGTAGACGTCGAAGAGCGTGAGCGACTCGAGGTCGTCGCCGGCACCCGAGCGCAGGGCCGAGGCGACGGCGGCTGCCGGGACCCCGTCGTCGACGACGAGCGCGACGTCGGTGTTGGCGACGGGCTGGGTCGAGAGCTGCTCGGGCCGGACCGGCTCGCCGGCGGCCGCGGTGATCGCGTCGAGGTCGAGCTCGGCGGCGACGGTGCGCTCCGGGAGCTCCAGGGCCGAGCAGACCTTGGGGTGCAGCTCGCCCGCGTGGCCGACGACGGTGCCGTCCGGCAGCGAGACAGCGACGCAGCGGCCCGGGTGGAAGGGCGCTTGGTGGGCGGCCTCGACCGTGAGCTCGAGACCGAGGGACGAGCCGACCGCCCGCGACCACCCGACGACATCGGTGGCGTCGGCGGCGCGCGCCGGACCGTGCGGCCCGGCGGGCAGGGTCGCACCCGCCGCGACGATGCCCACGTGCCGCGGCTGCGGCGGGACTCCGTCGGTGATCCGCGTCAGGGTCGCCGCGTCGGGCTTGACGCCCCCCGGGGGCAGCGGCAGCGGCGTGATGCCGCCGGCCGTGACGAGACCGATCTCGTAGAGCGCCACGTCCCGGTGGCCGCGGGAGACATTGCGCCGCAGGGTGTCGAGCAGCGTGTCGAGGATCGAGGTGCGCATGAGCGGCGCCTCGTCCTGCAGCGGGTTGGCCAGTCGCACCGTCTCACGGCGGGCGTCGTCGGCCGCGTAGCCGAGGGCATCGTGCCGCTCCGACGAGGTGAAGGGGTACGACAGCACCTCCACCAGACCGGTCGCCGCGAGCGTGCGCGCGACGACGCGACGGGCGCGCTGGCCGGGCGTCAGGCCACGACCGGCGCTCGCGCGCGGCACGACGGAGGGGATCTGGTCGTAGCCGCGCACCCGCGCGACCTCCTCGACCAGGTCCGGTCCGTCGACGAGGTCGGGGCGCCAGGTGGGGGGCGTGACGAGGAGGGACTCCCCTTCGTCCGTCACGGCGCAGCCGATCGCGGTGAGGGTCGCGAGGACCTCCTCCCGCGGGTACTCGAGGCCGATGTACCGGCTCGGCAGCTGCGGGTCGAAGGTGATCGCCTGCGCCGGCGCGGGCGCGCCCACGTCGGTGGCGGTGGTGTCGGCGACGCCGCCGCCGTGCTCGACGAGCAGGTCGACGGCCAGCTGCGCCGCCGCGGCGGTCACGCCCGGGTCGACGCCGCGCTCGAAGCGCTTGGAGGCCTCGGTCGAGAGCCGGTGGCGTCGCGCGGAGCGGGCGACGGAGACCGGGTCGAAGTGCGCGGCCTCGACGAGCACGTCGGTGGTCGCGTCGTCGACCTCGCTCGAGGCCCCGCCCATCACGCCGGCGATCGCCAGCGGCGTCGTCCCGCCGTCGGTGATCAGCAGGTCCTCGGGCGCGAGCGTGCGCTCGACGTCGTCGAGGGTCGTGAGCACCTCGCCGGCACGGGCACGGCGGACCTCGATGGCCCCGGAGAGCTTGCCGAGGTCGTAGGCGTGCAGCGGCTGACCGAGCAGCATCATCACGTAGTTGGTGACGTCGACCGCGAGCGAGATCGGGCGCATCCCGACCTCGGTCAGCCGGCGCTGCATCCACTCGGGCGAGGCGGCCGTGGCGTCGATGCCCCGCACGGTCCGCGCGACGAACCGGTCGCACCCGGGCACGCCGTCGACCGGGGCGCCGTCGGCGAGACGCACCTCGTAGCCGGGGCCGGTGGCCTCGGCGACGGGCAGCTGTGCCGGGTCGACGAAGGGGGTCCCCTCGGAGAGCGCGTACTCCCGCGCGATCCCGCGCATGGAGAAGCAGTACCCGCGGTCCGGGGTGACGTTGACCTCCACCGTCTCGGCGTCGAGGCCGAGGACGGGGATGAGGTCGTCACCCGGAGACAGACCCGCGACCACGTCGGCGGGCAGCTGCTCGGTGAGCACGATGATGCCGTCGTGGTCCTCGCCCAGACCCAGCTCCAGGGCGGAGCAGATCATGCCGGCGCTCACGTGCCCGTAGGTCTTGCGCGCGGAGATCTCGAAGTTCCCGGGGAGCACACCGCCGGGCAGGATGACCGCGACGAGGTCGCCCGCGTCGAAGTTGTGCGCGCCGCAGACGATGCCCTGGGGCTCGCCGGAGCCGTTGGCGGACCCGACGTCCACCTGGCACCAGTTGATCGTCTTGCCGTTCTTCTGCTCCTCGGGCGTGCGCTCGAGGACCCGGCCGACGACGAGGGGGCCGGTGACCTCGCCGCCGGAGATCTCCTCCTCCTCGAGGCCGACGCGCACGAGGGACGCGGCGACGTCCGCCCCCTTCGCCTGCGGGTCGACCTCGGTCAGCTCACGGAGCCACTCCACGGGTGCCCGCATCAGATCTCCATCCCGAACGCCGCCGAGAAGCGGACGTCCCCCTCGATGATGTCGCGCATGTCGGCGACGCCGTGGCGCAGCATGAGCGAGCGCTCGATGCCCAGGCCGAAGGCGAAACCGGTGTACTCGTCCGGGTCGATGCCGCTCGCCGCGAGCACTCGACGGTTGACCATGCCGGAGCCGCCGAGCTCGATCCAGCCGGTGCCGCCGCACGTGCGGCAGCCGGAGTCCTCACCGCGGCAGACCCAGCACTGGCAGTCGATCTCGGCGCTGGGCTCGGTGAAGGGGAAGTAGTTGGGGCGCAGGCGGGTGACGATGCCCTCGCCGAAGAGGCCCTGGACGAAGGCGTCGAGCGCCCCGCGCAGGTGCGACATCGTGATGCCCTTGTCGACGACGAGGCCCTCGAACTGGTGGAAGACCGGGGTGTGGGTCGCGTCGAGGTCGTCGGTGCGGAAGACCTTGCCCGGGCACAGGACGTAGATCGGCGGCTCGCGGTCGAGCATCGTGCGGATCTGCACCGGCGAGGTGTGGGTGCGCAGGACGACCCCGGCGTCGGCCGGCTCGACGAAGAAGGTGTCCTGCTCGCCGCGCGCCGGGTGGTCGGGACCGATGTTGAGCGCGTCGAAGGTCAGCCACTCGGACTCGATCTCCGGGCCCTCGGCGATCTCCCAGCCCATGCCGACGAAGATGTCCTCGACCCGCTCGGTCACGAGGCTGATCGGGTGGCGGGCACCGAGGCGCTGGTGCGGGCTCGGCACGGTGAGGTCGAGGGTCTCCTCGACGAGGATCCGCTCGTCGCGCTCGGCCTCGAGCTCGACCTGGCGGGCCGAGAAGGCCGCTCCCACGCGGCCCCTCGCCTGCCCGACGCGCTTGCCGGCCTCGGCCTTGGCGCTCGGCGGCAGGGCGCCGATCTCGCGGTTGGCCAGCGCCAGCGGGCTCTTGTCGCCCTGGTGCTGCCCGCGGATCCGCTTGAGCTCGTCGAGGGTCGTGGCTCCCGCTGCTGCGGCGAGGGCGGCCGCGACGGCCTCCTCGATCACCTGCGGGTCGAGCGCGGCGACCTCGACCGGGTCGTAGTTGGTGTTGGGTCCTGACACGAGGCCCGAGTCTACGGGGGGGCGAAGGGGGTCGCGCGACCCCCTTCCGCCCTTTTCTTGACTGGTTCAAGTATCGGTGCGAGTCTTGGGGACGATGAGCACCATGATCGACACCGACGCCGCGGCAGATCTCCTGCGTGGCCGGTCGCTGCGGGTGACCGCCCCGCGCGTGGCCGTGCTGCGCGAGCTCTCCGCGCGCCCCCACGCCGACGTCGACACGATCGCGCGCAGCACGCGCGAGCGCCTCGGCTCGGTGAGCACCCAGGCCGTCTACGACATCCTCGCGGTGTTGTCCGCCCACGGGCTCGTGCGCAAGTTCGAGCCCGCCGGCCACCCCGCCCGCTTCGAGCTCGAGCTCGGCGACAACCACCACCACCTCGTGTGCCGTTCGTGCAGCACGATGGTCGATGTCGACTGCGCCCCCGGCAAGGCACCCTGCCTCGACGCCGCCGACGACCACGGTTTCGCCATCGACGAGGCCGAGGTCATCTACTGGGGCATCTGCCCCGACTGCGCGACCGCGACGGCACCCCCTGACCAGCACTGCGCCCCACCCCACAGAGAAAGAGGAGCAGCACATGTCCACCACCCCCTCCACCCCGCAGAGCCGCGCGGACGCGTGCGGGACGCTCGACGTCTCCGGGCCCTCGACGCAGCTCAACGGCTCCCCGACGGTCAGCGACCGCAACAGTCTCTCCGTGGGGAGCAACGGCCCCCTCCTGCTCCACGACACCCACCTGGTCGACATGCTCGCGCACTTCAACCGGGAGAACATCCCCGAGCGCAAGCCGCACGCCAAGGGCGCGGGCGCCTTCGGTCACTTCGAGACCACGGCCGACGTCTCGCGGTACACCAAGGCCGCCCTCTTCCAGCCGGGCACGACGACCCGCATGCTCGCGCGCTTCTCGACGGTGGCCGGGGAGCTCGGTTCCCCCGACACGTGGCGTGACGTGCGCGGCTTCGCGCTGCGCTTCTACACCTCCGAGGGCAACTTCGACCTCGTGGGCAACAACACCCCGATCTTCTTCCTGCGCGACCCGCTGAAGTTCCCCAACTTCATCCGCAGCCAGAAGCGCCTGCCCGACAACGGGCTGCGCGACAACACGATGCAGTGGGACTTCTGGACCAACAACCCCGAGTCGGCGCACCAGGTCACCTACCTCATGGGTGACCGTGGCCTGCCGCGCTCGTGGCGCCACATGAACGGCTACGGCAGCCACACCTACATGTGGGTCAACGCCTCGGGCGAGAAGTTCTGGGTCAAGTACCACTTCCACACCCAGCAGGGCGTGCGCGGCATCACGGGCGAGGCGGCCGACCGGATCGCCGGGCAGGACGCGGACTTCCACCGTCGCGACCTCTTCGACGCGATCGCCCGCGGCGAGTCCCCGCAGTGGAAGCTGTCTGTCCAGGTCATGCCCTACGAGGACGCGAAGACCTACCGCTTCAACCCCTTCGACCTGACGAAGACCTGGCCGCACGAGGACTACCCGCTCATCGAGGTCGGCACGATGACCCTCGACGAGAACCCGGTGAACTTCTTCGCGCAGATCGACCAGGCGGCGTTCGCGCCGAGCAACACGGTCCCGGGCATCGGGTACTCCCCCGACAAGATGCTGCTCAGCCGGGTCTTCGCCTACGCGGACGCGCACCGGGCCCGGATCGGCCCGAACTTCCACCAGCTGCCGGTCAACCGCCCCGCGGTCCAGCAGGAGAACCACTACTCCTTCGACGGCCCGATGCGCTACGAGCACTCGGGTGCCGCGCCGACCTACCACCCCAACAGCTTCGGCAGGCCGGTCGCGGACTTCGAGGGACCGGTCGACGACGGGTGGGAGGTCGACGGCGCGATCGTGCGCTCGGCCTACCAGCTGCACCCGGAGGACGACGACTTCGGTCAGCCGGGCACGCTCGTGCGCGAGGTCTTCGACGACGCCCAGCGGGACCGTCTCGTCGACACGGTCGTCGGCTCGCTCGCCGGCGTCGAGGACCCGGTCCTCTCGCGGGTCTTCGAGTACTGGACCAACATCGACGCCACGATCGGTCAGCGGGTCCGGGACGGCAAGGCCGCCGCGGACGAGGCGCCGGTCGACCCGGGCGAGGTCCTCGGTGGTCAGGAGACGCACGCGGTCTCCTGATGCCATGGCACGGCGAAGGGGGTGGACCGGCCGGTCCACCCCCTTCGTCGTCGCGTGCCGGGGTCGTGCTCAGGCGCGCTGCTGGCGCGCCGAGGCGTAGAGGCAGATCGTGCTCGCCATGGCGAGGTTGAGCGACTCGGCATGGCCGTGGATCGGGACCCGGACCACCTCGTCGCACGCGGCGAGGGTGGCGTCCTCGAGGCCCCAGGCCTCGTTGCCCATGACCCACACGTGGGGACCGGTGAGGTCGCAGTCGTCCATGGTCCGCTCGCCCGCGCCGTCGGCGGCGAGGCGGGTGATCCCGGCGTCGCCGAGGGCGGTGAGGGTCTCCGAGATGTCGAGGCCCGTGACCACCGGCAGGTGGAAGAGCGAACCCGCCGTCGAGCGCACCACCTTGGGCGAGGTGACGTCGACCGAGGCATCGCTGACGAGGACGGCGTCGGCGCCGGCCGCGTCGGCGCCGCGGATGACGGTGCCGAGGTTGCCGGGGTCGCGCACGTGGGCGAGCAGCACGAGGAGGCGGGGCGAGCTCGCGAGGACCGAGGCGAGGTCGCTCGGGGCCCACTCGACGACGGCCGCCGTGCCCTGCGGGGTGTCGGCGTCGCACATCGCGGCGAGGACCTCCTCGCTCGTCTCGTGGACGAAGACCCCCTGCTCGCGGGCCGGCTCGACGAACTCGGCGTACCGCTGCGCCGCCTCGGTCGTGGCGTACAGGTCGACGATCCGCTCGGGGGCGAAGCTCACGGCCTCGCGGACACCCTGCGGTCCCTCGACGAGGATCCGGCCGGTCCGCCGACGCACAGGACGCCGGGAGAGTCCGCGCACCGACGCCACCCGCTCCGAGGAGGGATTGGTCAGGGGCGGACGCTCCCGGCGTCCGGTGTGGTCGCTCAGGCCGAGGCCTTGGCGTCGCTCGTCGCCGGCACGTTCGCCTTGGCGACCTCGACGAGCGCGGCGAACGCGGCCTCGTCGTTGACGGCGAGCTCGGCGAGCATGCGGCGGTCGACCTCGACCTCCGCGGCGCGCAGACCCTGGATGAACCGGTTGTAGGTCATGCCGTTGGCGCGGGCGCCGGCGTTGATGCGCTGGATCCACAGGCGACGGAAGTCACCCTTCTTGGCCCGGCGGTCCCGGTAGCTGTAACCGAGACTGTGGGTGACCTGCTCCTTCGCCTTGCGGTAGAGGCGGGACCGCTGGCCCCGGTAACCGCTGGCGCGCTCGAGGACGACCCGACGCTTCTTGTGGGCGTTGACCGCCCGCTTCACGCGTGCCACGTGAGTACTCCTTCAGTCAGTGTGTGTGCAAGGTGCTCAGGTCAGCGACCGAGCAGCTTCTTGATCTTCTTCACGTCGGCCTTGGAGACCTCGACGTCGCTCGCGAGACGACGCGCGTGCTGCGGGCTCTTCTCGTGGAACTTGTGGACGTGGTTGGCGCGCTCACGCATGATCTTGCCCGAGCCGGTGACCCGGAAGCGCTTCTTGGCACCGGAGTGCGTCTTGTTCTTCGGCATGGCGCCGATCTCCTTGTCGTTGCTGTGCTGGTCTGGTGCCGGATCAGGACTCGGCCGGGGCCTCGGTGCTGCCCTCGACCGCGGCCGGGGCCGCGGTGGGCTCCTCCGCCGGTGCCGGGGACTCGGAGGTCCGCTGCTCCGGGGCGTTGGCCTCGGCGGCCACCTTCTCCTCGTCCTTCTTGCGCCGCGCCTCGGCGCGGGCCTCGGACTTCTTGCGCGTCGGGGCAAGCACCATGATCATGTTGCGCCCGTCCTGCTTGGGCGCCGACTCGACCGTGCCGAGCTCGATGACGTCCTCGGCCAGGCGCTGCAGGAGCCGGAAGCCCAGCTCGGGACGCGACTGCTCACGCCCGCGGAACATGATCGTCACCTTGACCTTGTCGCCGGCGCCCAGGAAGCGCTCGACGTGGCCCTTCTTGGTGCCGTAGTCGTGGCTGTCGATCTTCGGTCGGAGCTTGATCTCCTTGATGACCGTGTTGACCTGGTTCTTGCGCGCGTCGCGCGCCTTCATCGCGGCTTCGTACTTGTACTTGCCGAAGTCCATGAGCTTGGCGACCGGGGGCTTGGCCATCGGAGCGACCTCGACGAGGTCGAGGTCTGCCTCGGCAGCGAGACGCAGGGCGTCCTCCACGCGGACGATGCCGACCTGCTCCCCGTTGGGGCCGACCAACCGCACCTCCGGGACGCGGATACGGTCATTGATGCGAGGTTCGCTGATGTGCTGCTCCTTAGCTCGGTGTCCTGCGTACCGACGAAGAAAGGCTCCTCGCCGATCGCGAGGAGCCTCACCAGAGCACGACGACGATGCCGGACGGAGGGTGCCTGGGCACCCGGCGGATCCGGACCGCGTCGAGACCTGAGACCCGGCAACCAGCTGGTTGTCGCGGGTGGAAGCGAGGCTCCTCTTGCGTCACCACCACGAGGATGGTGACCGGTCGGAGACAACAGTAGCAGCGACCCCCGCGCGAGCCGAAATCGCCGCCCGTCGACTCAGGAGACGGTGAAGGAGAGCCCGTCGACGCGCGCCCGGAGCTCACCGTCGGTGGCCAGCTCCTCGGCGATCGCCGTCACGAGCTCCTCGACCGCGGCCGCGTCGAGGCCGGGGACGAGCGTGAGACCGATCTGCAGGATCCCCTGCCCGTCGGGCACCCCCTCGGCGAGCGTGTGGCCGATGACCTGCTCGACCCCGGCGCAGACCCGCTCCACCGACCGCGCGACGAAGGGGTCCTCGTGCGCTGGCAGCCACGGCCGCTGCTGGGCGAGCGCCCAGACCATGGACGCCCGGACCTCGAAGGCGTGCTCGCTCGCGCAGTCGAGCACGATGAGGTCGGCCTGCTCGCTCACCGCGGCCTGCGCGGCGCGAGCGGCCTTGACCGGCACGGGACGCACGGACGCGTCGAAGGCCGCGAGAGCGGCCATCGAGGAGAAGACGGGCAGCGCGGTGCGTCCGTCGGGGTGCTCGAGGAGGACGACAGCCATGTCGGCCTCCTTGTCAGCGGTGTGGCCGGCCTCGGTCTGCGTGGTCTCCGCCGCGACCGCAGCCACCGGCACGAGCAGCCGCGCGCGCGCGAGGTGCTCGAGCACGTCGGTCTCCGCGCCGGTGGTGAGGGCGCGCAGCAGCGCCGGGTCGGCCTCGCCGGAGTCACCGGCGAAGCCGCCGGCGGGCAGCTCGCGCCCCTGCCAGGGCACACCGGCGGAGTCGGTGGGCCCGCTCACGGCCGCCCGGCCGCGTCGAGGGCCTCAGTCAGGGTGACGCTGCCCTTGTAGAGAGCCGAGCCGATGATCGCGCCCTCGACGCCCTCGGGGACGAGGTCGCGCAGGGCGACGACGTCGTCCACGGTCGTGACGCCGCCGCTCGCGACGACCTTGGCGTCGGTGGCGGCGGCGACCTCGCGCAGCAGCTGCACGTTGGGACCGGCGAGCATGCCGTCCTTGGCGACGTCGGTGACGACGTAGCGGACGCAGCCCTCGGCGTCCAGGCGCGCGAGGGTCTCCCACAGGTCGCCGCCCTCCTGGGTCCACCCGCGGGCGGCGAGCGTCGCGCCCCGCACGTCGAGGCCGACGGCGATGCGCTCGCCGTGCTCGGCGATGGCCCGGGCGGTCCACTCGGGGTTCTCCAGGGCGGCGGTGCCGACGTTGACCCGGGCGCAGCCCGAGGCGAGCGCGGCGGCCAGCGACTCCTCGTCGCGGATGCCTCCGCTCAGCTCGACCTTGAGGTCGAGGCGTCCGACGATGTCGGCGAGGAGCTCACGGTTGCTCCCTTCGCCGAAGGCCGCGTCGAGGTCGACCAGGTGGATCCACTCGGCGCCCTGCTCCTGCCAGGCCTGCGCGGCCTCGAGCGGGTCACCGAAGTCCCACCCCGACCCGGCGACGCCTTGCTGGAGCTGGACGGCGCGGCCGCCCCGTACGTCGACGGCGGGAAGGAGCTCCAGCCGGGGCCGGTCGGTCGTGGTCACAGTGACATCACCCAGTTCTTGAGGAGGTGCAGTCCCGCATCCCCGGACTTCTCGGGGTGGAACTGCGTGGCGGACAACGGACCGTTCTCGACGGCCGCGACGAAGGGGGACCCGTGCTCGCTCCACGTGACGAGCGGCGTGGCGGCGACGAGCGCCCCCGGCGCGGTCGGCAGGTCCCAGGTGGCCACCCCGTAGGAGTGGACGAAGTAGAAGCGCTCGTCCTCCACGCCCGCGAGCAGGCGCGTGCCCTCGGGCGCGGTGACGGTCGACCAGCCCATGTGGGGCACGACGGGGGCGGACAGCCGGGAGACGGTGCCGGGCCACTGGTGCAGGCCCTCCTGCTCCGGCTGGGCCGCGCTCGGCTCGCCGGACCCCTCGAACATCACCTGCATGCCGACGCAGACCCCGAGGACGGGGCGGCCGCCGGCGAGACGGGTGTCGACGAGCGAGGGGCCGTCGACGGCCCGCAGCCCGGCCATGCAGGCGTGGAAGTTGCCGACGCCCGGCACGAGCAGCCCGTCGGCGGCGAGCACGGCGGACCGGTCGGCGGTCAGCTCGACGTCCGCGCCCACGTGGGTGAGCGCCCGGACGGCGGAGTGGATGTTGCCGGAGCCGTAGTCGAGAACGACGACACGGGGTTGGCTGCTCATTGGTGCACGTCCTTGACGACGGACTCGAAGGTGGACACGGCGCGCTCGTCGGGCGCGATGACGGGACCGAGCGCCGTGTCGGAGCCGTCGAGGAGACGGGCCCCCGGCAGACCGAGGACGGTCATCGCCTCGTCGAGCCACTCCAGGTGGGTGAGGTCGGTACGCCGCCAGAGGGCGCGGATCTCGCGGATCGGCACCAGGCGTGCGCCGGAGCCGGCCGAGAGCGCGCGGTGCAGGTCCTCGGGGGCGAGCGGCGGCAGCTGCGGTCCGCGGACGATCTCGCGGTCCGGGGCCCGCAGCGCCCACCGGATCGGCGAGCGGCCGGGGGCACGGGCCGTGACGACGGCCGTGTCACCGATCCTGAAGAAGCCGATGGCCGGTGCGAGCCGGGCGCCGGTGTGCCGGGCGGCGAGCACGGTGAGTGCGTCGTCGTAGGGAGCGGCGGTCACCGTCGCCGAGGTCGCGGGCACGACGATCGACCACGTGGGGTGCTCGACGACGTGGCAGGGCACGACGCCGCCCCGCACCCAGTCCACGGCGGCCGCGGACGACGCGGAGAGGAGGACCACTCCCCTGTCGGGCTCGGTCATCTCATCCCTACAGCGCGCCCTTGGCGCTCGGGATGCCGCTCACCCGGGGGTCGGGGGCAACCGCCGCGCGCAGTGCGCGGGCGAGCGCCTTGAACTGCGCCTCGACGATGTGGTGCGGGTCGCGCCCGGCGAGCACCCGCACGTGCAGGGCGATGCCGGCGTTGTAGGCGAAGGACTCCAGCACGTGGCGGGTGAGCGAGCCGACGAAGTTGCCGCCGATGACGACGTGCTCCTGGCCGGCGGGCTCACCGGTGTGGACGACGTACGGCCGCCCGGCCACGTCGACGACCGCGTGGACGAGCGCCTCGTCGAGCGGGACGGTCGCGTCGCCGAAGCGGCTGATGCCGCTCTTGTCGCCGAGTGCCTGGCGGACCGCCTGGCCGAGGACGATCGCGACGTCCTCGACGGTGTGGTGGGCGTCGACGTCGACATCGCCCTCGGCGGCGATCGTCAGGTCGATGAGGCTGTGCTTGGCCAGCGACAGGAGCATGTGGTCGTAGAAGCGCACACCCGTCGACACCTGGCCCGCGCCGGTGCCGTCGAGGTCGACGCTCACCTCGACCCGGCTCTCGGATGTGCCGCGGGTCACCGTCGCGGTACGGGGAGCGGCGCTGCTCACGGGGTCTCCTTGGTGGTGGCGTGCGTGGGGACGAGCTCGGCGAGCGCGGTCAGGAACCGGGTCGTCTCCTCCGGCGTGCCGGCGGTGACGCGCAGGTGGTGCGGGATCCCGACGTCCCGGACGAGCACGCCCCGGTCCAGCAGAGCCTGCCACGTCGCCGCGGCGTCGGCGAGGCCGCCGAAGAGGACGAAGTTGGCATCGCTCGGCACGGGCCGCAGGCCGAGGGCCGTGAGCTCGGTGACGAGCCGGTCACGCTGGTCCTTGATGGCCTCGACCGTCTCCAGGAGCCGGTCCGCGTGCTCGAGCGCGACGCGGGCGATCGTCTGCGTCGGCGCCGAGAGGTGGTACGGCAGTCGCACGAGGCGCAGAGCGTCGATGACGTCGGGGTCGGCGGCGAGGTAGCCCAGCCGTCCACCTGCGAGGGCGAAGGCCTTGCTCATCGTGCGCGTCACGACGAGGCGCGGGTGCCGCTCGAGGAGCGAGAGCGCGGTGGGCGTCCCGGGACGGGCGAACTCCGCGTACGCCTCGTCGACGACGACGATCGCCCGCGGCGCGGCCTCGAGCATCGCCTGGACCACGTCGAAGGGCAGGGCGGTGCCGGTCGGGTTGTTGGGCGAGCAGAGGAAGACGAGGTGCGGGTCGACCCCCTTCGCCTGCTCGATCGCGGACTCGACGGTGAGGTCGAAGCTGGCCCGGTCACGCTGCCCGTCGACCCACGTCGTGCCGAGCGTCTCGGCGATGATCGGGTGCATCGAGTACGCGGGGGTGAAGCCGAGCGCGGTCCGCTCCGGCCCGCCGAAGGCCTGGACGAGGTGCGAGAGGACCTCGTTGGACCCGTTGCCGGCCCACAGCTGCTCGGGGCGGATGGAGACCCCGCTGCGGTCGTGCAGGTAGTCACCGAGCGCCTTGCGCAGCGCGGTGAACTCGCGGTCCGGGTACCGGTTGAGCGTCCCGAGCTCGTCCGCGAGCTCCGCGAGGATGGCCTCGACGACCTCGGGGGGCACCGGGTAGGAGGACTCGTTGGTGTTGAGCTGCACGTCGACGTCCAGCTGCGGCGCACCGTAGGGGGTGCGGCCGCGCAGCCCGGGGCGCAGCAGCTCGCTGATCTCGCTCATCGCCGGACCTCGCCCGTGCGCGCGGTGACGGCCTCGCCGTGGGCGGGCAGGTCCTCGGCCTCGGCCAGGGCCACGACGTGCGGGGCGACCTCGGCGAGGGCCTGCGCCGAGTACTCGACGACGTGGATGCCCCGGAGGAAGGACTGCACGGACAGGCCGCTGCTGTGGGCGGCGCTGCCGCCGGTGGGCAGGACGTGGTTGGACCCGGCGACGTAGTCCCCGAGGCTCACCGGCGAGTGCGTACCGACGAAGATCGCCCCTGCGTTGCGCACGCGCGCCGCGACCTGCGGCGCGTCCGCCGTGATGACCTCGAGGTGCTCGGCGGCGTAGGCGTCGACGACCCGCAGGCCGGCATCGACGTCGTCGACGAGGACGATCGCGGACTGGCGCCCGGTGAGGGCCTCGCCGACGCGCTCGCTGTGCTTGGTCGCGGCCGCGCGCCGCTCGACGGCAGCGGTGACGGCGTCGGCGAGCTCGGTGGAGTCGGTGACCAGGACGGAACCGGCGAGCGGGTCGTGCTCGGCCTGGCTGATGAGGTCGGCCGCGACGTGCTCGGGGTCGGCGCTCGCGTCGGCGAGCACGGCGATCTCGGTCGGCCCGGCCTCGGCGTCGATGCCGATGAGGCCCTTGAGCAGCCGCTTGGCCGCGGCGACGTAGATGTTGCCCGGGCCGGTGACGAGGCTGACGGGGGCGCACTCGTCGGCACCGTCGGTGAACCCGTGGGCGAAGCCGGCGACCGCCTGGGCCCCACCCATCGCCCACACCTCGTCGACGCCGAGCAGCGCGCACGCCGCGAGGATCGTCGGGTGCGGGTAGCCGGCGAAGACGCCGGTGTTCTCGCGCTGGGGCGGGCTGGCGACGGCGAGCGACCCGACTCCGGCGATCTGGGCGGGCACGACGTTCATGACGACGGACGAGGGGTAGACCGCCCGGCCACCGGGCACGTACAGGCCGACCCGCTCGACCGGGACCCAGCGCTCGGTGACGGTCCCCCCGGGCGCGAGCGTGGTCGTGGTGTCGGTGCGACGCTGGTCGGCGTGGACCGCACGGGCGCGCTCGATGGCCAGCTCCAGGGCGGCCCGCACGTCGGCGTCGAGGACCTCCACGGCGGCCTCGAGGACCTGCGCCGGCACGCGGAGGGCGGTCGGCCGCACCCCGTCGAAGCGCTCGGCGAGGTCGTAGAGCGCCTCGGCGCCCCGGTCATGGACGTCGTCGCAGATCGGTCGCACCGCGTCGAGCGCGGCCTCGACGTCGTACTCGGCGCGCGGCAGGGCTGCCCGCAGCTGCCGGGCCCCGAGGGGCTGGGAACGCAGGTCGATCGTGGCGAGCATGGGACAAGTCTAGGTTCGTCCACCGGACGGCCCGTCCGGTGTCCACCGCTCGGGGTCACCCGACGCCCGCCGCACCACCCCGAGAGCAGCAGGCGCTCACTCCTCGCCGTAGAAGATCCGGTCGACGACCTGGCGCGCGTGGCGGGCGGTGCGGCGGTAGGACTCGGCGAGCGCCAGCCCCGACTGCGGCTCCATCCCGACGATGCGCCCCACGCCGTCCGCCTCGCGCAGGTTGGACGGGACGGAGTCGACCGCGCGACCGCGGAAGAGCATGCCGGCGTTGCGCAGCAGGGAGGCCATGCACCACGCCTGGCGCAGCACCTCGGCGTCCTCGGCGGTGACCAGCCCCGCCTCGACCGCCGCCGTGAGTGCGGGCAGGGTCCGGGTCGTGCGCAGGCCCTCGTGCTCGTGGGCGTGCTCCATCTGCAGCAGCTGCACGGTCCACTCGACGTCGGAGAGACCGCCCATCCCGAGCTTGAAGTGCGCCTTGCGGTCGGCGCCGCGGGGCAGCCGCTCGGCCTCCATCCGGGCCTTGAGCCGGCGGACCTCGCGGATCTGCGTGGCGTCGAGCCCGTCGTCGGACCAGCGCAGCGGGTCGATGAGGGCGATGAACCGCTCCCCCAGCCCCGGGTCCCCGGCGACCGGTCGGGCCCGCAGGAGCGCCTGCGCCTCCCAGGTCTGGGACCACCGCGCGTAGTAGGTCGCGTACGACGCCAGGGTGCGCACCATCGGCCCGCTCTTGCCCTCGGGCCGCAGGTCCGCGTCGAGGCCGAGCGGCGGGTCGGAGCCCGGCGCCCCGAGCAGCCGACGCATCTCCCCCACGACCGCGAGCGCGGCCTCCTGGGCGATCTGGTCGGCGACCCCGTCGTGCGGGTCGTGCACGTAGAGCACGTCGGCGTCCGAGGAGTAGCCGATCTCCCTGCCCCCGAGGCGCCCCATCCCGATGATCAGCAGGTCCGTGCCCAGCGGCCGGCCCAGGTCGGCCTCGACGGAGCGGACGACGACCTCGAGGGATGCCTCGATCGTCGCCTCGCTGAGGTCGGTGAGGGCCTGCCCGACCTGCTCCAGGCTCACCGTGTCCTGCAGGTCCGCGACGGCGACGCGGAAGATCTCGGCGCGGCGGATGGCACGGATCGCAGAGACCGCCGCGTCGGCGTCGTCGCGGCGGCCGGCCGCCGCCCGCATGCGGCGCAGGATCTCGTCCCTGCCGCGGGGGCGCAGCCCGTCCCCGTCGCCGAGCATCTGGACGGCCTCGGGGCTCGCCAGCAGCAGGTCGCCGGCGAACCGGCTGGCCCCGAGGGTGTGGGCGAGGACCTGGGCGGCCTCCCCTTCGTCCCGCAGCAGCCGGAGGTACCAGTGCGTGGAGCCGAGCGCCTCGCTCACCTTGCGGAAGGCGAGGAGCCCGGCATCGGGGTCGGCCATCTCCGCGAACCACTCGAGCATGACCGGCAGGAGCTGGCGCTGGATCGCGGCCGTGCGGTTGACCCCGTCGGTGAGCACCTCGAGGTGACGCAGCGCCCCGGCAGGGTCGCGGTAGCCGAGGGCGCCGAGCCGCGCGCGGGCCGCGTCGGGCGTGAGCCGGGCCTCGTCCGGGCTGAGCCGGGCGACCGCGGACAGCAGCGGCCGGTAGAAGAGCTGCTGGTGGAGGCGGCGCACCTCCCGGGAGCGCTCGGTGCGCAGGGCGACCACCTGCTTGTCCGGCTGGTCGAAGAGGCGCATGGCGCGGCCGAGACGCCGCAGGTCCTGCTCGGACGTCGGCATGAGGTGCGTGCGGCGCAGCCGGTGCAGCTGGATCCGGTGCTCCAGGGTGCGCAGCACCCGGTAGGCGTCGCCGAGGACCCGCGCGTCGCGGCGACCGATGTAGCCGCCGGTGGACAGCGCCGCGAGGGCGTCGAGGGTCGTGCCCGAGTGCAGCGTCTCGTCGGTGCGTCCGTGGACGAGCTGGAGCAGCTGCACGGAGAACTCGACGTCGCGCAGCCCGCCGGGGCCGAGCTTGAGCTGGCGCGCGGCCTCGGCGGCGGGGATGTGCTCCTCGACGCGGCGGCGCATGGCCTGCACGTCGTCGACGAAGTCCTCCCGGGAGGCGGCCTCCCAGACGAGCGGCCGCACGGCACCGAGGTACTCGGCGCCGAGGCCGGCGTCGCCCGCCAGGTGGCGCGCCTTGAGCAGGGCCTGGAACTCCCAGGTCTTGGCCCAGCGCTCGTAGTACGTGCGGTGGCTGGCGACGGTGCGCACGAGCGGGCCCTGCTTGCCCTCGGGTCGCAGGGCCGCGTCGACGGGCCACAGGCTGCCGTGGGCGGTGGCGTCGGCGCAGGCGTGCATCGTGCGCGTCGCGATCCTGGTCGCCGTCTCGAGGGCAGCGGCCTCGTCGGCGCCCTCGACGGGCTCGGCGACGAAGATGACGTCGACGTCGGAGATGTAGTTGAGCTCCCGTCCCCCGGCCTTGCCCATGCCGATGACGGCGAACCGGCAGGTCTGGCCGGCCTCCCCGAGCTCGTCGATCGCGATCCGCACCGCGCCCTCGAGCGCCGACCCGGCGAGGTCGGCCAGGGCAGCGGCGGTCGTCGGCAGGTGCGTCAGCGGGTCCTCGGAGGTCACGTCGCAGGCCGCGATGCCGAGCAGCTGCCTCCGGTAGCCGACGCGCAGGGCGTCCTGGGGTTCGAGGTCCCCGTGCTCGGCGATCTCGCCGAGCAACGCCTCGGTCCGCTCCTCGGGGGTCATCTCGTCGGCGTCGACGGCGTCGCGCCACTGCTCGGGGTGGGCCACGAGGTGGTCCACGAGGGCGCTCGAGATCCCGAGGGCACCGATGACGCGGTGCCGCGCGGCCTCGTCGGAGCGAAGGGCGGCGGCCAGGGGGTCGGTCTCGTCGCCGGCGGCCTCGAGGAGCCGGACGAGACCCAGGAGGGCGGCGTCGGGGTCGGCGGCGCGACCGAGCGCGGCGAGCAGCGGCTCCCGGGCGTCGACGAGCGGCTCGAGCGCCGGGTCGGACAGCAGCGTCTCCGCGCGCGCCGTGTCGTTGAAGCCCCGTCGGGCGAGCCCCGGGACCGCGCGGCGTGGTGGCGTCACGAGGTCACAGCCTGGGCAGCAGGCGCTCGAGCTCGAAGGGGGTGACCTGGTTGCGGTAGTCGTCCCACTCCTGGCGCTTGTTGCGCAGGAAGAAGTCGAAGACGTGCTCGCCGAGGGTCTCGGCGACCAGCTCGCTCTCCTCCATGGCCTCGATCGCCTCGGCCAGGCTCGCCGGCAGCGGCTTGATCCCCATGGCGCGACGTTCGCGGTCGGTGAGGCCCCAGACGTCGTCCTCGGCCTCGGGCGGGAGCTCGTAGCCCTCCTCGATGCCCTTGAGGCCGGCCGAGAGCATCACGGCGAAGGCGAGGTAGGGGTTGCACGCGGAGTCGAGGCTGCGGACCTCGACCCGGCTGCTGTTGCCCTTGTTGGGCTTGTACATCGGCACCCGGACCATGGCGGAGCGGTTGTTGTGGCCCCAGGTGAGGTGCGCGGGGGCCTCGCCCCCGCCCCACAGCCGCTTGTAGCTGTTGACCCACTGGTTGGTGACGGCGGTGTACTCGCGCCCGTGGTGCAGCAGGCCGGCGATGAACTGCCGGCCGACCTTGCTCAGCTGGTACGGCGCGCCGGGCTCGTAGAAGGCGTTGGTGTCGCCCTCGAAGAGCGACATGTGCGTGTGCATGCCGCTGCCGGGGTGCTCGGCGAAGACCTTGGGCATGAAGGTCGCGTAGACACCCTGCTCGAGCGCGACCTCCTTGATCACCGTGCGGAAGGTCATGATGTTGTCCGCGGTGGAGAGCGCGTCGGCGTAGCGCAGGTCGATCTCGTTCTGCCCCGGTGCGCCCTCGTGGTGGCTGAACTCCACGGAGATGCCGACCGACTCGAGCATCGTGATCGCCGCCCGGCGGAAGTCGTGCGCCTCGCCCTTGGGCACGTGGTCGAAGTAGCCGCCGTCGTCGACCGGCTCCGGCCGCGCGCCCTTAGGGGTGCCCTGGTGCAGGAGGAAGAACTCGATCTCGGGGTGGGTGTAGAAGCTGAAGCCCATGTCGGCGGCCTTGTCGAGCGCGCGGCGCAGGACGTAGCGGGCGTCGGCGAGCGCGGCCGAGCCGTCGGGCAGCTGGATGTCGCAGAACATCCGGGCAGTGCCCGGGTGCTCACCGCGCCACGGGAGCACCTGGAAGGTCGAGGGGTCGGGGCGCGCGAGCATGTCGGCCTCGTAGACCCTGGTGAAGCCCTCGATGGCCGACCCGTCGAACCCGATCCCCTCAGCGAAGGCACCCTCGAGCTCGGCCGGCGCGATCGCCACCGACTTCAGCGTGCCGAGCACATCCGTGAACCAGAGCCGGACGAACCGGATGTCGCGTTCCTCGATGGTGCGGAGGACGAACTCCTGCTGACGATCCATGGGCCCATCCTGCCCCACGGGCAAGGTCAGCTCACCCAGGCCCAGCGCAGGACACGGAAGTCGATGTCGGCGGTGCCCTCGGCCTCGACGAAGACCTCGACGGCGTCCGAGCCCTCGACCCGCGACCCCGGGACCCGTCGCAGGTACATCCCGCCGCGTCCGGGGGCGATGAGGAAGGTGGGCGACTCCATCCTCGGCCGGGCCTCGCCGGGACGCCAGACCCACTTGCCGACCGCCTCCCCCTCGCGCGACCACACGACCCGCAGGGCCCGGACCGCCTCCGGATCCTCGAGGTGGACCTCCAGGCGCGCCCCCTTCGTCCCCTCGGGCACGGCGAAGGCGACCCCGGCGTACGCCGCCCAGCCCTTGCCCGGTCCGCGGGTCGGGCTCTCGTTGCCGGCCCTGACCCGCAGGCCCCGCAGCGGCAGGCCGGGGTCGTCACCGGTACCCGGGCACGGCTCCACCGTGGGGTCGGCGACGCGCTTGATCCACTGCGCCTCGACGCGCTCGAGGTCCTTGACGACGACATTGGCCATCGACCTGAACGGCGGCTCGAGGAAGCGCTCGGGCTCCACCGGCGCGGTCGCCTCGAGCACGCGGGCGGCCCGCGGCGAGGGCGCCGTGCTCGTGGAGGCCAGGACGACCGCCCACGTGTCGTGGAGGACCTCGACGTGGTGCGCCACCAGGCCGGCGGGCGCGAGCATGTCGTGGATGCGCGCGGCGCCGAAGACCTGCGTGTGCCCCCAGACCCCTTCGAGGCGACCGACGAGCGGGATGGAGAACAGCAGGTCGGTGCCCTCCGGCAGGGCCCGGGCGAGCGTCGCGAGCGCCTCCTCCGGCTCGGGCACGTGCTCGATCACCTCGCAGCACACGAGGAGGGTCGCGTCGACGGCCTCGAGGTCCTGCCGGGTCACCGTGTAGAGGTCCTGCTCGGCGACCTCGGCGACGTCCGCGAAGCCGTTGGCCTCGAGCGTCTGGGTCGTCTTGCGCACGCTGTACCGCGAGAGGTCGACGCCCCGGTACCGCTCGATCCCCCCGTCGCGCAGCATCATCGTCGCGAGGAAGCCGTGACCGATGCCGACCTCGAAGACCCGCTCGCCGGCACCGATGAAGTCCAGGACTCGGCGGTAGCGCGTCACGTTGGCCTCGGACTCGTACATCTGGACGATGCCCGGCGGGATCGTGCCCGGCTCCGGCGAGCGGAACCACTCCCGCGCGCGGTCGACGTCGGCGCCCAGCGTCGCGGAGCGGAACCGTCGGGTGCGCGCCGGGCCGAGCCGCTCCACGAGGTCGATGTCGGCCCATCCCCTCGCGACGAGGGTGCGCTCCACGGGAGAGTCGGGCAGGAGGTGGTCAGCGGTCTGCGTCACGTCGAAGGTCCTCTCCCAGCGGTCCCGGCTCCCGTCCGGCGGGGCCTTCGCCCACAGTATCCGGCGGAGTGGGGGGCCTGTGCGGGCACGCGCCGCGGGGCCCCCCCCCCCCCGGGGGCGGGGGGCGGCCGGGCCCGGGTGGGGGC
>NZ_JBDIVG010000022.1:0-79404 GCF_039631275.1 Janibacter sp. LM
GGGGGGCCTGTGCGGGCACGCGCCGCGGGCCCGCCCGCCCCCGGTGAAGGGGGGACGGACGGGCCCGTGTGCGTCAGGCCGACGGCCTCACTCGCCGGCGCGGACGTCGAGCTTCATCTCGTCGCCGTGCTGCGCCTTGACCGTGATCCTCGTGCCGGACCCGGCGACCTTGGTCGAGCTCCACGGGTTGTCCGCGGACCAGTAGCGGTCCGGGTCGGAGTCGTCGAAGGTCGCGATGCCCTTGCTCGACGGCACCGTCTCGGCGATGCCGTTGTTGTGGAAGGTCACCGCGTCGGTGCGCTGCTTGCCGAAGGTGGCGTCGAAGGGCTGACGGCGGTTGCCGAGCAGCCGGCCGTTCTCGAAGGTGACCGGCGCCGGGCGGGCGTCGACCGGGAGGGCCAGCCCACCCCCGGGGTGGGAGCTGGTGTTGTTGTCCTTGTACTCGCCGTTGGCGAACCAGACGAGCAGACCGTCCTGGTAAGGGAACCGCTCGACCCAGTCCGGCCGGGTGGAGGCCCAGCCGAAGTTGTACGGACCGGTCTTGAGGTTCTCGTCGTAGCCGGAGTACACGCGGTTCTCCGCCAGGTAGTAGTCCTGGACGGCCTCGGTGGTCGACCCCGTCATCCGGGTGAACCCGTCGGCGGTCCAGCCGTTGTCACCCGACTCGACGTCGTCGGTGAGGACGGCCCGGCCGTCGACCGTGATGGTGATGTCGTCGATGAAGGCGCCGGTCTTGGCGAGTCCACCGTCGGTCTGGTAGCGCCAGCGGAAGAGGACCTTGTCGCCCGCGTAGGCAGTGAGGTCCGTGGTCTCCGCGTGCCAGGTCATGTCCTCGGTGTCGTCGGCCGCGAGCTCGGTCCACGTCGAGCCGCCGTCGGTGCTCACCTCGGTGTAGAGGAAGTCGTAGCCGGTCTCGATGTCGGTGGCCATCTGGGCCGTGACCGAGGCCGACGAGGCGCCGGTCAGGTCGATCTCGCGGGTGAGCGAGTTGTTGAGGTCGTCACCGGACCCGGACCACCACTCGTAGCTGCCGGAGTGCGGCGTGTTGTAGTCCGTGGTGACATCGCGCTCGGGGAGCACGACACCGAGGGCCTGCGGCAGCTTGGCGCTGTCCCGGTCGGCCGGGCCGAGGTCGACCTTGGCCCGCTCGCCGGGCTGCATGGCCTTGACGTCCAGCCAGCCGAGCTGCAGCTTCTCCCACGCGCCCATGTAGCCGGGGCTGGAGCCGATGTCCTCGGTGCCGTCACCCAGCCACGAGCCGCCCGACATCAGAGTCCAGAAGCCGGTGCCGTTGTCACCACCGGCCGTGTCGTACAGGTCCGGCAGGCCGAGGTCGTGGCCGAACTCGTGGGTGAAGACGCCGAGGCCACCGTTCTCGGGCTCGGTGGTGTAGTCACCGATCCAGATGCCGGAGTCGCCGAGGGGTACGCCGCCGAGCTTGTTCTGCTCCGGGCCGGCCTTGCCGAGGTTGTTGGAGAAGGCGTACCAGCGGTGGCTCCAGATGGCGTCCTCGCCCTCCGCGCCGCCCCCGGCCTCCTCCCCTTCGCCGGCGTGGATCGCCTGGAAGTGGTCGATGTACCCGTCGGGCTCGTTGAAGTCGCCGTCACCGTCGAAGTCGTACCGGTCCCAGACGTCGAACTGGGCCAGGTACTCCTTGATCTCGGCGTCGCTCTTGCCCTGGGCCTTCTGGTCGTCGTACCAGGCCTGGGCGGTGTCCTTGATGTAGTTCCAGTAGCCGTCGGCCTCGCTCGTGCCGTCGCCGGCGACGGGGTTGTGGCCGTATCGGGCCTCGTTGTACGGGACCCTCACCCAGTCGGAGACGTCGCCCGTGGTGAGGAAGCGGCCGTTGGACTGCTTGAGGTAGAAGTCCTTGAAGGACTCCTTGCCCTCGGCGAACATCAGGTCGGTGTAGTGCTCGCGGCCGAAGTCCTCGTCCCAGATCGTCGTGTTGTTCTCGGTGCGGTCGGGCTCGGGGATCGAGTTGTTGACCGGCCCGGGCGCGCCACCTGTCGCGGGCAGGGTCTGGTCGCCGAAATCGGTGAGGATCGTGAAGATCGAGGCCTCACGGTTGACGTCGTACTGCACGTACTTGGTGCGCGGGGGCTTCTTCGCCGTGCCCTTGGCGTGGCGCTCGGGGGCGTCCTCGCTCTTGACCTCGATGACCTTGGTGCCGTTCTTGGTCACGACCTTGGCCTCGCCGCGCATGAGCTGGTCGACCGCGGCCCGACGCAGCTCCCGCTGCGCGTCGCCGAGCGGGTTCGGCAGGTCGTCGGGCCGGGCCGTCGATGCGGCCCTGTCGTCGGGTGCCACGCCGGCCGTCGTCCCAGCGCTCGCCGACAGCGGGGCGAGGGTGAGGGCGAGGGCGCCAGCGGCGAGTCCGGACACGACATGGGTGTGGCGTCTCTTCACGGATCCTCCTGAGATGTTGTGGCGTCTGCCACAAGCGGTGAGCGCACTCAATCAAGATCTGACGGCACATGGGGGGGTTCGCAGGACTTCCTGAAGGAATCCTTACCCTCGCCGGGACGTCTCCGTGCCCGGGGCCCCGCGGCCTAGCATGTGGCCATGAGCTCGCCCTCCACGCCCGACGCCCCCACCCTCCCGGCCGACACGGCCGCCCCGTACGGCTCGGGGTCCGCCGCCGCACCCGCCGCCCCGCGCCGGCGGGTCCGCATCCCCCACCTGCAGGCCATGAAGGAGAAGGGCGAGCGCTGGGCGATGCTCACCGCCTACGACATGTATGCGGCACAGGTCTTCGACGAGGCCGGCATCCCCGTGCTGCTCGTCGGCGACTCCGCCGGCAACAACGTCTACGGGTACGAGACGACCGTCCCGGTCACGCTCGAGGAGATGATCCCGCTCACCCGGGCCGTCGCCGGCGCGGCCTCCAGCGCGCTCGTCGTGGCGGACCTCCCCTTCGGGACCTACCAGGCCTCCCCCGAGCAGGGCTACCTCTCCGCGGCCCGCCTCATGAAGGAAGGCCTGGCGCACGCGGTCAAGCTCGAGGGCGGCGTCGAGATGGCGCCGACGATCGAGCGGATGGCGAAGGGGGGCATCCCCGTCATGGCGCACATCGGCTTCACGCCGCAGAGCGAGCACACGCTCGGCGGGTACCGCGTCCAGGGTCGCGGCGACGCCGCCGACCGCCTCCTCGAGGACGCTCGCGCCGTGCAGGAGGCCGGCGCCTTCGCCGTCGTCATGGAGATGGTGCCGGCAGCGTCCGCGGCCGCCGTCACCCGTGAGCTGCGCATCCCGACCATCGGCATCGGCGCCGGTCCCGACTGCGACGCCCAGGTCCTCGTCTGGCAGGACATGGCCGGGCTGCGCTCGGGCCGGGCCCCCCGCTTCGTCAAGCGCTACGCCGACCTGTCCACCGTGCTGGGCGACGCGGCCCGCGCCTACGCCGCCGACGTCGCGGCCGGCAGCTTCCCCGCGACCGAGCACTCCTTCGAGAGCTGACGATGGCCACCGGCGAGCTGCCCGAGATCCGCACCCGGTGGTCGGAGGTGTCGGGAGGGATCGACGCGGCCTACGCCTACCAGCGGCGCTTCGACGAGCTGGCCGCCCAGGGCGTCGACCTGGACGGTGAGGCGCGTTTCGTCCACGCCCTCCACGCGCCCCCCGCCCGCATCCTCGACGCCGGGTGCGGGACGGGTCGCATCGCCTCCGCCCTCACCGCCCTCGGCCACGACGTCGTGGGTGTCGACGCCGACGGGGCGATGATCGAGGTGGCCCGTGAGCGCGACGACGTGACCCGCTTCGTGCACGCGGACCTCGCGACGCTGTGGCTCACCGCGCAGACCTTCGACGTCGTCGTCCTCGCGGGCAATGTCGTGCCCTTCCTCGCCGACGGGACCCTCGTCGACGTCCTGCGCCGCATGCGCGCGCACCTGGCCCCGGACGGCCGGCTGGTCTGCGGCTGGGCGCTGCCCGGCCACCAGCCGCCGGGTGCCGCCGCGGTGAGCGCCGAGGACTTCGAGCGCGCGGCCTTCGCCGCGGACCTCTCGCTCGTCACCCGCTACGCCTCGTGGGACGCGCAGCCGTGGCCCGGCGACGGGTCCTGGGCGCTCACGCTCCACCGTCCCCGCTGAGCGCGCGAAGGGAGCCGCCCCGGTCACCGGGGCGGCTCCCTTCGTCATGGTGCGGGTCAGGCGCCGGCGTCGCCGGTCTCCCACTCGCGGTCCTTGCGGTCCTGCTCGTCCCAGGCCTCCGTCTTGGCGCGGGCCGTGGCCAGCGCCGCCGCCGCCTCGGCCTCGGTCCCGTAGGGGCCCATGACGTCCTCGCCCTGGGAGCGGTTCTCGTCGGACTCGACCTGACCGGTCTCGATGTTGAACCAGTACGCCATCGTCTGCCGTCCTTCCTCGCGGGTCGCACCCGCAGACCGGAGCGCATCGGCCACGCTCTCGTTGCCTAGACTTCACCGCATGCACGCCCCCGTCGCAACCGTGACCCCCGGCGCCGTGTCCCCGCGCCGCCCCGTGCCGGCGGCGATCACGCGCCCCGAGTACGTCGACCGACCGGCTCCCGAGCCGTGGTCCGGCAGCGAGATCAAGGACCCGGAGACGATCGAGCGGATGCGCCACGCCTCGCGGGTCGCCGCCCAGGCCCTCGCCGCGGCCGGGGCCGCCGTCGCTCCCGGCGTCACGACGGAGGAGGTCGACCGGGTCGGCCACGAGTTCCTCCTCGACCACGGCGCCTACCCCTCGACGCTCGGCTACCGCGGCTTCCCCAAGTCGCTGTGCACGTCCGTCAACGAGGTCGTCTGCCACGGTATCCCCGACAGCCGGCCCCTCGAGGACGGCGATCTGGTCAACATCGACATCACCGCCTACGTCGGCGGCGTCCACGGCGACACCAACGCGACCTTCTTCGCCGGCGATCCGGACGAGGAGTCCCGGCTGCTCGTCGAGCGGACCCACGAGGCGATGATGCGCGGGATCAGGGCCGCGCTGCCCGGACGGCAGGTCAACGTCATCGGTCGGGTCATCGAGAAGTACGCCGAGCGCTTCGGCTACGGGGTCGTGCGCGACTACACCGGCCACGGCATCGGCAGCGCCTTCCACTCCGGGCTCGTCATCCCCCACTACGACGCGGCGCCGCAGTACGACACGGTCATCGAGCCGGGCATGACCTTCACGATCGAGCCCATGCTCAACCTCGGCACCCCGGACTGGGAGCTGTGGGACGACGGGTGGACGGTCGTGACGCGGGACCGTCGGCGGTCCGCGCAGTTCGAGCACACGATCCTGGTCACCGACTCCGGCAACGAGATCCTCACCCTCCCCTGAGCTGGAAGGCACGACGATGAGCAAGAAGTTCGACGCACTCGGCATCGACATCGGGGGATCGGGCATCAAGGGCGCCCCCGTCGACCTCGACAAGGGCGTCTTCACCGACGACCGGCTGAGGGTGGCCACCCCGGAGGAGTCCACCCCCGAGGCGGTGTGCGACGTCGTGGAGCAGATCGCCGAGCACTTCTCGGTCAAGACGTCGGTGCCCCTCGGCATCACCCTGCCGGCCGTCGTCACCCACGGGGTCGTGCGGACGGCCGCCAACATCGACAAGTCGTGGATCGACACGGATGCGCGCGCGCTCTTCGCCGACCGGCTCGGGCGCGAGGTGCACATCGTCAACGACGCGGACGCCGCGGGCGTCGCCGAGCGCCACCACGGTGCGGCGAAGGGGGTCGACGGCGTCGTGCTCGTGACGACCCTGGGCACCGGCATCGGCAGCGCCCTCCTCGTCGACGGCCACCTCGTGCCCAACACCGAGCTCGGGCACCTGGAGATCGAGGGGCACGACGCGGAGTCCCGCGCGGCCGAGTCGGTGCGCGAGCGCGACGCCCTCACCATGGAGCAGTGGGCCGAGCGGCTGCAGACGTACTACTCCCACCTGGAGTCGCTCTTCTGGCCCGACCTCATCGTCGTCGGCGGTGGCGTCAGCAAGCAGGCGGCGAGCTTCCTCCCGCTGCTGGACCTGCGCACCGAGATCGTCCCGGCCAGGTTGAAGAACAAGGCCGGCATCATCGGTGCCGCCCGTCTCGCGGCGCGGGGGAACTGAAGCCGCCACGGGACGCGTCACCTGCGGCGGCCACCGAGGGTGGGGCAGTCTGGAGCCATGACGACCGCACCGGGTGGGAGCACGGGCACGCTGCGGCGCGGCCTGGGGCTGCTCGATGCCGTGGGCATCGGGATCGCCGCGATGGTCGGCGCGGGGCTCTTCGTCGTCTTCGCCCCGGCGGCCGCTGCTGCCGGTGACGGCCTCCCCTTCGCCATCCTGCTGGCCGCGGCCATCGCCGTCGCCAACGCCGTCTCCTCCGCGCGCCTGGCCGCGGTCCACCCGCAGTCCGGGGGGACCTACGTCTACGGGCGCGAGCAGCTCGGGGTGCCGTGGGGGCACCTCGCGGGCTGGGCCTTCATCACCGGCAAGACCGCCTCGTGCGCCGCCATGGCGATGACGATCGGGGTCCATCTCTTCCCCGACGCGTCGAGGGTCGTGGCCGTCGTGACGGTGCTCGCCGTCCTCGCGCTCAACCTGCAGGGCGTGCAGCGCTCGGCCCGCGTCGCCCTGGCCATCGCGGTCGGCGTCCTCGCGCTCGTCGTGACCTTCGCCGTCGTGCTCCTCGTCAGCCCTCCTGCGCTGGCCGAGGCGCCGCTGGTCGACCCGGTGGTGCCCGGCGGCCCGGTCGGCATCGCCCAGGGCGCCGGGTTCCTGTTCTTCGCCTTCGCCGGGTACGCCCGCATGGCCACGCTCGGCGAGGAGGTCGCCGACCCGCGCCGGACGATCCCGCGGGCCATCGCCATCGCCCTGGGCATCGTGCTGGCCGTCTACGTCCTCGTCGCCGTCGCCCTGACCCAGGGCTTCGGCGTGGGGTGGCTCGCGGCCCGGCAGGCGCCGCTGGCCGAGGCCGCGGAGATCTCGGCGTGGCCCTGGCTCGGCCCGGCGCTGCGCATCGCCGCGGTCGTGGCCGCCGGCGGGGCGCTCCTCGCCCTCACCCTGGGGGTCTCGCGCACCGTCCTGGCCATGGCGCGGGACAGGCACCTGCCGCCCGTCCTCGCCCTGGTCGACGGTCCGCACGCGGTGCCGCGCCGGGCGGAGGCGGTGGTCACCGCCGTGGTCATCGTCCTCATCGTGCTCGGGGACCTCGACGGGGCGATCGGCTTCTCGAGCTTCTGCGTCCTCGTCTACTATGCGATCGCCAACGCCAGCGCGTGGACGCTCGAGGGGGGCTGGGTCCACCGGGTCATCCCGACGCTCGGCCTGCTGGGCTGCCTCGGCGTCGCCGTCCTCCTGCCGGTCCCCTCGGTGATCGCCGGCGTCGTCGTGCTGCTCGTCGGGGCGACGACCGGGTGGGTGCGGCACACGACCCGGGAGTGACGCCCGTCTTGGCTCGACCCACCCGGCGCGAAGGGTGCCGATGCACCCGTAGACTGCTCGGCGGATGAGTCGGCCGGACGGCTGCGTCACCACCTCGGTGGTGTCGAGGAAAGTCCGGGCTCCACAGGGCAGGGTGGTGGCCAACAGCCACCCGGGGTGACCCGCGGGACAGTGCCACAGAAAGCAGACCGCCACGACCGCCTCGGCGGTCGCGGTAAGGGTGAAACGGTGGTGCAAGAGACCACCAGCGATCCGGGTGACCGGATCGGCTCGGTAAACCCCACCCGGAGCAAGTCCAGACAGTGTGCGTCCGAGGGCGGCCCGCCCGAGCACACGGGTAGGACGCTGGAGGTCGTCGGCAACGGCGACCCGAGATGGATGGCCGTCACCCCGGCACCGGCGACGGTGCCGGGGGACAGAACCCGGCTTACAGGCCGACTCATCCCCCGCCGCCCGCCGATTGGCGGGCTTTCCCCCGGCATACCGGGGGAAACTGGGTAGTCACGGGACGTCACCGGGAGTCGCTAGAAGCCGCGAGATACGGACCAGACGCGGACCTAGGCGGCCTCGGACGGACCTGAGACGGACCCAGAAACCGCCCCGTGCGCACCCTCGATCGCTGCCAAGATCGACGACTGATCCGACGGCCACAGATGGGCATATGTACGCAGGGTCTCCGACGGGTCCGCGTGCCCCAACCGGTCCGCCACCGCCCGCGGCGACAGGCCCGCCGAGATCAGCAGGCTGGCGTGATGGTGCCGCAGCTCGTGCCACCCCTCCCCCTTCGGCCGGCCCGCAGCCTCACGCCACGCGTACTGCAGGTGGCTCCTGCTCAGCGGGCCACCCGACCGGGCCGTGAACACCAGACCCGACGGCCCAGGCGGACGAGCCTCCAGATGCTCCTGGAGGATCCGCGCCGTCGACTCCGCGAGCGGCACCCTCCGCCGCGACCCGGGACGCTTCAACGGCCCCCACACCAGCCCCTCACGCGTCGACCCCACGGCGAGCTGCCGGTCCACGACCAGCACCCCGCCAGCAACCCGGTCAACCGTCAACGCGCGCAGCTCCCCCGGCCGCAGCCCCGACCCCGCACCGAGCCACACCATCGCCCGCAGCGCGCCCGGGACCGCGTCCGCGACCTGCGCGACCTCCTCCACGCTCATCGGCGTGACCGCCTCGGTCTCCGCGCGGGGCATCGTGATCCGCCGGCACGGCGTCACCGCGATCAACCGGTCCTCGACCGCGCTGTCGAAGACCGCGGACACGTAGGTGTAGAGGACCCGCACCGTCGACGGCGCGAGCCCCGACCCCGCGACGAGGTCCTGCACCATCGCCCGCGTGACCTTCGCCAGCTGCACGTCACCGAGCGCCGGGTACGCGTGGTTCTGCAGCCTCGAGCGGACCTGGTCGGCCGTGCTCGGCGCGTGATGCACCTGCCGCCGCCGCCACGCCTCCGCGTACTCGCGGAAGGTGACCGTGGACGGGGTGACGTAGGTGCCGGCGCGCTTGTCGGTGTCGACCTTCGCGAGCACCGCCAGCGCTTCGTCCTTCGAAGCGCAGGCCTGGGACCGCTCTCGGCCGTCGGGCTCGACCCACCGCGCGAGCCACCGCTTCCCCCGGCCGTGGCGCGGGCCCTTGAGCCGGCGCCCACCGTCGGGGTTGGGGACGGTCCACCTGTCGACGACGTGCCCCACGGGTCACGCCCTGTCGATGAACGTGATCTGCAGGCCGTCGTCCGGGTGGTAGGTCCACCGCGCCTCGATGTCGTCCCACTCGTCGGTCTGCTGGCCGTCGAGCGCGCGAGTGGTGCTGATGTGCTGCGTGACGTAGTCCGGTGCCTCGAGCTCCCCGAGCACGCACCCCACGTCCTCCACCGTTTCGCTGATCACGCCGGTCCCGTCCTCGGACCCCTTCGTGTCCAGGGTGATGGACGTCCCCTCGTCCTGGGTGATGTGCCCGACCATGCACGCGTTCGCGGCGAGCTGCACCCGCTGCATGGCCGCCTGCGTCGTGGTGCTGCTCGTCGAGGTGCTCGTCTCTGTCGGCGTGGTCGGCGCGATGCCGCACCCGCCCAACCCCAGCACGGCCCCCACCAATGCCGCAGTCGCGGCCACTCCCCTGACACGCTTCATGCTGCCCGCCTCACCCTCGAGTCCCTGAGCCGCCGCAACCTTGCAACGGTCACCGGATCGTACTGGTACGCCGCCGGTTCCGACAGGAGACGGTTGACGACCTGCACCGCCCGCGTCTCCGACAGGCCCACCTCCCGGTAGGCGTTCACCCGCCGATCCCGCTCATGATCGTGCGGCCACCGCCGCCAGACATCCAGCAGCGCCCGGTCAGTGTCCGTGAGCTCGCGCGTCATCCGCCCACACCTCCATCAGCTTCGTCCTCTCGCTCGGATGCAGGTGCCGCAGCCGACACTCCGCCGTCGCCTCGTCCACCCACAGCTCCTCGGCGAGCTCCTCGAGGGTGCGAGCCCACCGGCACGCATCGACAAGCACCGGCCACGGGATGAGCCACCTCGCGGCCACCGCGTCCACGTCCCGTTCCTCCCTCGCCTGCAGCCAGGGCGGGACGGGTCCGCGCTCGGCGTGCACGATCTCGTGCGCGACCGTGGATCGTCGCTGTGCCTGCGTCATGCCTGTGGTGAGCGTCACCGACTGCTCGTCAAAGTCGGTCACGCCGAGCACGTCGTCGCCGAGGTCGCGCCAGTGGAGCGTCCAGTCGGTCAGGGCGCGGAGGGCGCGCCACGGGTGCGGGTGGTGCATGCCGGTGACCTCATCACGGGACACCGACAGCCCGGGCGCTAGGCGCCGTCGCCTGGCTCGTCGACGATCTGCCGGCGGCCCTTGCGCGCCGCCTTGCCGTAATCGCTCTTGGCCCCGCTCCCCGGGGCCTGTGTGTTGGCGGCGGAACGCTCATCGTTCCCCACGTCCTCTCGAGCATCGACGATCGACCGCACCATCGCGGCGACTGCCCTCTGCACGCCCTCATCGAGATGACGAGTCCCGGCCGGCAGCATCAGTCCGAGCGTCGACTCATCACGCTGGACGTCCAGACCGAACGAGCACGCGAAGGCGAGAACCACGAGCCGCTCGGGGACGTCGAGTCCCTCCGCGAGCGCTTGGATCGTCTCGGCCCTCTTCGGCCACTCCTTGGGCGGGGTGGTCGCGAGGTTCGCGATGGTCTGGAACTTGATGTGCAGGCCAGCACGCGCCGCGCGCTCAGCCATCTCCCGGTAGGAGAGGCCGGAGTCGCGGCGCTGTCGCTCGATGAGCTCGCTGATCGTGGGCACGCCAGAACTCTCCGTCCTGGACTGCCGATCCTCAACCACGCCCGCCAACCTTCCGTCTACCACCACATGACACGCCGACAGTAGCCCCGCGTCTACTAGTTCGTCGGCACAAATCCCGCGTGTTTACAGGCCCTAAGGAACCACACGCCTGTCATTTGCTTGACAACCGTCTAGCAGTAGACGCATCATCGTCCCGTACTACTTGACAGATAACCGTCTAGCAAGGGACAGTGATGACACGCAGAAACCGATGGCCGAAGGGGGCCTACATGAAGCTCAAGAGCGCGGACACCCTCCGCGCACTCATGGAGCAGGACCAGTTCAGCCTGGCGCGACTGGCCCGGTACGCCGGCTGCTCCAAGGGATTCATCTCCCACCTCCTCTCAGGCCGACGCTCCTCCTGCACCACGGAGCTCGGCGACAAGATCGCGGAGGCCCTCGGGGTCCCCACGACGGTCCTTTTCGAGGTCCGCGTGTCCCCCAGCAGCGGGTCGATCGACAACCAGCAGATGCGAAGGGCGTCCTGATGAGCGCCCGCAGGCCGCTGGCGACCGCGGACGAGATCGCGGAGGTCCTGGCCGAGTCCCTCACCACGGTCCGCCGGAACACGCGCCGCGGTGAGTACAAGGCCTTCGCCGTGAACCTCGGCACCGACCAGCGCCCGAAGTGGCGCTACGACCTCCAGCGCCTCGAACGGTGGCTCGACCTCCGCCGCTCCGCCTGACCCACCCCCAGACATGCCGAAGGGCCGGCCCAACCGCCAAGTCAGAACCGGCCCTCCAGATCACAGAAAGGCTATCCGATGAGCATCGACGGATACCGCATTCGACACCTCACCCCGGACGAGCTCGCCGCCCGCCGCGCCCAAGACCACGACCTGACCAACTGCCACGACATCCGCCACAACGGACTCGACTGCCCCACCTGCGACGGCGTGAAGATCGCCTGCCGCACCCACCAGACCTCCTCCACGGCAGCTACCGCTCCCCCGCTGGCTGCTGCGGAGGCCGGGACGACGAGCGGGGGTAGCAGCCGGACTTCCCCCCACGGCTCCCCCCGCTCGGACGTCAACCCCGAAGACCGCGTCACCCTCAACGCGCCCTTCACCATCGAGCAGACCATCACCCGCGACAACATCCACCTCGTCACCGTCCGCCTCACCGACGAAGCCGCACGGCAACTCGCCCGCGACCTCACCCGCCGCCACATGGCCGACCTCGTCCTCCTCGCCCGCCTGCAGACGATGATCCGCCGCCCCCACGCCAGCACGGAGACCGTGCAGGCCCACCACCGCGTCATGGACCGCATCGCCGGCGCCCTGGCCGCGCACGCCACCACCGCGTGGGAACTCACCCTCCCCCAGGCCGAGCAGCTCCTCGAAGACCTCGAGTCCGCCGCCACCGAACCGGCGATCTGCATCGTCGGGACCTGCACGAGCTACGCCGACGCCGGGTCGTACTGCGGCCCCCACGCGGACGGGATCTAGGCCATGGGCGCCGCACTCGTGGTCATCGCCGCCTACGTCATCGCGGGCCTCATCGCCCTCTCGTTCCACCACGACCACCCCGCCGGCCAGACGTGCGGCTGGTCCGGGTGCCAGGCCAAGGAGGCGTGACGTGGACGCGTACTTCGACCCCGAGACCTACGACCCCGAGATCCCGTGCCGCTCCTGCGGCCGACACCAGGGCGAGTGCGAGCACGCGGGCATGTGCTGCCGCCACTGCACCCACGACGACGCCCTTCCCGAGGCGGTCTGACGTGGCCCTCTTCATCACCGGCTGCGTCTTCGCCCTCATCGCCCACCGAGCCGGATGGCTCGACGACCCCAAGGACCCGTCATGACCAGCCCCCGCCACGCCGAAGCCACCGCCCAGGGCCGCTACTACAACCACCCCCAGACCGGGCAGCAACTCATCTCCGTCACCAACGCCCTGTCCGTCGGCTGCGCCAAGCCCGCCCTCGTCCCCTGGGCCGCGAAGATCGTTGCCGAGGAAGCCATCGAGCAGCTGCCCATCCTCACCCACCGGCTGCGCACCGAGGACCCCGAGACCGTCCGCAAGGACCTCTCCCGATCGGTCACCGTCGCCCGCGACAAGGCCGCCGACATGGGCTCCCGAGTCCACGCCCTCGCCGAGGCCCACGTCCTGGGCGTCGACCTGGCCTACGAGGACGGCGACGAGGACTGCGCCCCGTTCGTCGAGCAGCTCCTCAAGTTCTTCACCGAGTTCGACGTCGACCTGCAGCGCGACGTCGAAGCGACCGAGCTGACCGTCGCCTACCCCGGACTCGGGTACGCCGGCACCCTCGACCTCCTCGTGCGCCTGCCGCTCGACGGGCACATCCCGGGCATGCCGACGAACCGCGTCGACGACCCTGCCAAGCGCGGCCTCTGGCTCATCGACTACAAGAGCAGCGCGACCCGAGCCGCCACGTCGGTCTACGGCGAGTACGCCCTGCAGCTGACCGCGCTCCGCCGGGCACGGGAGGCGTGGACCCCCGACGGGGACATCGTCGCGATGCCGAAGGGGATCGTCGGCACCGCCGTGCTGAACCTGCGGCGCCGCACCTACGAGCTCATCCCGCTGCCGTCCGGTGACGCCGAGTGGAACGCGTTCCAGGGCTGCCTCTCCATCGCGAAGTGGATGCACTCCACCGGCGCGGACGTGGCCCGGGGCGATCACCGCCCCATCACCCCCAGCGGCAAGGCGAAGCCGAAGCGCACCCGCAAGACCGTCACCCCGAAGACCACCACCGAGACGACGAAGGCGGCCTGACCATGCCCATCCTCACCATCCAGCGCCGGCACGCCGAACACGGGCGCATCCGCATCGGCCAGAAGGTCGCGACCCGATCGGGCAAGACCCGCCCGGACAAGCTGGACCGGTTCCGGTTCACCTCCGGCAACCGCGACCACATCGAAGCCCTCGCCACCCTCTACGGCGGCACGGCCAGCGAGTGGAAGAACGGGTCGAAGACCGAGTACGAGGTCGTCACCGACGCGCGATCCATCCCCGTCATCGCGGTCAAGGGCGGCATCTCCCAGTGGATGGAGACGTGGTCCGGCGGTGGCTGCACCCACCGGTGCGACGGCTACACCAACGTCCTGACCGACACCCCGTGCGACCCTGACGACCCGGCGCACGCCAACGCGAAGCCCACCACCCGCCTGTCCGTCATGCTCCGCGACCTCGAGTCTCTCGGCGTGTGGCGCCTGGAGACTCACGGGTGGAACGCCGCGGCCGAGCTGCCGAACATGGTCGAGCTGTCGAACTTCGTCGGGGACTACGTGCCCGCGAACCTCGTGCTGCAGCAGCGCACCAGCGTCAGCAACGGCGAGACGAAGCAGTACGTGGTGCCCGTCCTCGACCTGGCCATCACCAAGCAGAGGCTCAACGAGGTCATGGCGGCGGCCGCCCCGGCAGGAGCGACCGAGCTGGAGGCTGGCAGCGGTGGCGCGCTGCAGCTCGAGCAGGGCCCGGCCGTGGAGCGCCCGGACTACGAGCAGATGCTCGCCGATGCGGTCAGCGTGGAGGACTGCCAGAACGTGTGGCGCGCAGCGGGCGCGTCCGGGCACCTGGACGACGACCTCAAGGCCCTCATCACGGGACGTGCCTCGGACATCAAGGCCGCCGCCGACGCCGACCTCGACCCCGCCCCCACCGACGGCGAGATCGAGCCCGAGCCGGGCGGGTCCTCGTGGCAGGACGTGGTGGCCGCAGCGGGCGCCAAGGGCATCACCACCAGCCAGCTCGCGGAGCTCGCCGAGCAGCAGTTCGCACAGCCCGTCGCCGACCTGACCGGTGAGCAGCTGGCCGAGCTGCGGTCCGCGATCGAGTCCGGGGCGGTGGCGGCATGAGTTGGCACACCGGGCCCCTGGCCCTCTTCGACCTCGAGACCACGGGCGTCGACCCGCACCGCGACCGCATCGTCACCGCCGCCATCATCCACGTCATCCCCGGCCAGAAGCCGATCACCCACGAGTGGCTCCTCGACCCCGGCATCCCCATCCCCGACGGAGCAACCGCAGTGCACGGGATCTCGACGGACTTCGCCCAGCACAACGGCCGGGCTGCAGCCGTCGGCGTCTTCGACATCGCCTCGACTCTCGTCGCGCTCTCCCTGCACGACGTGCCCATCGTCGGCCACAACGTCACCTACGACCTGACGATGCTTTGGGCCGAGTGCATGCGCCACGGCCACCGCGAGGAAGTCACCGCCCTCGAGGACCTCGCCACCGAAGGGTGCGTCGTCGACACGTTCGTCCTCGACAAGGCCGTCGACACCTACCGCAAGGGCTCCCGCAAGCTCGTCGACGTCGCCGCCCACTACGGGATCGCCCTCACCGAGGCCGAAGCCCACGGCGCAACCGCCGACGCCCTGGCCGCAGGACGCATCGCGTGGGTCATCGCCCAGCGGCACCCCCACCTCGTGCAGCGCGCCGCGAAGGACCTGCACGCGTGGCAGGTCATGGAGAAGCGGGGCCAGGCCGAGTCCTTCGGCCGGTACCTGCGCAAACAGGGCAAGCCCGACGACGTGGCCCGTGAATGGCCCATCCAGAACCCACCCGCGGACTGGTCACCGGACCAGCTGCCGGCACCTCGAGAGGACACCGCAGCATGAGCAACGAGACCCCTATCACCGTGATCGGAAACCTCACAGCCGACCCTGAGCTCCGGTTCACCCCGAGCGGCGCGGCTGTCACCAACTTCACCGTGGCGTCGACACCGCGGAAGTTCAACAAGCAGACCAACGAGTTCGAGGATGGCGAGACGCTGTTCATGCGCTGCAGCGTGTGGCGCGAGCAGGCCGAGCATGTTGCCGAGTCCCTGGCTCGCGGGATGCGTGTCGTCGTCACAGGCGGCCTCGTCCAGCGCAACTGGGAGGACAAGGAGACCGGCGCCAAGCGGTCCGTGATGGAGATGCAGGTCGACGAGGTCGGCCCGTCGCTGCGGTACGCCACCGCCAAGGTGACGAAGACCCAGAGCGGCGGCGCTCGGCAGGCTCCGCAGGACGACGGGTGGGGTGGTCAGCAGGCGCAGCAGTACCGCCAGCAGGCAGCCCAGCCACCAGCGCAGCAGCAGTCCCGCCCGGCCGCGCAGCAGCCCGCAGCTGCCCAACAGGGATGGGGCGGGGGTGGTTCCGGTGCCTACGACGAACCCCCCTTCTGACCCCTCGCGCACCGAGTCGCTGGACGCGGTCCGCACCGCCGCGTGGGACGACCTGCGGTTCATCGCCGCGTGGGCAGGCGAAGGGATCCCGGGCCATGAGGAGGGCCGCCGCATCCTTCGCGCCGCAAGCCGGCACGCCAAGGAGTGCATGAGCGGATGCCGCTCTCGTCTCGACAGGGCCGTGGACGTCGTCGACCCCACCGGTAAGGCCTTCCCCGTCGTGATCGACCTCGTGTGGGCCGCACGGAAGGCCAACGCCTGACGGGCCACCCCCCGGAGCACCCGGACCCCACGACAGTGCAGGACACGACACCCGCCCCGGGTCCGGGGCACACCACCGATCCACCTACCGAAGGAGACGACGATGAGCGACAAGACCAAGATCGAGTGGACCGACGCCACGTGGAACCCCGTCACCGGCTGCGGCAAGGTCTCTCCCGGCTGCGACCACTGCTACGCCGAGACCATCGCCCACCGCTTCGCCGGGACGAAGGCCTACCCCGACGGCTTCGCGGTCACGCTGCACCCCGAGCGCCTCGACCAGCCCCTGCGCTGGCAGCGGCCGCGCCGCGTCTTCGTCAACTCCATGTCCGACCTGTTCCACAAGGACATCCCCGACGAGTACATCGCCAAGGTGTTCGCCGTCATGGCCCTCGCCGGGCAGCACACCTTCCAGGTGCTCACGAAGCGCCACGGCCGCATGCGATCCCTGCTCTCGAGTGACGCCTTCCTCGACCTGTTCGGGGAGGCGGTCTACACCACCGAGCACCCACGGGGAGAGGAAGTGGCGGAGCCCGTAACGCAGTGGCCGCTGCCGAACGTGTGGCTCGGCGTCTCCGTGGAGGACCAGCAGCGCGCCGACCTGCGCATCCCCGCGCTGCTCGACACCCCCGCCGCCGTGCGCTTCCTGTCCTGCGAGCCGCTCCTCGGACCCGTCGACCTCGGCCTCACCGAGACGTGCGATCACCGCCGCCGGACATGCGAAGACAACGGCTGCTGGAGCGCGCTCGACTGGGTCATCGTCGGTGGCGAGTCTGGCCACGGCGCTCGACCGATGCACCCCGAGTGGGCGCGCTCCCTTCGCGACCAGTGCGAGGCCGCCGGTGTCGCCTTCCACTTCAAGCAGTGGGGCGAGTACGCGACCCACCACCGCGAGCACGACCCGTGGGCATGGACCGACCCTGCGGGCTGGGTGAACGCCAAGTCCGGCGCGTTGGTCACCGGGGACGAGGCCGAGGCCGATGGCTCGATCGGCAGCTACACCGCCGTCTGGCGCGTGGGTAAGAAGGCCGCCGGCCGCGAGCTCGACGGCCGCACCTGGGACGAGTTCCCGGCGGTGACCCAGTGAACACCGCACGCACCCTCATCGCCGGCGCGGTCGCCACGGCCGCCGGGATGGCAGCGGCCACGACCTTCCTCGCGATCGTCGGCGTCGCGGCCCGCGCCCTCGGGATCATCCAGTGAGCGCCGAGCGGCTGCGTCAGGCAGCGACCGTCCTGCGCGAGCGGGCCGAGGCAGCGACGCCCGGACCGTGGAAGGCGGACCGGAGAGGTGGCGTCACGGGCCGGTTCGAAGGCATGACGGAGGTCATCTCCGAATCGACGGACCAAGTCCACGCCGACTACATCGCCACCATGCACCCCGGCGTCGCGCTCGTAGTGGCTGAGTCGCTCGACAACACAGCCGCGTGGCTGGACGAGGGGCTCGGCACGTCCGGCCTCAACACCAACTACGGCGACGCATGGGACGACACCGTGCTCTCCGCCACGCGCCTCGCCGACCAGATCCTCGGTGACCAGGCATGACCGCCGAGATCCCGACCACCGGCCTGCAGCCCGGCGACATCGTCCGCTCTCCCGCCGGGCGCCTCTGGCGCGTCGCCACCGTCACCCGCGACATCGTCCACGCCGTCGAGCTCGAGACCGGCGTCAAGGCCCACCACGACGCCGACACCCTCACCATCCACGAACGCCACCCCGGAGGACCCCGATGAGCATCACCCTGCAGCAGGCCAGCGACCAGATCGGCGCAGGCGTCACCTACCGCCCCGACCCGACCGCACCCCCCGAGGACGGGGTCATCACCGAGGTGCGGGGCCGGTACGTGCTCGTCCAGTACCGCGGCGACATCCACGCGAAGGCCACCGCACCCGAGCTCCTCTCCTTCCTCACCGGCGGTGCGGCATGACCCGCGTCCTCGGCATCGACCCGTCCCTGACCGGCACCGGCCTCGCGCTCCTCGACACCGACGACCACCTCGTCATCCCCACCGAGACGATCACGACGAAGGGGGCCGCCGGCGCGACCTTGGCCGAGCGCCGTGACCGCCTCGAGCGGATCGTCGACACGATCGTCATCAAGGCGATCAACCACGACACCGAGCTGGCCGTCATCGAAACCCCCGCCCTGTCGAAGGCCAACACGGGCACGTCAATGCTCAACGGGCTCTGGTGGATGCTCGTCACCCGCCTGGACGCCGTCGACGTCGACGTCATCGAGGTCGGCGCTGGGCAGCTGAAGACCTACGCCACGGGCAAGGGCAACGCCAGCAAGGACGCCGTCCTCCTGGCCGTAGCCCGCCGCTACCCGCACGTCGACGTCCGCGACAACAACCAAGCGGACGCGCTCGTGCTCGCCGCGATCGGCGCCCGGCTCGTCGGCCACCCCGTCGACGAGTTGCCCGCCACCCACGTCCGGGCACTCGCCAAGGTCGCCCGACCAGGGATCGCGGCATGAACGACACCCTCTTCGGCGACATCCCCACCGAAGGCGACACCCTTGCCCTCCCCGGCGGCGCCACCGTCCCCGCCCGCATGGTCGACGCCGTCCCCGCGACCGGCGAAACCATCGTCGTCCTCGGCATCGAATGGGACGACGACACCCCCCGCGGCGCCTTCTACGGCGTCGTCACCATCGACGAGCTCGGCATCATCACCGGCACCCTCGACGGTCTCCTGCCCTGCCCCTGCCGCCCCGGCGATGCCCTCGAGGTCGTGGCATGAGCACCCGACACCGCGCCGAATGCGACTGCGGATGGGCCGGCACCTACGACACCCCCGCCAAGGCCGCCTACGCCCTCCGCCGCCACTCCTGCGACGCCCACCGCGCCCGCCAAGACCGCGCCGCACGCGTCGCAGCACGCAAGGCAGCATCCGGCCCCGCCCGCGACTGCACCCACCTCGACGAGCACGGACAGCCCCGCCACCAGCACGGCGAGCGCAACGCCTACGTCATCGACAAGTGCAGGTGCCGCTCCTGCCGCGACGCCGCCAGCACCTACGAACGACGCCGCGCCAAGGACCGCGCCTACGGCCGCGACGCCTACATCGACGCCGCCCCCGTGCGCGCCCACGTCCAGCAGCTGCAGGCCCAAGGCATGGGCTGGAAGCGCGTCGCCGACGCCGCCGGCCTCGAACGCTCCGTCGTGTGGAAGCTCATCTACGGCGACCCCACCCGCGGCCTCGCCCCCACCAAACGCGTCATGCCCAAGACCCGCGACGCGATCCTCGCCGTCACCCTCGACCTCGCGCCCGGACGCATCATCGACGGCACCGGCACCCGACGCCGCCTCCAAGCACTCGTCGCCATCGGCTGGTCCATGGGCGAGCTCGCCCGGCGCCTGGACATCCGCCCGTCGAACATCGGCGCCACCATCCACGGCCACCGCGAAGTCACCGTTGCCACCGCCACCCGCGCCCGCGACCTCTACGACGAGCTGTGGGACACCCCCGCGCCCCCGTCCGGTCGCCACGGATCCGTGCCCACGCGGGCACGCGCCTACGCGGACCGGATGGGATGGGTCCCGCCGCTCGCGTGGGACGACGAGACCATCGACGACCCCGACCTCGCCGGCCAGCTGCGCGCCGCGTTCCACCGCAACGCCATCGCCCAGGGCCACGATCAGCCCACCCGCGACGGCCTGCCGCCCCGCGTGCGTGACCGAGGCCGCAGGAGCGCCGCATGAGCACGCTCAAGCGCCCGCTCCTCGCCCCGCTGCCCGGGCACACGCTCACCGTCACCCGGATGCCATGCGCCCGCGTCCACGTCGAATGCACCTGCAGCGACCTGCGCCTCGTCGTGCACGCCTCCACGAAGTCCGCCGAACGCGCCGCGCTGCGGCACTACATCGACCACGCCCCCGACGGACCCGAGAAGGCCCGCGCCCAGCAGCTGCTCGCCCCGCCCACCACCAGCACCACCACCGAAGGAGAGAACCCAGCATGACCGAGCCACACTCCCGCCCGTTCGCGGACTTCATCCGCGAGCAGAACCGCGGGCGCACCCACGACGAGCTCAGCGACGGACTGCGCGACCTCGTCTCCCGCGTCGAAGACACCGGCAAGAAGGGCACCATCACCCTGACCGTCACCGTCGAACCCCTCAAGGGCAACGAGTCCTGCCTCCAGGTCTCCGACGAGATCAAGCTCAAGCTCCCCGAGCACGACCGCGGCTCGAGCATCTTCTTCCGCGGCCGCGACGGCAACCTCCAGCGCGACGACCCCAACCAGGTCACGTTCGACTTCCTCCGCGAGGTCACCCCACCCCCGGGCGTCGACCCGGCCACCGGCGAAGTCCGTGACACCGGCACGGGCGCCTGACATGGGCTGGGCCATCGGGCAAGACCCACATCGCCGCCGACACATCGGCTACGGCGTCCCCGCCGCCTGCGACCACCCCGACTGCGACGCGGCCATCGACCGGGGGATGTCCCACGCCTGTGGCGGCGGAGTGACCGGTGAGGCCGACAACTGCGGCCTCTTCTTCTGCGAGGAGCACCTCGCCTACGAGATCGAGGGCGAAGCCGTGTGCGAACGCTGCGCCAACGACCAGCCCCCCTTCGAGCCCTCATCCGACAGCGCCGAGTGGGCGCAGCACGTGCTCACCGACGACAGCTGGGCCCCCTTCCGGGAGGCCGAGCCCGCCTGGACCGAGCACTACCGAACCCTCACCACAGCACAGAAGGACTGAACCGATGCCCGACACCACCGAGAACCACGACCTCATCACCACCGCCCAGGAAGCCGTCGAGCCCTACCTCGTCGACACCGGCCTCTACATCGACCGCGACAACAACATCATCGACCTGCGCGACGAGCTCGAGCAGCAACAGGCCCACCCCAACCGCAAGACCGGCAACCACACCGTCACCGACGTCGACTCCCTCGTCTCCTACCTCACCAAGCACGGCCTGCCGCAAACCGAGCTGTGGGGCAAGGCCGACCCCAGCCACATCAAGGCCGTCATCAACGCCCACGTCGACTCCACCACCGGCGGCGGCATCGACGGCCACGGCATGCCCGAGTGGGGCGACCACACCATCACCCTCACCCTGGCCCCCTCCAAGGACTGGACCGACTGGATCAAGCGCGACGGGCAGCTCATGCCCCAGGTCGAGTTCGCCGAGTTCATCGAAGACCACCTCCCCAACTTCGTCACCCCCTCCGGCGCCGACATGCTCGAGCTCGCCCAGACCTTCCAGGCCACCACCCGCGTCGACTTCGACACCAGCCAGCGCCTCAAGTCCGGCGAGACCCAGGTGACCTACAAGGAGCACACCGACGCCGCCGCCGGCAAGAAGGGATCCATCGCGATCCCCGACACCTTCGACATCGGCCTCCAGGTCTACGAACGCGGCACCGCCTACAAGATCGGCGCCCGGTTCCGCTACCGCATCAACGGCGGACAGCTCGCCCTCGGCTACCGCCTCACCCGCCCCCGCGACGTGCTCCTCGCCGCGTTCGACGACGTCGTCACCAACGTGCAGGCACAGACCGAACGCACCGTCTGGCTCACCTGACCGCCCCCAGGCGACCCGGACCCCACCACCCGGCCCGGGTCGCCGAGAGGCAGCCAGCACAGCCCCCCTCCCCGCCACACCCCCAGCAGGAGCCATGACCACCGTGAGCGACCGCCGACACCTCACCCCCGTCCCCGACAACGGGACCACGCGCGACCTCACACCCCCCAACAACCAAGACGCCGAACGCGCCGTCCTCGGCGCCCTCCTCACCGGCAACCACACCGCGCTGACCGACGTCACCACCACCATCGCCGCTCGCGACCACTACCGACCCGGCCACGAGCTCATCCACGACGCCATCGAACACCTCTGGTCCCGCGGCGAACCCGTCGACCCCGTCACCGTCGGCGACCACCTCGAGCGCACCCAGCAGCTCGACCGCACCGGCGGACGCGCCTACCTCCACGACCTCCTCACCAACGCCCCCATCCCCGAAACCGCCGGCTACCACGCCCGCATCATCGCCGAGCACGCCACCCGCCGACGCGTCCTCACCCTCGCCGACCGCCTCCGCGCCACCGCACTCACCCCCGGCGACCTCGACCTCGACGAACTCACCAACCGCACCACCACCGAACTCACCCACCTCCCACCACGGATCCCCGGCGTCGACCCAGACGCACCCGACGACCCCTGGGCACCCATCGACCTCGCCGACCTCATCGCCCACGGCGACATGGCCGGCCCCACCGCCACCCTCGTCACCCGCCGCGACGGGAAGAACCTCCTCTACCCAGGCGCCATCCACTCCATCAGCGGCGAGCCAGGCTCCGGCAAATCATGGTTCGCACTCGTCGCCGTCGCCCAAGAAATCACCAACGGCCACGACGTCCTCTACGTCGACTTCGAAGACCGACCACAGACCCTCATCGCCCGCCTCCGCTCCCTCGAATGCCCCGACCAGCTCATCACCCGCCACGTCCGCTACATCCGCCCCCACGTCGCCCTCGACCCAGCCGCAGCCACCCGCCTCGACACCCACGCCGCCGGCACCACCCTCGCCATCGTCGACGGCATCACCGAAGCCATGACCCTCCACGGCCTGTCCCTCATGGACAACGAAGACGTCGCCCGCTGGCTCGCGCTCATCCCCCACCGCCTCGCCGCCCACGGCCCCGCCGTCCTCCAGATCGACCACGTCGTCAAGAACAGCGACTCCCGCGGCCGCTACGCCATCGGCGGCCAGCACAAGCTCGCTGGCATCACCGGCGCCGCCTACAAGCTCCTCACCGTCAAGTCCTTCGGCAAGCAAGCACACGGCCACGCCAAGCTCGTCATCGACAAAGACCGCCACGGCGACATCGGCCCCAACGGCACCACCGTCGCCGAGCTCCACATGGACGCCACCGACCTCCGCGAGAACGCCCCCATCCGCGCCTGGCTCGACCACCCCACCCAGTCCATCGACGACGACGGCCACTTCCGGCCCACCACCCTCATGGCCCGCGTCAGCGACTTCCTCGCCAAGTCCAACGGCGTCTCCGGCAACGCGATCCGCACCGGGGTCCGCGGCAAGAAGGACTCCATCGACGACGCCATCGCCGCACTCGTCGCCGAAGGCCACATCCGACTCGAAGACGCACCCCGAGGTGGCTCCTTTCACTACCTCGTAACCCCCTTCACCGACAACCGAGACGAGGACTGACCCCTGTGGACAACCCTGTGTACAACAACACGACCGACTGTCCCCCCACCGTCCCCCCGACTGTCCCCCCGGACCGGGTCCCGGACGACTGTGTCCCGTCCCCCTCCCCTACGGGGGACGGACACAGTCCGACCGTCCCCCAGGACACGGTCAACCACCCGGGGGACAGTCACCGCTCACCCATCGACACCAGCCAGGACGACCCACCCATGAACCACCCGACGCCCACACACATCGACCGCACCGCCGACGAGATCAGCGGCATCCAGGTCGGGACCGGCTACGAGTCCGTGACCATCGGCATCGACGCGGCGCGCGAAGCCGCCCGAGCCCTCGACGCCGCTGGCCTGCTCGCCTCCCCCTCCCATGACGCGGCGGTCGCTGCCCGTGCGCTGCGGGAGGCGGCGGACGAGATGAGGCACATCTTCCTCCACAAGGGGACCACGCTCGGAATGCCAGCCGACGACTGGCTGCTCGACCGCGCGGACAGCATCGACCGCATCGAGCGCCCCGCCACCTGTTGCGGCAAGTGCCCTCCCATCGCGGGTGGTGGCTACGACTGCACTTGCGAGGGCAACCCGAGGTGCAAGTGCCTCAGCGTGCGCCCCGGATATCAGGACTGCATCTGCACCAAGCCGAGGGGCCACGACGGCGATCACGGCTATGGGGGCGTGTTCTGGGCGCAGTCCGAAGCGAAGGACCAGTCGTGAGCGGCATGACCCCGGAGCGGCTGGCGGACATCCGGGAGCGCCACAGCACCGGGCTGGGACTGGAGCGCCCCGGCGACGTGGCGGCCCTGCTCGCCGAGGTTGAGCGCCTGCGGGATCTCATCCGCGCCCGTGACGCCGAGGTGCGGGCCGAGACGCTGTCGGAGTTCACGCGCGAGGACCGCAGACCGTTCTTCGGCCACGACTTCACCGAGCCCGGCTACTGGCGCCTCGTCGGCCCCAAGCACTACAAGCCGATCCCCACGGCCGAGCAGCTGTCCGACGAGACCCTCGCGATGCTGCGACGGCGACTGGGCGGTGAGCGGGCGTGAAGCACCCCGACTGCGCCCGCCTCGACCGCGAGCTCGCCGTCCTCAACGCCATGCCCCACATCACCAAAGCCGACCGGCGCCAACGAATCCGCGACCACGCCAGGTGGCACCGCACCTGCCCACACGACTACGACCCCGGCCACCTCCCCCGCGAACCAGAGAGGCCAACCCCATGACCACCCCCACCCCATGCGCCCGCTGCGGCCAACCCCACCCCGCCTGCACCGCCCACACCAGCGCCGGCCGTCCCTGCAAGAAGCGCGCCGTCACCGGCATGACCGTGTGCGGCACCCACGGCGGCCGCGCACCCCAAGCCATCAGGAAGCGCGACGAGCGCCAGCAGGAAGAGCAAGCCCGCGCCGACGCTGCGCGGTTCGCCGCCCGCACGGACATCCACCCCGCCGACGCGCTCCTCGAGCTCGTCCACTACCAGGCGGGGATCGTCACGTACTGGCGCGCCCGGGTCGAAGACGTCACCGACGACGACCTCGTGTGGGGCGTCACGAAGCACGAGGACGGGTTCGGCGCCGAAGGGCCCATCGACAAGAAGACCCACGAGGCCGGCCCGCACGTCGCGTACCGGCTCCTCACCGAAGCCCAGGACAAGCTCGCCGCCTACGCCGCGGCCGCGCTCAAGGCCGGCATCGACGAGCGGCGCGTGCGCATCGCCGAGTCCCAGGGCGCCGCGATCGCCGGCGCGATCCGCGCGATCCTCGACGCGCTCAACCTCACGCCCGAGCAGGCCGAGCTCGTGCCGCAGGTCGTGCCCGCGCAGCTGCGGCTCCTCGCCGGAGACCCGTCATGACCGGCCGCCCGCCGCTCACGCCCCGCCGCTGGCTCGCCGGGCTCATCGAGATCACCGCCAGCACCCTCGAGCACCTCGGGTACCTCTTCGCGCACCTCGGCGACGGCGCCCAGGCGATCGCGGACCACCTCGACCCGGGCCCGCCAGCGACCCACGACGAGGACGACGAGCCCGGCACCGACGACCCGCGCGCACCCGTGCCGGCCTGGGCTTGCGTCGTCGACGGCGACCACATCCACTACGTCCCCCTAGACGACGCCATCGACCACGACCACTCCGAGAGCTGCCCCTGCGGGCCCGCGACCCGCCTGCAGATGACCGGCCGCGGCGACATCTGGCACATCGCCCACCACCGCCTCACCCCCACCCCGACCGAAGGAGCCTGACCCGTGACCTCCACCCGCCCACCCATGCTCGCCGCCGACCACATCCGCGAACTGGTCCGCACCCACACCACCACCTCGGTGATCCACCGCGACAACGGGCACCGCGAGCTCCACCACGTCACCGAACCCCCGCTCCTCGAGCAGCTCGCCGGCGTCACCGGAACCACCGGCCTCTCCGACACCGATGCCGCCAAGGGAGGATTCGCGTCCAAGCCCGCCGCCCACCTCGGCGCCACCGACGCCCTCACCCGCATCGACCGCCAAGCACGCGCCCTCGCCGACGACCACGGCGTCGACAACACCGGCCCCCTCCCCGCTGTCTTGTCCCGCCTGTCCGGCGCCCTCGGACACGAACCCCACCGCCGCGTCCGCTCCTGGTGGGCCACCGCCCGCCTCCTCACCCAGCACGACACCCCCGCCTACCGCCCCCACGGCGTGCCCTGCCCCCAGTGCTGGGACACCGACACCCTCCGCATCCGCATCGACGACGAGCTCGCCACCTGCACCGGGTGCGGCGAGACGTGGGACCGCACCGGCGAACCCGACCACGGCAGCCTGGACGTCCTGGGGCAGCACGTCGCGTGGTGCGCTGAGCACGAGGTCACGAAGGCCCGCCACTGGGACATCGACGACCAGGGCTACCCGATCGAGTGCGTCGAGTGTCTGGCGTTCCGGGTGGCGTGGGCGGAGTGGCGACTCGCCCACGCGGCCGGTGTGGACGTGGCCGCGCGGGCGAGTGCATAATGGGCTCAGCGATTCGTCATGCCCACGGGCAGGTCGGGTCGCTTCGCTACTTCGTGAGGTCCTCCAGCAGCGAAGTCATGAACTTCGGTCCCTCGCTGGTGCTGAACTTCTCGGACAAGCGGCCGTTGACCGTCACGACCATCCCCCCGCGATAACGAAGCTCGATCGGGGCATTGAACCGCGGCCAGGGCTCGCCATCGAAGAAGTCCTGGCTGATCCACACGTACGGGGCGTTCGCGCGCGGGTCATCCCCTTCGGCATCCGACAGCACGGATATCTGCTCCAAGTCGCCTCGCGAGATCACCTTCACGTCAGTGCTGCCGCTCGGAGCCCCCTCCGTGTAGTCCTGCCAGCGGAGCTCATTCGTGAGCGTGGCCACCGCGACGTGGCGCTCCGTGAAGACGATGACCTGGCCAGACGTACGCATCCCTTCCTCCGTAAGATCCCCGTCAGCCCAGACCACCTCAGCGTGCTGCAGCAGGACCGCGAGGCGGCTCCACACGTGGCGATGAGGGCCGGACAGGCCCGTGGCCTGCGTCTTCTCCCAGACTGACCGGACCCACTGCTCGTGTCCCTCAGCGTCGACCATGAGAACTCCCCTTCATCAGCGCCCCCTCCGGTGAGGAGGCCTCATGACAAACATCGTCCACGACAGCACCGACAGCGCCTTCGAGTTCGCCGCCCGCCTGTTCGAGCCCCCCGCCCGCGCGTGGGACACCCCCGGCGACCTCGCCCAACACCTCGACCCCCGCACCGTCCAAACCCCCGCGCTCGACCTCATCGACGCCGAGCTCGCGCGGCTCCTCGACACCCCCGACGGCCGGCTCATCATCACCATGCCCCCACAGGAGGGCAAGAGCACCCGCGCCGCCGGCGACTTCCCCGTCTGGGCCCTCACCCAGAACCCCGACCTGCGGATCGTCACCGCGTCCTACGCCCAGTCCCTGGCCAACCGCAACGGTCGCGCCATCCGCCGCCGCATCACCGAACACCCCGACCTCGGCCTGACCATCGCCCCCGACAACGGCGCCGTCTCCGACTGGACCCTCGACGGCCACACCGGCGGCGTCCTGTCCGTCGGCATCGGCTCCGGCCTCACCGGCCGGCCCGCCGACCTCATGGTCATCGACGACCCCATCAGCAACCGCGAGCAGGCCGACTCGAAGGTGTACCGAGACCGAGCCTGGGACTGGTGGACGGACGTCGCATCCACGCGCCTCGCCCCCGGAGCGCCCGTCGTCCTCATCCTGACCCGCTGGCACCACGACGACCTCGCCGGACGGCTCCTCGCAGCCGAAGACGGACACCTCTGGCGCGTGGTGAACATCCCCGCCCAGTGCGTCGACCCCGACACCGACCCCCTCGATCGTGAACTCGACGAGTTCATGGCCTCAGCGCGTGGCCGCACCCTCGCGCAGTGGGCCGCGGTCAAGGTCCGCGTCGGCTCCCGCACCTGGGCCAGCCTCTACCAGGGCAACCCCACACCCGACGAGGGCAACCTCTTCCCCGTCGACGCGTGGGCCCGCTACGAGCTGCCGCTGTGGGTCGAACGCGAGGACGGGTCCCGGATCGTGCCCGAGGTCGGCCGAGACCCGAACCTCGAGCTGGTGCAGTCCTGGGACTTCACGTTCAAGGACACCAAGGCCAGCGACTACGTCGTCGGTCAGGTCTGGCTCCGCCGAGGCGTCCACGCCTACCTCCTCGACCAGGTCCGTCGCCGGGCTGGCTTCACCGAGTCCGTGCAGATGATGCTCGACCTGTCCGCGCGGTGGCCGCAGGCGATCGCGAAGCTCGTGGAGGACAAGGCCAACGGGCCCGCCATCTTGAACGCGCTCCGCTCGCGGGTCGGTGGCCTCATCCCCGTCGAACCGGAGGGCAGCAAGTACGCCCGCGCGGCCGCGGTCACCCCGTTCGTGGAGTCGAAGAACGTGGTCCTGCCCGACCCGCTCAAGGTCGAGGGCACCGCGTGGGTCACCACCCTGACGGAGGAAGCGCGGGAGTTCCCGGCCGGCGCGAACGACGACACGGTGGACGGGATGTCGCAGGCCGTGCACCGGCTGCTGCTCGTGCCCCTCCTCGGTGACGGTGACGTGCACGACTGGACCGAGCTGCTCGACGAAGACGAAGGCGCCCTCTCCTGGGCGCCCAGCTACTGATACCTCGAAGGGGGCGACGTGACCGACACCGTGACCCTCCCCCGCCACGAGCTCGCCCAACTCGAGCACCTCGTCGAGTCCCTCGAAGAGGCCGCCCTCGACGCGCAACGACTCCTGTCCGCGGAAGACCGCGGCTGGGCGAAGCTCACCGCCGGCGACGGCACAGACGTCATCGACCGCGCGTCGATCATGCAGGTCGCCGCCGTCGCCCGCATCAACGTGGCCGCCGACCCCCTCATCAAGCGCGGCGTGAACCTGCGCATCGCGTACCTCGGATCCCCGTCCGTGTCCGCGCCCAGCAGCGATGACGGGCAGGACCTCAACGCCGTCGTCCAGGCCTTCTGGGACGACCCGGAGAACGCGGAAACCTTCACCAGCGTGCAGGCCTGCGCCGAACGTGAGCGCGCCCGCAACACCGACGGCAACACGTTCCACGCGCTGCCGACCGACCCCCGCACCGGCCGCGTGCGGGTGCGCGTCATCCCCCCGTCGCAGGTCACTGACATCATCACCGACCCGGAGGACGCGGCCACGCCGTGGCTGTACAAGCGGCAGTACACGGCCAAGCGCGTCACGCAGAACGCGCTCGGCACCACGAGCACCGTGACCGAGTCGCGGACCGTGTACTACCCCGACGTGAACTTCCGCCCAGCCACCCGCGCCAGGTCGATCGACGGGCACCCCGTCGAGTGGGACAAGCCCGTCGTCCACACCGCCGTCAACCGCCCGAGCGAGTCCCGGTGGGGCATCCCCGACGTCCTCGCCGCCCTGCCCTGGGCCGCCGGGTACAAGGACTTCCTGCAGGACTGGGCGAAGCTCCACAAGGCCCTCGCGACCGTCGCGTTCCGTGCGACCGCGAAGACCCGCCGTGGGGCCGCGCAGGTCCGCGAGAAGTTCGCGAGCGTCCCCACCGACGGGCAAGGTGTCGGCCAGGTCGCAGTCACCGGTGAGGGCCAGACGTTCGAGGCCGTGTCCAAGTCCGGCGCGACCATCGACGCCGGCTCGAGCAAGCCCCTGGCCGGGATGGTCGCCGCCGCTCTCGACCTGCCCGTCACCATGCTCCTGTCCGACCCGGGCGTCACCGGTGCCCGCGCCACCGCGGAGACCCTCGACCGGCCCCTCGAACTCGAGCGGCAGCTGCGCCGCGCCGTCGACTCCGACCTGATCCGCACCGTCCTCGGGCACGTCATCCGCGAAGCGGTCCGCGCACCCGGCGGCCCCCTTCGCGGCACGATCCTGCGTGACCCCGGCTCCCAGCGAGAGGTCATCGACCTGGCGGGCGACCAGCAGCACGACATCACCGTGGACTGGCCGTCATTGGAGAAGGTCGACGTCAAGACCGTCATGGAGTCCCTGGAGATCGCCGACGGCCTCGACGTTGTCGACCCCCTGACGATCGCGCGGCTCGTGCTCGTCGCGCTCGGCGTCGACGACATCGACGGGGAGCTCGACGCGGTCAAGGACGACAACGGGAACTTCGTGCCTCCGTCCTCCCGTACCGCCGTGGCCGCGCAGGACCCGGGCTATGACGGCGCCGGCAACCCCCAGGGTTGATCTTCGTGGCAATCAACGAGGAGACCCTCGTCCTGCTCGACGGGATGCGCACCGGTGTCGGCACGCACGTCGACCAGGTCACCCAAGACCTCACCCTCGCGTGGTCGAGGGCGTGGAACGAGGTCGCCGCTGAGTGGGAGGCCGCCATCGCGGACCTCGTCGCCGCCAGCAAGGACGGGAAGTGGCCGCCCGCATCGAAGGTGCGCCGTGCTCGTCGGGCGTTGCGTGCTCGCGACGCGACACGTGAGCTCCTCAAGGACCTGCAGGGCCTCGTGCCGGTGCGGGTGGTGCAGGACGTGGACGCGCTCCTCGAGGACGTCACGGAGTGGCAGCGCCGCCTGACCGCAAGCCAGTTCCCGCCGCAGGCTGGCGGGACCGCGGTGGTCGCGTCCGGGTTCGACCTGGTCGACAAGGACGCGATCCGCGCGATCGTGGACCGCACCTCGAAGGATGTCGTCGCGCGGTCGCGGCCGCTGTCCGCACAGGCCGACGCCGCGATGCGCTCCACCCTCGTCAAGGGCGTCGCCGTCGGTGACCACCCCGAGACCGCGGCCCGGGAGATGGTGGCCCGCGTGCAGGGCGCGTTCGACGGCGGGCTGCAGCGGGCGAAGGTCATCGCTCGTACCGAGCTGCTCGACGCGCACCGTGCAGCGTCCCGCGCCCAGCAGGACCGCCTCGCCGGTCAGGGCGTTGTCACCGGCTGGCAGTGGATCGCGACCCTCGACCAGCGCACGTGCCCGTCCTGCCTGTCGATGCACGGCACGCAGCACCCACCGACCGTGGCCGGCCCCCTGGACCACCAGCAAGGCAGGTGCGACCGGCTCCCGGTCGCAGCGTCGTGGAAGGACCTGGGCTTCCCCGACATCGAGGAGCCCGAGCCGATCCTGCCGGACGCGCGGGCGTGGTTCGACGGGCTCCCGCAGTCGCAGCGCGTGCAGATCATGGGCGCGCAGCGTCTGGCGCTCCTGGACTCTGGGCAGGTCGGGTGGGCGGACCTGGCGAAGCGCCGCGACACCGACGGGTGGCGGCCGAGCATCGTGCCGACCCCGGTGCGGGACCTCGCGTCCTAGACCCAGCCGCCGAGCTCGCGGGGCGTCACCATCGTGACGGTCTCGCAGAGGCGGCACACCTGCTCGACGTAGGCCCCATCGTGCGTGAGCACGGACTCGACGACTCGCCAGTCGTGGCCGGGGCACTCGCGGGGTGCGGGCCCGGCGTTGGCGTCGTCAGCGCCCACGCAGCAGCCGCCACACCAGGCCCGCTGCGCACGCGATCGCAAGCAGCAGGAACGCGGCGCCGACGTTCTCCTGGCCTGCAGCTACTGCGACGGCACGCAGCACCCAGAACCCGAGGATCAGCAGCAGCCAGGTCCGCGCCGACCAACCATCCCGCTGGGCGGGTTCCTCTTCGACAGTCATGCCCAACACGATCCCACGCCGAGGAGGCGACCGCCATGCCCAAGCGCATCACCGAGGCGTCCACCCTGACCGTCACCGAGTCCCCCACCCCCGGACGCATCAGCCTGCAGCTGATCGACGCAGGCTGGGGCTCCTCGGGCTACTACTCTCCCCAGGTCCTCGAGAACGCCGCCAACGAGCAGGTCTTCCCCGCCGGCACCCACATCTTCTTCGACCACCCCTCCGAGTCCGAGCGCCACGACCGCCCCGAGCGGTCCGTGCGCGACCTCGCCGCGGTCCTCGACGAGGACGCCACCTACGCCGACGGCGCGCTCGTCGCCGAAGCCAAGGTCATCGGCCCCTACCGCGACCTCATCACCGACCCGGTGTTCATGGAGTCCGTCGGCATGAGCATCCGCGCCGCCGCCGACACCACCGTCGGTGAGGCTGAGGGCCGCAAGGGCACGATCGTCACGCAGCTCATCGAGGGCGTGTCCGTGGACCTCGTGACCCGCGCCGGCCGCGGCGGGCGGATCCTGGCCGCGGTCGAGTCCGCGCGCCGTGACCTCGTCGAGGCCACCACCGACGAGGTCCGGTCCGCGCTCAACGCGGCCGCCGCCGACCATGGCGACGCCTACGTCCACGACCACGACCCCGACACCGGCGTCGCCTACGTGTCGGTCTACGTCGAAGGGCAGCGCTCCAAGGTCTGGGCCGTGCCCTACACGTACGACGCGCCCAACGCCGTCATCGACTGGGACGACCCCACCGAGGTCCGCCCCACCACCAGCTACGTGCCCGTCGTGCCCGACGACAGCCCCGCCACCGACACCGTCGGTGAGGGCCACCAGCCCCCGGTCATCCCGGCCGGGTCCACCCAGGAGTCCAAGGAGGACACCATGCCCCAGATCGAGGAGAGCCGACTGGCTCAGCTCGAGGCGGACGCCGGCCGGGCAACCACGGCCGAGTCCGAGCGCGACGCCGCCACCGCCCGCGCCCAGGCCGCCGAGGCCCGCGTCGCCGCGTTCGAGCGCCGCGAGGCCATCGACCGCGTCGTCAACAGCGTCGAGGGACACGACACCCTCAACGCGCTCGAGCGTCGCGGCATCACCGCCGACGCACTCCAGGCCGACGAGCTCGACGAGGACGCCCTGCGTACCGCCGTCGAGTCCGCCGTCGCCGACCGCGCCGCCGCCCAGGGCGCCGGCCGCATCACCGGCTTCGGCGCCACCGTCATCGACACCGACACCAGCAAGGTCGTGGAGTCCGCGGACGACGCCGTCGCCGCAGCCTTCGGCCGCACCATCAAGGAGGCCTGAGCCATGCGCAACGAGTACATGCGCCCCGCGACCGAGCTGTCCCTCCCGGTCGTCGCCGGCACCAAGTCCGGCGACCCGGTCCGTGTCGGCGCCGTCAACGGCGTCGCTGCCACCAACATCGGCGAGGGCGGCAACGCCGCTGGCAACGCGTCCGTCGTCACCGACGCCCGCTCCTACACGTACGAGGTCGGCGGCGCCATCGCCGGCCCGTTCACCCCGGTCTACCTGACCGCACGCGCCGGCGCGACCGCCCCGGTGCTGTCCACCACCGGAACCGGCGCACCGTGGGGCTACACCGTCCCCAAGGTCGGCGAGACCGGCCAGCGCGCCGGGACCTCCGGCGTCGCCGTCGTTCGTCCGGCTCAGGTCTGAGGAGGCCACCCACCATGAGCAGCAACAGCCAGATCCTCGCCCTCGCCGGCTCCCTCGGCGTCACCGAGCGCGACCTCACCAACGGGATCCGCCGCGGCGTCGTCTCCGAGGCCGAGATCGCCAACACCGCCCGCCTGCTCGCCGCCGCGTGGCAGGGCAACGACCGCGTGCGCTTCGCCGTCAACGAGGCCATCACCAGCAGCGACCTCTTCCGGTCCGCCGCCGGGGACGTCCTCGACCGCGAGATGCTCGCGCAGTACACGCAGATGCCGCGCCAGTGGGACAAGTTCTCCACGCGCACCACGGTCAACGACTTCCGCCCCAAGAAGCTCATCGACCTGGCCGGCGCCCGCACCGTCCTGCCCCGCGTCCCCGAGCACAGCAACTACCCCGAGGCCGGCTACAGCCTGTCCGAGCGGGAGATCAGCGTGCACAAGACCGGCGAGCAGTTCGGGTACTCCTTCGAGGCCCGCGTCAACGACCAGCTGAACGAGCTGCGCAAGGTCCCCGAGTCGTGGGCCGGCAAGGCCGTCGCCACCGAGGACTTCGCGTCCCTCGAGGCGCTCGCCAACCCGCTCACTGGCGTCCCGAACACCGCCATGTTCAACGCCGGCAACGGCAACCTCGGATCGGTCGCCCTGTCCGAGAGCGCGCTCGAGGCCGCGATCGTCAACGTGACGACGCAGACCGACGCCGAGGGCAACCTGCTCTACCCGGGTGCGCTGCAGCTCGTCGTCGGTCCGGCGCTGCAGTTCACGGCGCGGCGCATCCTCAACGCGGTCGAGGTGCGCCACACCACCGGCGACACCACCACGGTCGGGCCCAACCCGTACTCGGGCATCACCCTCACCGTGCTGGACAACCTGCCCGGGACGGCGTGGTTCGTCCTGCCGCTCACGACCACCCCGCGGCCGGCCTTCTACACGGCGTTCCTCGTCGGGTACGAGCAGCCGGACGTGCGGGTCAAGAGCGACCAGGGCAAGTCCGTCGGCGGCAGCGACCTGGGCATCGACTCCGGCTCCTTCGACGACGACACCTGCTACTGGCGGGTCCGTCACATCGTCGGTGCCGCGGGCGGAGACCCCCGCTTCGCCTACGCCAGCCAGCCCGCGTGAGAGGGGATGCCATGAGCAACGGCAAGGTCATCCTGTCCGAGTCCGACTTCGTCGACGTGGTCGACGCGGCGGGCAACATCTCGTCCGTCCCGGAGGTGTGGCTCAAGAACGAGCGACTCCTCCCCAAGGGCACGAAGAAGGCGACCGCCGCGAACGTCCGCGCGGCGAAGGCCAAGACGGCTGCCGCGGCCGGCGAGAGCGTCGACGTCGAGCAGGTCCGTGCCGACGTCGAGGAGTCCCTGCGTGAGGAGCACGAGGCCGCTCTGGCCTCGCGTGACAAGCGGATCGCGGAGCTCGAGCAGCAGCTCGAGGACGCCACGAAGGGCACCGACCCGAAGTGACCCGCTTCTCTCACCCCTCGGCCTGACCGGTCGGGGGGTGGGGGTGGCGCGTCAACACGGGACCCCGCCCGACTGGACATCACCGACTCGTGAAGGTCCGTTCGGGGCGCTTCCTTTCCGCCCTGCCATGAACGTGTCCTGCGCGCCAACCCCTTCCACCACGAGAGGAGCCTCGCCGTGGGTGACATCGACGACGTCCGCTTCCTGATCGCCGACCTCGACCCGACCGACCAGCTCCTGCCCAACTCGAGCCTCGAGGCCGCGCTGACCGCGGAGGGCGGGTCGGTGTTGCTCGCCGCGGCCCGCTGTCTCGAGGCGATCGCCGTGTCCGAGGTGCTCGTCGGGAAGAAGATCCGCACGCAGGACCTGCAGTCCGACGGCGTGGCCGTCGCGCGGGAGCTGCGCGAGCAGGCGGCCACGTTGCGCGCCCGGGCCCGCGACGAGGACCCCGACCTGGGGGGCTTCGACGGGTTCGACCTTGCGCCTGTGGTGCGTGACGGGCGCCGGCCCGAGCGCACGAACGACACCGTGTGGGGCCTGTAGCCATGCCCTTCCCCGGTACGCGTGTCGTGCCCACCGGCTGGTCCCGCCACCACCAGCCCGTCGCCTCCGGCGGCATGAACGCCTCCTGCACCATCACCGACCCCGCCCGCGCCACCCCCGGCGCGTGGGACGACGACGCCGGCCAGTACGCCCCGTCCACCCCCTTCGTGCTCCTGCCGCCCCCCGCCGCCCCCGACGAGGACGGGTGGCCCTGCCGCGTGCAACGCATCCTCGGCGACCAAGGCGCCGAGCAGGCCGGCCAAGAGTCCACCACCCGCCGCTACCTCGTGCAGCTCCACGACCCCGACCTGGCGACGCTCCCCGACCTCGAGCAAGGGCACGTCGTCACGATCGTCACCGCGACCAATGACCCACACCTGACGGGCCTGGACCTCGTCGTCGAGGACGTCCAGCACGGCAGCGAGCGGTTCACCCGCGACCTCGTCTGCACGCACAACCAGCAGCCCCCGGCGTAACACCCCCGCATCCCCGCCCAGAACGGCCGGACGCGCAACGTGGGGCCCGAAACGACCTACCACCCACCCGAGCATCTGGGAGGCGCACAGTGGCGACCACAGACGGCCTGACGCAGTACCAGGGCGCGATGCGGCTGGCGTCCGCGACCGTCGGCGCCCGCGCCGCGACCGCGACCCGCAAGACCGGCGCGGCCATCACCCGCGACGCGAAGATCGGCGCGCCCGTCGACACCGGCAACCTTCGCGCCAGCCTCGGGATGCTCGTCACCGGCGACGGGCGCACCGGCCGCATGGCCGTATCCATCGGCCCCACCGCCGCCTACGGCAAGTACGTCGAGCAGGGCACCTCCCGGATGGCCGCGCAGCCCTACCTGGCCCCGGCGACCGCCCGGCACGTCCCCGGCTGGCACGCCGCGCTCACCCGCATCAACACCCCCGACGGGGACCTGCCGATGGGCGGCACCGCGTGACCGCCCCCACCACCGGCGCGCGCCTGCACGCCGCCCTCATCGACGCACTGGCTCCCGTCACCCGGTGGCGCCACCCCTTCCCGGGTGACGGGCAGCCCGTGCGCGTCAACGACACCGGCCTCGACGTGTGGGAGAACCACGTCGGCGACGCCCGCATCGACCCCGACGGCCCCGGCGGGACCCCCGGCACCGCCCACGCGTACCTGTTCCTGCAGACCGGGCCCGGCGGCAACGCCCACACCCGCGCGACCCGCGCCGCGTCCCTGACCGTCTGGCGCCCCATCCTCACCTTCGCCGGCGGCACCCCCCGCAAGGTCCAGTGGGGACTCGACCGCGCCCGCCCCCTCCTCGACGGCCTCGTCCTGACCGACGCGACCGGCCGGCCCATCACCTCCCCCTTCCATGAGGGCCTCCTGCCCTCCGAGCAGTACGACCCCGGCCCGCTCCAGGTCGACACAGACCCCAGCCCTCCGCGCTGGTTCGTGCCCATCCAGCTCGCCTGCCAGGCGCGCTGACCACCCCCACCCCCGACGCCCTGAGGAGGGCTCCCCCATGAGCAACACCAAGAACCTGCTCGAGGTGGTCCGCATCCGCGACGGCCGCTCCGAGCGCAACGCGACCCGCGCCGAAGCAAAGCGCATCGGCGCGGAGGTCATCGACAAGCCCACCCGGGACCGCTACGACCGGCCCGTGCCGGCCAAGCCCCTCACCGACCTCGCCGGCCAGCCCGTCGACCAGGGCCCCACCGCCGTCAGCGAGAAGCTCACGCACGACGAGCTCGACGCCGTCGCCGCCGAGCGGGGCGTGGACCTGACCGGTGCCACGACCAAGGCCGACAAGGTCGCCGCCATCACCACCAAGGAGAACTGACCCATGGCCCTCAACCAGCCCGTCGGCGTGCCCGCGCTCGGCACCCTGTCCCTGACGATCATCCCCGTCTCCGGCGTCGCCAACATCGCGGCGCTGACCGTCACCGAGGCCACCGCCCTCGGCGCGATCAACGCGTCTTGCCACAACCTGTCCGACGGGTGGGGGCGCTCGCGCACCCAGCAGTCCGCGACCCGCCGCCGCGCCTGCTCGACCACGACCTACCAGGTCGCCGGCCAGCAGGACATCAGCTTCGACGCGGCCCGGTTCGTGTACGACCCGCAGGACCCCACCGCCGAGGTGTCCAAGGTCTACGCCGGCCTGACCGAGGGTGAGGAGTACTACGTCATCGAGCGGATCGGCGTCTCCGGCTTCACCGAGCTCGCCGCCGCCGACTACTACGACGCGTACCACGTGCGCCTCGACGTCAAGGACAAGCTCGTCCCCGGCGACGAGGGCGAGCTCGAGTTCACGGCGCAGTTCTCCAACCTCTCCCCGAAGGTCGTCGACGCGCAGATCGCCGCCGCCGCCGCCGCCGCCTGACCGGCCCCCACACGCCGGTGGCGTGCCGTTGGGCACGGCGGCACGTCACCGGTCCGGCCCCACCCGCTCCACCCCCCTCGTGCCCACCCCGTGCCCCCACCCCCCTTCCAAGGAGTACCCCGTGCCCAACGACCTCCCCACCACCGACCGGCCCGCCGACACCGCCCAGCAGGAGGGCGTGCCCGCCGCGGACCTGGACGCGTTCGACCTCGACGACTTCCTCGCCGGCGTCGTCGCCCCCACCCGCACCGTCGCCGTCAGCCAGGACCGCACCCTGGGTCAGCAGGCCCGCAAGCAGATGGCCCTCATCGAGGAGCTCGAGCGCGACGCCGTCACGGCACGCGCGGAGGGCCGCAAGACCACCCGCCGCGCGGCCGCGACCCGCCCCCCCGAGCTGGAGGCCGCGCACCAGCGCCTCGCCGAGCTCGAGCGCGCGGCCGAGGGCACGTTCGTGTGGGTCCGCGTCGAGGCGATCGACCCGCCCACCCAGAAGCAGGCCGCCCGCGACGCGTCCGGCGGCACGAAGGACGACTACAACCGGGCCGTGATCGCGCTGACCGCCCGCGTGCACAAGCGCGACCCCCGCGCGTACCCCGACGCGCCCGGCGCGGTCCTGAGCGCCGAGCAGTGGGAAGCGTTCTCGATCGCCGTCGGGTTCGTCCAGTGGCAGGCCATCGTCGACGCCACCATCGAGGTCAACGCTGAGGGCGTGATGCCGGGTTTCTCGCAGCAGCCCTCGCACTCCCCCGGTGGGGGCACGTCCTCCGAGAGCTGAGGACCGCCCGCGCGCACGGCGTGCCGCTGTCCGTCCTGCGCGGGCAGCGGCGCCCCGGGCGGGCGTGGACGCACCTGGACCGGCTCGCGGCGCTCGCGCTGCAGGCCTACGAGGACGGGTTGTGCGGCTCCTGCGGCACCCCCCGCGTGTACGGCATGGACCCCGACGCGCACCGGCACTACACCGCGCCCGCGGAGACGTGCCACGCGTGCGCGGCCCGCGACCGCGCCAACGACACCGACGCGAAGCGCCCCCCCGGTCAGCACCGCTACGTCACCCCCGACGAGGTGCAGACGTACTCGATGACGCACCCCATCCACGTGCCCCCCTTCCACGCCTGAACCCCCGCACCTCGAGGAGGGCCGCCCGTGTCCCAGGTCATCAGCACCACGCTCGAGGTGAACGCCGACAAGGCCGTCCAGGGCTTCGACAAGGCCGGGCGCGCCGCCGGCCGGTACGGCAGCACCGTCGACAAGGTCAGCGGGCAGGAGAAGAACCTCGCCCGCTCCGGTGGGGCCCTCAACGCCCTGTCCCGCTCCGTGCGCGACAACCGGGCCGAGATGGACCGGATGGGCACCACCGCCCTCGTCGCCGGCGGCGCCGTCGCCGCCGGGCTCGGGCTGGCGACGAAGGCCAACATCGCGTGGGAGTCCTCGTGGGCGGGCGTCACCAAGACCGTCGACGGCTCCTCCGAGCAGATGGCCGACCTCGAGGAGGACCTGCGGGGGCTGGCGAAGGAGCTGCCCGCGACGCACACCGAGCTCGCCGCCGTCGCGGAGGCCGCCGGGCAGCTCGGCGTGGCCCGCGAGGACATCATCGGGTTTACCGAGACCGCCGTCGCGCTCGGCGAGTCCACGAACCTGTCCGCCGACGAGGCCGCCACGTCCCTCGCCAAGTTCAGCAACGTGATGGGCACCGCGGCCCGCGACGGCGTCGAGGGGTACGAGCGGATGGGCGCGGCCCTGGTCGCGCTCGGCAACGACGGCGCGTCCACCGAGGCCGACATCATGCAGATGGCGCTGCGGCTGTCGGGCGCCGGCAAGCAGATCGGCGCGTCCGAGGCGGACGTCCTGGCCCTCGCCAACGCCCTGTCGTCTGTCGGCATCGAGGCTGAGCTCGGCGGCGGCGCCATGTCCCGCGCGCTGCTCGAAATGAACAGCGCCGTGATCGGCGGCGGTGAGGAGCTGGAGGCCTTCGCGGAGATCGCGGGCGTGTCCGCGTCCGACTTCGCGGCCGCGTGGCGCGCGGATCCCGTCGAGGCCACCAACATGTTCATCGCCGGCCTGGGTCGGATCGGCGAGTCCGGCGGCGACGCGGCCAGCGCCCTGTCCGACGTCGGCCTCAAGGGCACCCAGAACGCGCAGGTGCTGCTGCGCGCGGCTGGCGCGTCCGACCTGGTCACCGAGTCCCTCAAGCTCGGCGCGACCGCGTGGGAGGAGAACGCGGCCCTGGCGGAGGAGGCCGGCAAGCGGTACGAGACCACCGAGTCCAAGCTGCAGATCGCCAAGAACACGATGACCGACGCGGCGATCGACCTGGGCGCCGTGTTCGGCCCGGTGCTCGCCGGCGGCGCGGAGAAGCTCGCCGGGATCGCCGACGCCTTCGTCAAGCTCCCCGAGCCGGTCCAGAAGACGTCCGGTGCCCTGGCCGGGGTCGCCGCGTCCGGGCTGCTCATCGGCGGCGCGGCCGTCAAGATCGTCGGCTGGTCCCAGGACATCGGCGACGCCTTCGACCGGATCACCACCCGCGGCGCCGACGCGGACGGGCAGCTGACCCGCACCGGGCGGACCGTGCGCGGCATGGCGAAGTGGGGCGGGTACGCGGCCGGCGCCTACGCGGTCGCCACCGCCATCGGTGCCCTCGCCGAATCCGGGTACGACGCCGTCCCCAGCATCGAGGACACCACGAAGGCAATCCTGGGTCTGCGCGACGCCCAAGAGGGCGAGGAGCTGTCCGGGTTCTTCGACGGGATCGGCGACAACAAGTGGATCGGCAACCACGTCGGCGACGTCGACAACCTCGCCGACGCCTACGCCCGGCTCGAGAACCCCGCCCTGTCCGACCAGCTCGTCGACTGGAAGGACAACCTGTTCCCGGGCATGTCCTCCGGCGCGGAGCGCGTCGAGGCCGGGTTCACGCGGCTCGGCGAGTCCCTCGCGGCGATGCCCGCCGACGACGCCGCGATGCGCTTCGAGCGCATGGTCGACGCCCTGGGCGGCACCCAGACCGCGCACGACCGGCTCCTCGAGCTCATGCCCGCCTACCGCGACCAGCTCACCGGCACCGCCAACGACGCGCAGATGACCGGCGACGAGACGGCCGGGATGAACGCGGAGCTGACGGAAACCGAGGAGGTCGCGGAGGACGCGGAGACCGCGCTCGACGACCTCGCCAAGGCCATCGACGACCTCGGCGCGACCATGATGGACGTCGAGGCGTCCCACGACTCGTGGATCAACTCCGTCAAGGACGTCGACAAGTCCTTCAAGGAGAACGGGCGCGTGCTCGAGGGCAACAGCGCCGCGGCCCTCGCCAACCGTGGCGCGCTGCGTGACCTCGTCGAGGAGACCCAGCAGTGGGCCGCCTCGACCCTCAAGGCCACCGGCGACACCGAGAAGACGCAGGACGTCCTCGACCGCGGCCGCGAGAAGTGGATCGCGTACCGCGACGCGGTCGGCCTCAACGAGAAGGAGACCCGCGAGCTCGCCGACGCCCTGTTCTCGCTCCCCGAGGACGCCGTCACCGACGTCAAGACCACGGGCGCCGCGAAGGCCAAGAAGGACGCGGAGAACGTCAAGGACGCCGTCGACAAGCTCCCCCCGTCCAAGCTCATCGACATCAGCGAGTCCGGCGCGAGCGGGTCCATGCACCGCGTCATGGCCCTCGACGAGTCGATCACCACCCTGGACGGCAAGACCGTGCTCGTCGGTGAGGACGGCGCGCAGGACGCCCGCGGCAACGTCGTCACCCTCAACGGGTCCATCCTCGGCCTGTCCGACCGCACCGTGCAGGTCACGGAGGTCGGGTCGACCGCCGCCGGTGGCCGCGTCGTCCGCTACAAGGGCCAGATCTACGAGATCCCCCCGGCCCGGGAAACGATCTTCTACGCCAACACCACGCCCGCGACGACAGCCCTGGGCGGGCTGCAGCAGATGATCGACGGGATGAGCGGCCGCACCATCGACATGACGTTGCGCGCCAAGGGCATCGACATGGGCACGGCCCGCGCGAAGTGGGCCGGCGGCATCGAGGAGCGGGGCGTCACCCGCATGGAGTTCGGCGGGATGCGCCCCGGCGGGAGCGTCGCGCCCGGGTTCTACCCCACCAGCGAGCAGGGCATCCTGATGGCCGAGGACACCCGCGCGCCGTGGGAGCTGTACGCCTCCGGCCGCGCCGACCTCAAGGACCGTTCCCGCGACATCATCGGCGAGGGCGCGGCCCGCCTGGGCGGGTCCGTCACGTGGGACGACGAGGTGAGCGAGCTCATCCTCATGGCGACCGGCGGCGTCTACTCGCGCTGGCAGTCGCAGCTGCGGAACGTGCGCGCGCTGGCCGATGACCGCCGGTACCGGTGGGAAGACGGATCCCGGATGATCTCCGTCTTCGAGGACGGCACCGCCCGGTGGGGCGGCTGGTCGGCCGCGCCGCAGTCGGTGACGGCCGCCATCAACGCCCTGAACACGGCGCAGGACGCCTACGAGGACGAGTTGCGCCGCCCCAAGCCGAAGCGCACCCCCCAGGGTGGGCGCGGCGGCAGCGAGGACCGCGACTCCCGCACGTACCAGCGCACCCCCCGCCCCAGCGAGGTCGCCACCGTGTACGGCGGCGGCGGCAACACCTACGCGACCGCGCACATCGAGAACCTGCACGGCATCAACCTCGACGACGCGATGCGCGAAGCGCACGTCGTGGAACGTCGGGCGGCCCTATCGAGGAGGAACACGTGAGCGAGTGGATCGAGACCCGGCACCTGGACGGGACCCTGCGCAAGGCGTGGACCTACCCGGCCGGGTACGTCCTCAACGGGCCCCTGGAGGAGCCACAACCTTCCTTCGAGCGGCAGACCGTCCACTCGCCCCTCGTCGACGGGGAGTTCCAGACCCACTCGAGCATCGGGGCCCTGCGGTACCCGATGCACGTCATGGTCCAGGCGGCCAACCCCGCGCAGCTGGAGGCGCGGGTGCAGGCCTTCATCGCCGACGTGACCGCCACGCACGCGCTGCTGCTGCGGGTGGTGCTTGGGCCGATCGCCACGACGTGGCGCGCGTACCGGCCCGACGTGGTCTCTACCGCCGACGTCGGCATCGCCCTGAGCGCCGGCGCGTGGCGTGAGGTCGAGCTGGACTGGCCGGTGCTGCCGCACCCCGAGATCGTCGGGGCGGTGGCCTGACGTGGCGACGAGCACCGCGGGCGCGCACACCGTCCTGGCCGCCGTCACCGCCGACGACCTGTGGCTCGGCATCGCGCTCGAGGTGGGCGCGTCCCTGTCCACGGTCACGCAGGCCGACGCGACCTACCTGGGCACGCCGCGCGTGCTCATCCCCGGCGGGTCGGGCTGGCAGGCGCCCGCTGGCCGGCACGTCGTCGCCGCGGCCGGCACCGACCACGGGCAGGCGCTGCAGGACTTCACCCCCGAGTGGATCGTCTGGTGGACCGCGCCGGCCGGCGGCTCACCCCTGTTCGCGCGGCGCGTGACCGACACGAGCGTCGGGGTCGGCGACGCGGTCCTCGTGCCCGCCTCCACCATCCGCCTCAGCTACCACGGCTTCTGACCCACCACCCCCAAGGAGAAACACCATGCCCCTCATCGACGCGACCCTCGACAGCATGGCGACCCACCTGGGCTCGCTCATCACGCACGTGTCCCTGCACACCGCCAACCCGAGCACGACCGGCGCCAACGAGTCGACGGCGGCCCGCCAGCCGGTCACCTGGGGCGCGTCTTCCGGCGGCGACATCGCGGCCACGGCTGCCATCGCCTTCACCGGTGGTGCGGCGTCCGGGCCGGTCACGCACGTCGGGTTCTGGTCCGCAGCGACGGGCGGCACGTTCCGCGGGTCCGCGGTCGTGACGGGCGACGGCACGTTCTCGTCGGCGGGCGCGTACTCAGTGACGGCCCTGACGATCGCCGGCTCCTCCACCTGACCCGGAGGAGCTTCACCCCCGCGCCTGCTCGTGCCCGCTGCCTGACCTGACCCGATAGGGGGTGCCCGCCCGTGGCACGCATCCTGCTGATCTCCGCGAACCTGACCGGCCTCGCGTATACGCGCACGAAGGCGGCGCTGGAGGGCCTCGGGCACACCGTCACGGGGTCGGCCGAGACGATGAGCGAGATGACGGCCGCGTGGGGCTCGGGCAAGGACCTGATCGTCACGGCGGGCGTGACCTTCGACCGGTTCGCCACACCGCTGGACTCGACCACCTTTGTCATCGACAAGTGGACGTCTGGCACGCCGATCCTCCTCGGCCACGGCGTGGGGTCCGTCGGCACGCCCGAGCGGACCGCGTGGGCGCGGACAGGGCTCGGACGTGAAACTAGTCTGGCAGGCAGCACGGGCACGACGAGTCGGATGGACTCGGTCACCACCGCGCACCCCATCGTCGGGTCGTACAGCGGCAACGTCACCGTCCTCACAGCCGCGCAGGAAGGCTCCCACGCCGTGGCGGCCACCGGCGCGGTCCCCGGGACCATCCTCGGCAGGTGGGGCGATCGGACGTACCTCTACATGGGAGCCGTCGAGGTCGGCGACCCCCTCGATACTGATCGCATCCACGCCCACGCCACGGCGCCAGCTCGCGCCGTGTATTGCGGGTGGCTCTACGGCGGGGACGCGGACTACACGATCGACGGCAAGGCGATCCTGGGGCAGGCCGTGCAGTGGCTCGCCCCGGCCGGACCGCCCCCTGGCCCGACCGGCACCGCCGCCACCGCGCACGCGTGGGCGGGCTCGAGCGTGGGCACCAGCCCCCGCCAGGGCACCTCGACCATCGCGCACACCTGGACCCCCTCGAGCTCGGGCACCGCGCCCCGCCAGGCCACCGCCGCCGCCGCGCACGCGTGGGCCCCCACCGCGGCCGGCGCGGTCCCCGTCGCTGACCCCGAAGGCACCGCCACCACCGGGCACACCTGGGTTCCCGCGGCGGTCGGCGACGACACCGAACCCACCTACGGCACCGCGGCCACCGCGTGGACCGTCACGCCCACCGCGACCGGGACCAACGGCGACGCCGTCGGCGGCACCGCGGGCACCGGGCACGCGTGGCTGCCCGAGGCCGACGGGCAGACCGCCGGGGAACGCCAGCTGCAAGGGTGGGACCTCGACCACTCCCAGCAGGTCGTCCTCGACGTCACCGGCCCCGACGACATCACCACCGGGCCCCTCGACGTCGAGCGCGTCGTCGTCGACCCTCCCCCGACGATCAAGCTGCGCCGCATCACCCGCCACTCCCCCCAGAACGGGCCCGGCGACTTCACCGTCAACCCGGACGGGTCCGTCCACTCCCGCGGGCTGTGGGACATCACCGACGGCGACGTCGGCTCCCTGCGCGTGTGGGTCAACGGCAAGGACGTCACGTGGTTCCGCGGCGTGCCCACCCTCCCCGGCAACGCCGTCGCGTCCGAGCCCTTCGGGTGGGAGTCCCTCACGCTCACGTTCCCGCAGATCAGCGCCTTCGAGGAGCCCGGCGTCGGCGACCTCTACTGGCTCAAGCCCGACCACCAGGTCGAGGTGTACCTCATCGCCCCCGACAAGACCCGCGTCCTCGAACTGTTCCAGGGGCACCTCGTCAACGACGCCGCGCGCATCACCGACTCCGAGACCGCGACGACGTGGGAGTGCGCCGGCGACATGGCGACCGCCTCCTACGCGCTGCACCGCGCGCCCATCACCCTCGAGCCCACCGACATCGGCACGCTCATCGCCCGCGCCCTGTCCGGCGTGATCTCCCGCCGGTACGGCACCGTCCAATCGGTCACCACCGGCATCGACTCCCTCGTGCGCGGCGACGGCGACGACTACGTCACCGAGTACGTGTCCGAGCTCCTCGCGCACGCCTGGACGTCCGACGGGCGGCAGTGGACCGTCGCCCGCACCCGCACCCCCCGCGTGTACGGCATCGAGCTGAAGGACATCACCACCCGGCACTGGACCATCACCCCCGGCACGCCCGGCGTGACCGTCCGCCTCGACGCCGACCAGGCCTCCCGCACCGACGCCATCATGGGCCGCGGCGTCGGCCCCGACGGGTACGCGTGGTCCGGCCGGCACTGGCCGGCGCTGCTCAACTACGACCCGCCGGACTTCCCCAACGCGTCCGCCGGGGACGTGCTCATGCCCGGCGCGACCGACGCGTCCACCGGCACCGGCAGGGGCGTGTCCACGTGGCAGGAACGGGCCCGTGACCTCGGGTACGCCGTGACCGTCGACGGCGTCATCGGCGCCGGCGACGTGGCCGTCATCCGCGCGATCCAGGCCCGCATGGGGCTGCTCGTCGACGGCATCATCGGCCCGCAGACGTGGACCGGCACGTGGGAGGTCGGCGTCGACGCGGCCGCCCTGCAGTCCATCCGCCTGCCCATCGCCTACCGCCCGATCGTCGAGCCCAACCTCTACAGCGCGGTCGGCGCCGTCACCGGCAAGAACCCGGCCTACGACCGGTACGTCATCCGGCGGGAGCGGGCCGTCGACTACGGCGCGCACATCACCAAGGCCCTCGGCACCCTGTCCGCGCGCCGCGAGGTCGCGCAGTCCCAGGACGTCGGCTGGTTCGGGGACGTCACCCTGGACGTCGACCCCCGCGAGGGCTCCCGCTGGCTCATCGAGGAGGGCCAGAACATCGTCGTGAAGGGCTGGCGCGGCGCCGACCAGCTGTGCCACATCGCCAAGGTCACCCGGGACCTGCTCACCGGGCGCGTCACCCTGGCCGTGGACACGAAGGCCCGCGACGCGATGACCCTGGCGTCGCTGCGCCGCCGTGACCGTGAGGCGCAGATCGACCCGGCCCGCCGCCCCGGCAACGTCAACCGCAAGTCTCGCCAGTCGCAGGACCTGCGCGTCGCGTTCGAGGGCGACTCACCCGCGGGCCGGATCTACCGCCGCGCGCTGTACCGCGGGCTGTGGTCCGTCTTCCCCGTCCCCGTCTCCGAGGCCGGGTCGATCGTCAGGCTCGACGCGTCCACCGACTCGCCGCGCTCCGAGTTCGCGCTCGGCTTCTTCGCCCGGCCCATCCAGCCGTCGCACCTCCTGCGTCTCGTCGGCAACCCGTCCGCGGACTCGGAGGCGTGGCGCCGGCGACTCCCGCAGCTCGAGGACGCCGGCCTCATCGAGGCGTGGGGTGCCGGGGAGTCGATGGCTGGTCACTGGCCCACCCAGGACGGGCCGACCACGGGCCGGCTCATCGACACCGGCGGGTGGTCCTTCCACTCCGACATGGGCGGGTGGGTCTGGGTCGCCGCGTGGGCGCCCGTCTCCTGCTGGATCAGTGGGCGCGTCTACCCCGCGCCCCTCGACGGGTAGGAGCGGCATCGTGGCTGGCGAGATCATCGTCCCGTGGCGCGTCACCGGCGTCGAGGATGGCCCAGTGTGGGACGCAATAAATGGCGTCGACTACCTCGGCCCAATGCTGCCACCTGCGACCTTCGTCCCGGTGCGGGCGTCGAGCATCCTGCGGGACGGCGACCCGAGCACTTACGTCCAGTTCACCGACGTGGCCGGATCCGGCCCGGACGGCGTGGTGTGCGGGCAGTTGGAGCCGACGCGCACCCCACCCAAGGGAGACCCGCTCTGGCTCCGACTGACCGTGCAGGGCGAGGTGGTCGGGCCAGCGCCTGGCCACTGGACCCTCCGACTGACTTCATTTGTCAACGGACGCCCAGAGTTCGGGAATAGGTGGGCCGCCCTGGAGCCCGAGGCGAGCGCAAGTCATCCAGTCGGCGGGTTCACGGACGTCGGCCGCGTCTACCACCTCGACTCAGCGCCGAGCGAGGGCTTTACGTGGTGGAACGTGTCGCAGGAGCTGGACCACAGGGACCTGACATTCCTGCGCGGTGACCGCACCCGGCCCGTCTGGCTCAGCTTCCTTCTCCCCTACTCCGACGGCGGCAGCTCCACCGTCCGCCTTAGCGACGTGCTCGTCGAGGTCGCCTACCCGGGCGACCGGCCCCTGCGGCAGCGGCAGCGCGACGACCACCTCGCCCCCGGCGGGGCGATCCGCGCCCGCGGCGCCAACAGCCGGCAAGGCTCGATCCGAGCGAAGGCCTACGAGTGAACCGCCCACCCACCTACAGGAGAGTCTCCGTGAGTCCACGCCTGCGCCACGCCGCCCACCTCCTCGACCGCCACCAGGTCCCCGAGACCGCCACCGCGATCCTGTGCGTCGGCCTCGCGCTCCTGGGCGCCGACCTGATCGCCTTCCCCGACCCGTACCTGGACCGGCCGACCTTCCACGTCGCCACCACGTGGGCCGCGCCGCAGCTGTGGGGCGGGCTGCTACTGCTGCCCGCGCTCGCCACCCTGGCCGCGTTGACGATGCGCCGCCGCGACATCTTCTGGCCCCTGACCGGCCTCGTCGTGTGGCTCACCGCGTGGTCCGCCGCCGCGCACCTGTCCACCGTCATCGACGGCAACGTCGTCCGCTCCGCGTCCATCACGTACACCACACTCGCGTGCCTGGCCGCGCTCCTGGCTGCGGTCTACATGCGCGAAGGGCGACGCCAGCCATGACCGAGCACCACGCGCACACCCCCGTCGCCACCATCACCAGCCCCGGCCACGCCATCGGCGTCGGCGCGCTCATCACCGTCGCCGTCCTGTCCGTGCAGCTCCTCGCCGGCATGGCGACCCCCCACGCGCTCGGCGCGACCATCGGCGTCGATGCCGCGTCCACCGCCGTGCCCGCCGTCATGCTCGTCGCCGCCCTCGGGTCCCTCATCGCCGTGTGGGTCGTCCCCCGGCTGAACTACCCGGCCCGCGCGATGCGCGTGGAGGCCGCGTGCAAGGCCACCCTCGCCGCGATGCTCCTGCTGTACGGGTACAGCTTGACCAGCTTCCACGGGTGGAGCTCCGGCCCGGCCACGCAGACCTTCACGTGGGGACTCGGGTGGGCGTTCGTCGCTCGCACCGTTCAGATCCTCCACGACGCCCGCACCGCTTCCCGCGCGACCGCCGCGCAGCTGCCCGCCTGCCCCACGCCCCTCGGAGACCCCGACCGCACGGAGGGTTGACTCATGCCGGACGTCGTGTGGACCGCGATCCTGGCGCCCCTGGCGCTCCTCCTGGCCGGCTTCATCCTCAACGAGATGGTCCGCCCCTACCTGACCCGCCGCCGCGGCGACGCGCCCTCCTCCGTGGTGGGCGCCACGATCCCGGCCACGGTCGACGCCGGCGAGCCCTGGCGGCTCGCCCACGACGCCGTGATGCGGGAGCGCGACGACGCCCTGGGCGACTTCGCGCGATACCGGCGCGTGCACGACGCGTGCCACCGGCTGCTGCGCGACCACGGCCTGCGCCCACCCCACGACGAGGACTAGCACCCGCCTCGAGCCACGACCCCCCGCCCGGCCTCCGCACCTGCGGGGGCCGTTGTCCTGCCCCTAGGAGATTGCCATGCTCGTGCCCATCCCCCGCGACGTGTGGCGTGCGCGCTACGCCGACGGGTTCGGTGACCGGCCCCTGCCCATCAGCGAGTGGTGGCTCCACCACTCGGTGACGATCGCGCCCGACCTCGTGCCCCCCTTCGACGACGACGACGAGGCCGTGCGGACCCTCGAGCGGATCGGCCAAGCCCGCTTCGGTGGCGGGATCAGCTACACCTACCCGGTCACGCCGGTCGGCCGCTGCTACCAGGGCTTGTCCCTGCACCGCCGTGGCGCCCACACGAAGGGCCACAACACCGTGGCCGCCGCGTTCTGCCTCGTCGGCAACTACGACGTCCAGGAGCCGACGGCCGCGCAGTGCCGGGCGATCGCCGAGGTCATGGTCCTCGAGCACCGGTCGGGCCGCGCGACCCGCCACACCCTCAACGGCGGGCACCGCGACGTCGGCTCCACCTCCTGCCCCGGCGCGAACGCCTACGCCGCCATCGGGAAGATCAATGCGCTGGCCGAGCAGCTGTGGCGCGGGGAGCTCCCCCCGACCGTCGGCACGTACACCCCCGCGGACGTCAAGCGCCTGCAGCGGGTCCTCGGCCTCGAGGCCGACGGCGTGTGGGGGCCGCTGACGGAGCGGCAGGCCCAAGCCCTGCGCCGCGCCCTCAAGCCCGGCCTGCGCGCCGGCGTGTGGGACCTCGTCCGGTACTGGCGTCTGCGCCGCTCCCGGCCCGAGGGCAGGCAGTCCAGCGACTCGATGCGCAAGGGCCACCAGTGGGCCCTGTCGGTCAAGGCCGACGGCGTGTGGGGCCCGGCCACGGACGCCGCGTGGCACGTCCTGCGCGCCCAGCACCGGGTGACGTCGTGACCGCCCACCGCGGGCTGTTCGCCCGGGTCGCCGACTACCTGGCCGTCCCGTCGCATGACGCCGTGATCGTCCAGGCCCTCGGCGTGCTCGCGGCCGGTGCCTTCCTCGCGCTGTACGGCGCCCTGCGCCTCCTGCCCAAGAAGATCGGAGCCTGACCGTGCGTACCTTCACCCTCGAGCGAGACACCGACGTGTCCGGCGTCTCCGGCACCGGGACCGTCGCCGACGGCGTCGTCTTCCCCGACGGCGTGACCGTCATCCGCTGGCGCGGCGACCGCCGGTCCACCGTCGTCTGGCCGTCCATCGAGGACGTCGAAGCGATCCACGGCCACGACGGCGCCACCCGCGTCGTCTTCCACCACTGAGATCGGAGCTTGACCATGACTGTCCCCACCACTCGTGCCGCCCGCCACGCCCTCAAGACCGACGCCCGCAACCGCGCCGCCCGGACCCTCCTGCAGGGCCTCGCGTTCTCGGCCGCCGCAGCGCTCGTCGTCGCCCTATTCACCGCGGTCACAACGGCCGCGTCGTGGAGCGAGCTCGGCGCCACCCTCGTCGGGTTCTCGTTCTTCCAGTCCATCGCAGTGGCCGGCCTGTCCTGGCTCATGCGGACCTACCTCGACCGATCGAGCCTGCCTACACCGCTGCCGCCGGCCGACCCGGGCGAGCCCGACGACGACACGCCCTGACATCTCGTCGGTGTCCTAGGCTGTCGGCCGTCACCCGTGCCCCCGAACGGGTGACGGCGGTCGAGCACAGGCAGAGGGGACCCGACCGCCAGCAGCACCCCCGCCTCCTCCCCCCGATGGCGGGGGTGCTGCGCCTCTCACCCAGACCTTTGAGCGCCCCCTTCGCCACTACGGCGGAGGGGGCGCTCTTGTCGTACCCGCGTGCAACGATCCCACCTCATGTGGCGCTACACCCTCCGCGACCTCCACCCCGGCGACGACCCCGAAGCCTGGGCCCGAGAGCTCGCCGACGAAGGATGGCGCCTGTGGATCCCCGGCAACACCGGCGCCGACACGGTCATCAACGGCCGCGCGGTACGCCGCTACAGCCTCCGCAAGTGGACCGGATCCGGTGAGCCGCCACCCAACGACTGGGACTGTCACCGCCCGGTGGCATCCTGACCGCATGACCAAGGGGATCGTGGGGGCAGCGGTGGCCATGCTCGCACTCAGCGCGTGCGCTGCCCCAGCCGGGAGCGAGCCCGAGACGATCACGACCACGGTCACCGCCACGCACGAAGTCGTGGTCGTCGTCGAAGAGCCCCCCATCACCAAGACCGAGACGGTCACCGCCACAGCGACGCCCAAGCCCACCCGGCCCAGCGCCCCGAAGCCCACGAGCCCACCCGCGAGCACCTCGCCGGCACTGACTGCCCTCTCGCAGCTGCCGGTGAAGGGCCGCGCCCCGAAGACCGGGTACGACCGCGCCATGTTCGGGCAGGCCTGGTCCGACGACGTCACAGAGCAGTACGGCCACAACGGGTGCGACACCCGCAACGACATCCTGCGACGTGACCTCACCGGCGTCGTCATCAAGCCCGGCACCAACGACTGCGTGGTCCTCTCCGGCACCCTGCACGACCCATACACGGGACGCAGCATCCCCTTCGTCCGCGGCCAAGCCACCTCGAGCGCGGTACAGATCGACCACGTCGTCGCCCTGTCCAACGCCTGGCAGACCGGCGCGCAGCAGCTCATGCCCGAGCAGCGGCAGAACTTCGCGAACGACCCCCTGAACCTGCTCGCGGTCGACGGGCCGACGAACGCGCAGAAGGGCGACGGGGACGCCGCGACCTGGCTCCCACCCCGCAAGCCCTACCGATGCGACTACGCCGCCCGCCAAGTGGCCGTGAAGAAGAAACACAACCTGTGGGTCACCCCGCCCGAAAAGGACGCTCTGAACCGGATACTCTCCGGCTGCGGGGGCACGCCACTGCCGACCCGCTAGGCATCTTCGGGGAGGAAGACCATGGCTCGCATCACCACGACCCAGCGTCGTCGCAACAAGGCCCAGAACAAGCTCCTGGCGATCGGCGGCGGCATCGTCGGGTTCGTCATCCTGATCTGCTGCTGCTTCGGCGCCATCGGCAGCGTGTTCGGTGAAGAGGAGGACACGGACCCGCGCCCGCTGGTGTCGACCAGCACGACCACGACGACCCGCACCTCGAGCACGACGACCAGGTCGACGACGACGAGCACGACCACCACGACGAAGAGCTCGAGCTCGTCCAAGTCGTCGTCACCGCGCTCGTCGAGCTCACCGAAGCCGAAGCCGACATCGTCGTCGACCACCCGGGCGCCGCAGCCCCTGACGACCCAAGCCCCGAAGACGACCACGCAGGCGCCCCCGCCGCCGCCTCCGCCGGCGGCACCGCCGGCCGCGTACTACGACAACTGCAGCGACGCGAAGGCCGCGGGAGCCGCACCGGTCTACCGTGGCCAGCCTGGTTACGGCGACCACCTGGACCGTGACGGCGACGGTGTGGGCTGCGAGTCCTAGAGTCACGGTCATGGCGCGCTACCCCTCCGGCATCACACCTCTGCTCGGCGAGCACGTGGACGACGTCCGGGTCCGGGCCGCGCGGATGGCTCTCGAGATGGACGCTCATCCCGTCGGGGCGACCGCGCCGTGCATGAACCCGGAGTGCGCCGGACCCGTCGACTACGTCGGCACCGGCCATCTCACGCTCTACTGCTCCACCACCTGCCGCAACCGCACCTCCTACCTGCGGACCCTCATCACCGAGGAGCTCGAGCTCCTCGAGCGCACCCTGGACGAAACCAAGCACAAGCAGGGCATTCCCCGCCAGGAGTACCTTCAGCGGGCCCGGATGCTCCGCTGGTGGGCCGCGCGCCTCGGCCCGATCGACGACCGCTGACCGCGGGACTCTGGGCAGATCGTCACGGACCAGTGACGGACCGGCGGGACTGCAGCCCGCTATCTACAGGAGTCTTCCGGGTACCCGGCTTACAGGCCGACTCATCCCCCGCACGGCTGTGCACACGAGGTCGTGCTGGTGCATCTGGTGGCGTCACGAGCCACGAGATGCACCAGCACGACCTTTCGTGCACACGCGGGCGTCGGTCAGCCGAACCAGCCCAGCCCCTCGGCGATGAGCACCAGCCCGAAGATCGCGAAGGCCGCCGCGGCGCCGTACGTGATGACCTTCTCCGGGAGCTTGCGTCCGAGGATCGCGCCGGCCGCGATGGCCAGGGCGTCCGCGGCGACCATGCCGATCGTCGAGCCGATCCACGTGCCGAACCAGTCCTCCCGCACCGCGAGGGTGATGGTGGCCAGCATCGTCTTGTCACCGAGCTCCGCGAGGAAGAAGGCGACACCCACGGCCAGCAGCGCGGACCCCTTCGCCTTGCGGGCCTTCTGCGCCTCCTCGTCCGTGAGTTCGTCACCGCGCAGGGTCCAGGCGGCGAAGGCCAGGAAGGCCAGGCCGGCCACGACGGCGATGGCTCCTTGGTACTTCTCGAAGCTCGCGCCGATGAAGTACCCGATGCCGACGGACGCCAGGTGGACCACGGCGGTGGCTGCGGTGATGCCGATGATGACATCGCGGGCCCGGTAGCGGGTCGCGAAGGTCATCGCCATGAGCTGGCTCTTGTCGCCGAGCTCGGCGACGAAGATCACCACGGTGCTGAGCACCAGTGCAGAGAACATGAAAAAACTCCTCGTCCGCCCGGACGAGGAGTCGTGATGCGACGAGCCCCGACCGGGATCGTCGCAAACAAAACCGGTCGAAAGTCTCGTCCGCCAGGTGACTGGCCCGATGTGCCGGAGCCGGGGCCGAGGCCGAGGCTCAGTGTGTCGACACACCTGTTGGGGACTACTCCCTTTCGCTGCCGGTGAGTCTAGACCATGGCGAAGAGGGTCCCTCACGCCACCTCGAAGTCCACCGTCCCGGTGGCCAGGTCGACCTGCGTCAGGCGCACGGTGACCTCGGCGCCGAGCCCGGCCGCCCCCTTCGCGCGGGCGAGGACGGGTGGGTCGAGCAGCTGGACGTCGAGCGCGCCGGCGTCGTCCCTGCCCTCGGGCACGTCGACGACGACCGCGACGAAGTCCTGCCCGACGCGGTCGGCGAGGGTCGCGGCCTCGACCGCGTCGGTCGTCGCGCGCTCGACCCCGCCGGCCCGACGGTCCGAGGCCTCCATGAGCTCGGGCAGCTGCGGCAGCGCCTCCCGCACCCACGAGGGGACCTCTCCTTCGGCGCTGAGGGCCGCGCACAGCGCAAGGCCGAACCGGTCGACGAGCCGACGCAGCGGCGCGGTGACGTGGGCGTACGGGGCGCCGATCGCGGCCTGCTCGACGAGCTCGGGCAGCTCGCCGTCGAAGGCGGTGTAGCCCGCCCCGCGGAAGAGGACGGTCGACTCGTGGATGAGCGCGAGGTGCCTGGGATCGCGGCCGTCGAGGGAGCGCAGGAAGGCCCCGTGGTCGGTCCCCTCCGGCCAGTCGACGCCGAGCGCCCTCGCGACCCGGCGCAGCTGGTTGATCGCACGCTCCTGCGGCGGGGGCATCGTGCGCAGGATGCCGACCCCGGCCGCCAGCATCATGTCCGCGGCGACCATGCCGGTGAGCAGGGAGATCTGCGCGTTCCAGTCCTCCGCGGGCACGAGCGGGCGCAGGTGCAGCCGGAAGCCGCCCTCGACCTCCTCGACCTGCTGGTCCGGCATGGGCAGGGAGGCACCGCCACGCTCCTGCTCGAGCGCGATGCGCTTCTCCCCGATCTCCTTGAGCAGGACGAGCCGCTCGTCGTCGGTGCCGGCGTCGATGCTCTCCTGCACGGCCGTGTACTCGAGCCGGTCGACGCTGCGCACGAGCGCGGGGCGGACCTCGGCGGCCGTGTGCTCACCGCGGGCGTCGAGCCGGATGTCCCACACGTACGCCGGCCGGGTCTCCCCGGGCAGCAGGCTGGCGGCCCCCTCGCTGAGGACGGGTGGGTGCAGCGGGGTGCGCTGGTCGGGGGCGTAGATGGTCTGCCCACGGCGGCGGGCCTCGGCGTCGATGGCTCCCCCGGGCTCGACGAAGGACTCCAGGTGCGCGATGGCGTACCGCACCCGGTACCCGTCTCCGTCGCGCTCGAGGTGCATCGCCTGGTCGAGGTCCATGGACCCGGGTGGGTCGATGGTGAGGAAGGGGACGTCGCTCTCGTCGCGCTCCGGCGTGGACAGCGGCGTCGCCGCGACCCGCTCGGCCTCGGCCACGACCTCGGCCGGGAACTCCCCCGGTACCTCGAGCTCGGCGCGGATCGCGTCGAAGCGCCCGCTGAGACCCGCGGCGGCGACGACGTCGCCCGACTCGGGGTTGGTCGGGCGGAGGGTGACGGGGTGCTTCGCGGCCATGCTCGCCACCCTAGATGGCGAACCCGCCGACGGCCCGGGTCACCGAGCCGTCGTGTCGAGCACCCAGGGTCGTCCGGGTCCGGCGGGTTCGTGCAGCTCCACGTCGAAGGCCGGTGCCAGCGCCGCGGCCAGCGCCCGGGGCGTGCGCGGCTCGCGGTCGACCCCGAGCAGGTGCCGGGCGACGAGACCTCGGGTGTGCTTGGCCATGTGGGTCGCGCCGGGCACCCGGATCTGCACCCACCGCTCGGCGGTCGCGCCGCTCGGTACCCACGCCGCGACGTAGGTGCTGGAGCGGCAGTCGACGACGAGCCCGGTGCCCGCCGCGGCGGTCAGCTCGGCGGCGAGGGCCTCGCGCCAGTGCCCCGCGAGCGGGCCGATCCCGGGCAGGTTGACCGCCATCGACAGCCGGTACGGCGGGATGCGGTCGTCGGGGTGGACCGCGCCGAAGAGCGCCGAGACGACCACCAACCACCGGTTGGCCCGGCGCCGCTGGCCGGGGGTCAGGTCGCCGAGGTCGAGCGCGTCGTAGAGCACGCCGGTGTAGACCTCCGCCGCCGGCGGCGCCGGGGCAGTGGTGAGGGCCGTGTTGCGCGCCACCTCCTCGACGAGGTTGGGGCTGACCCCGAGGACCTCGTGGGCGTCCTCCCTGGCGCTCACCGCGGCCACGGCGTCGAGCACCTGTCGACGATGCCCCGCGAGGTCCGGGTAGGAGAGCGAAGGGAGGTCCAGCGCCTTGCCGCGGGAACGGCCGGCCTTGGACTCCGACGGGGGCAGCAGCACGAGCACGGTCGTCAGCCCAGGGCGCGACGCAGGTCGGCGACGAGGTCGTCGGCGGACTCGAGGCCGATGGAGATGCGCAGGGTCGCGTCGGTGATGCCGATCGCCGCTCGCGCCTCCTCGCCCATCCGGCGGTGCGTCGTCGTCGCCGGGTGGGTGATGAGCGACTTCGAGTCCCCGAGGTTGTTGGAGATGTCGACGGTGCGCAGGGCGTTCATCACCGCGAAGGCCTCCGCCTTGGCCCCGACGACGTCGAAGGTCACGACGGTGCCGCCACCGCTCATCTGCTGCTGGGCGAGCTCGTGCTGCGGGTGCCCGGGCAGCCACGGGTGGACCACGCGCCGGATCCGGGGGTGCTCCTGCAGGGCACGCGCCACGGTGAGCGAGGACTCGGCCATGCGCCGCACGCGCAGGTCCATCGTCTCCAGCCCCTTGAGGAGCACCCAGGCGTTGAAGGGCGACAGCGACGGCCCGGTGTGCCGGATGAGGTTCTTGACCGGCCCGTCGATGTAGTCCTGCGGCCCGAGGATCGCGCCCCCGAGCACCCGTCCCTGGCCGTCGATGTGCTTGGTCGCGGAGTACACGACGATGTCGGCGCCGTGCTCGAGGGGTCGGGAGAAGACCGGGGTGCCGAAGACGTTGTCGACGACGACCTGGGCGCCGGCGGCGTGCGCCAGCTCGCTGACCGCGGCGATGTCGACGAGCTCCTGCATCGGGTTGCTCGGCGTCTCGAAGAAGACCGCGGTCGTCGGCTCGGAGAGCGCCTCGCGCCACTGGTCGAGGTCGGGGCCGTCGACGAGGACGGTCTCGACACCCCAGCGCGGGAGGATCTCGTCGACGATGACGAAGCAGCTGCCGAAGAGCCCGCGCGAGGAGACCAGGCGGTCCCCCTTCCCCAGCAGCGCCGCCAGGGCGGTGAAGACCGCGGACATGCCGGAGGCGGTCGCGTACGCGGCCTCGGCGCCCTCGAGCAGCCGCAGCCGCTCCTCGAGCATCGCGACGGTCGGGTTGCCGTAGCGCGAGTAGACGAACTTCTCGACCTCGTCGGTGAAGGCCGCCTCGGCCTCCTCGGCGCTGCCGTAGACGAAGCCGGAGGTCAGGAAGAGCGCCTCGGAGGTCTCGTCGAAGGTCGTGCGGGCCTGCCCGCCGCGCACGGCGAGGGTCTGCGGGGACAACCCCTCCGGGTCGAGGTAGGGCCGCGGGTTGCCCGGGCCGAAGGGGGCCGCGCTCACCCCTGCCTCCACGGCAGACCGGCCTGCTTCCAGCCGTTGACCGCGCGGTGGCCGCGCGCGTCCAGCTCACCCTCGAAGCCCTCGCGCACGTTGATCGCCTCGGCGTAGCCGGCAGCGGCGGCGGCGACCTGGGCGGCCGCCGAACGGGCACCCGAGCGGCAGAGGAAGAGGACCGGCGCCTCGGTCGGCACGCTCGCCCGGAGCTCGTCGAGGAAGGCGTGGTTGGGCGCGCCCTCGGGGAAGGTCGTCCACTCGATGGGGATGACCTGCTTGCCGAGAGCGGTGAGGTCGGGGAGTCCGACGAAGGACCACTCGGCGCGGGTGCGCACGTCGACGAGGACCGCGTGCGGGTCGCTGCCGAGTCGCTCCCACGCCTGCTGGGGGGTGAGGTCTGCGGGCGGGGTCATGACGGACAGGTTAGGTTCCGGGACCACCGTCGACGCACACGGGGTCAGGACCCGAGACGCTCAGTGGCCGAGGTCGATGCCGCGGCTGACGAGCCACGACGTCGCCAGGAACCGCAGGAGGCACCCGGCCGTCGTGACGACGAGGAAGAGCACGATGTTGAGCCGCTTGATGCCGGCCGCGACGGTGACCACGGCGAGCGGCGGGAAGCCGATGCCCGAGCTGGCGAGCAGGACGAGCGGGCCCAGCCGCGGACGGTCGAGGACGTCGATCATCGCCTTGCTCCACCGGGTGAGGCGCGCGCGGACCGGGCCGGGAGGCGTGCGCTCCACCTGTGCCTCCCGGGCCTCCTTCTCCTCCCGACGACGGGTGTACGCCTCCGCTCCCTTCGCCGCCGCCACGAAGTGGGTCATCTTGCCCGCGACGAGCCCGATCGTCATGACGGTGACGTGCAGCAGCCACGAGTCGGGGAAGATCACCGGCGCGGCGAGGGCGTAGATCTCCGCGTTGAGCGGTGGGAAGAAGGCGGACAGCAGGCCGAAGAGCGCTGCACCGATGAGGCCGGACGCGGTCAGCCAGGTGGGCAGGTCAGTGATGTCCCGCTCCTCACGTGCGGTTGGTGAAGGCCACGACGGCCTCACCACCGGGCCAGGCCTCGACGGCCGTCAGCGAGCCCGGGCTGCCGGCGATGCGCCAGAGCCGCTCGTGCGGCAGGCCGAGGACGTGGGCGAGGACGACGAGGATGGGTTTGCGGTGCGAGGCGATGACGACGGTGCCGCCTCCGGCGACGACCGCCTCCCAGGCCGCGAGGACGCGTTCGGCCATCTCGGTGTGCGACTCCCCGCCCGGTCGGGCGTAGCCGGGGTCCTCGCGCAGCGCGCGGAAGTCCTCGCGGTGGGCGGCGAGGAGGTCGGTGACGGCCTGCCCGTCCCAGTCGCCGAAGGACTGCTCGTCCCAGGCCGGGTCCGCCTGCGCGGTCACGCCGAGACGGTCGGCGATGACGCCACCGGTCTGCCGCGCCCGGGCCAGGTCGGAGGTGATGACGCGGACGTCGGCGTCACCGACCAGCTCCGCGACGAGCTCGCCCGCCCGCACCGCCTGCGCCCGGCCGGCGTCGGTGAGGCCCGGGTCGAGGCCGCCGCGGCCGTCGATGCGCGACTGCTCGGTGAGCTCGGTGACGCCGTGGCGCACGAGGACGACCCGGGTCGCCTCACCGCGTCCGGCGCGCGGGCGCACCGGCTCCTGCTCCCCGTCGCGGGACGGGGAGAGGTCGTCACCGGCCTGCTCGCTGCCGTGGTGGTCCTCGACGTGCTCGCCGTCCATGCCGCGGTTGGACAGGGCGTCGGCATCGGCGTTGTCGGCCCGCGGGACCCAGGTGAACTCGACCGACCCACCGGCCTGCGTGATCTGCCGGACGAGCTCACGCCCCTGCAGCGCCAGCTCGCGCATGTCGGGGTGCTTGATCTTCCACCGGCCCGACATCTGCTCGACGACGAGCTTGGAGTCCATCGCCACGACGACGTCCGCGTCGGGGCAGATCCGGTGCGCCGCAGCGAGTCCCGCGAGCATCCCGCGGTACTCGGCGACGTTGTTGCTGGCCGTGCCCAAGGGCGCCGCCAGCTCCATGAGCACGGTGCCGCCCTCGTCCCGCACGAGTGCGCCGTAGCCGGCGACACCGGGGTTGCCCCGGGACCCGCCGTCGGCCTCGACGCGGAGGGCGCGCCCCATCAGTCGTCGGAGTGCGTGCGCACGAGGATGCGGCCGCACTCCTCGCAGCGGACGACCTCGTTGGACGCCGCCTTCTCGATCGCGGCCCGGTCGACCGGGTTGAGCTCGAGCCGGCACCCGCCGCAGCGGCCCTGCTGGAACTCGGCAGCGCCCAGGCCGCCGGAGGAGGCACGGATCCGGTCGTACAGGGCGAGCAGCGGGTCGTCGATGCTGCCGGTCAGCTCCGCGCGGGGCGCGGACACGCTGGCGCGCTCGGCGTCGAGCTCGGCCACCGCGGCGTCGCGCTCGGCGGTCAGCCGGTCGACCTCGGCCTGGGCCTCCTCGCGGGCGCTCGTCAGCTCGGCGAGACGGGCCTCGGCGCCCTCCTGGCGCTCCATGACCTCGATCTCGACGTCCTCCAGCTCGGCCTGGCGCCGGGCGAGGGACTCGAGCTCGTGCTGCATCGCCGTGAGGTCCTTGGGCGTGCCCTGGCCGGCGTCGAGCCGAGCCTGGTTGCGGGCGGTGCGGTCGCGCACCTGCTGCACGTCGGACTCGGCGCGGTCGACCTCGCGGCGGATGTCGGACAGGCCCGTCTCGACGCGCACGACGTCGTCCGAGACGGTCTGCAGCCGGGCGCTGGCCTCCTTGAGGGCGGCGATCTGGGGCACGCGGCCCCGGGCGTGGTCGATCTGCTGCAGGCGCGTGTCGAGCGCCTGCAGCTTCAGCAGCCGGGCCTGGACGAAGGGGTCTGCCTTCACTGCGGGTCTCCTTGGTCGGGTCGTGCGCCGACGGTGAAGCTCCACGGGTCGGTGCAGATGGTGCTCACGTGGGTCTCCAACCCAACCACGTCGGCCCCGGCGGCCGCGAGCGACTCCCCGAGCCGGGTGAGCATCTCCCCCAGCCACAGCGCCTCGGTGGCCCAGTGGCCGGCGTCGACGAGGAAGGGGGTACCGCCCCGCGCCGTGCCGTCCTCCCGGGCCTCGAGGGCCGGGTGGTGTCGCAGGTCGGAGGTCACGTAGACGTCGGCCCCGGCGGCCGCCGCGGCGTCGATGAGCCCGTCGCCGGCACCGCCGAGCAGGGCCACGCGGCGGACCCGTCCGTCGGCCGGCCCGGAGACACGGAGCCCCGCCGGTGCGGGCGGGAGCCCCGACGCCAGCGACCGGGCGAACTGCGCGAGGGAGACCTCGGCGGGCAGGTCGCCGACCCGTCCCATGGCCCGCCCCTCCTCGAACGTGAGCGGCTCGGAGTCGGTCAGGCCGCACGCCGCCGCGAGGGCGGTGTTGACGCCGGGCTCGGCGACGTCGGCGTTGGTGTGGGCCACGTAGAGCGCGACGTCGCCGACCACGAGGGAGGTGACGGCCGCTCCCTTCGCGCTCGTGGTGGCGACCGAGTGCACGCCGCGCAGCAGCAGGGGGTGGTGCGTGACGAGCAGGTCGGCCCCGGCCTCGCGGGCCTCCTCGATGACCTCGAGGGTGGGGTCGACGGCGGCGTGGATCCGCCGGACGGGCTGCTCGGGGTCACCGGTGACGAGGCCGACCCTGTCCCACGACTGGGCGGTGTCGACCGGGTACATCTCCTCGAGCGCCGTGAGGACGTGCCGCAACCGGATGGTCTCCATGTGGGCCCGGCCGGGCTCGAACCGACGACACCCGCGGTGTAAACGCGGTGCTCTACCACCTGAGCTACAGGCCCCCGGCGCCTCACTGCGCCGGCCGTCATTGTGTCAGGCCGACGCCGCCCTCGAGGACGTCGTGCGTCAGACCCGCCGGGCGTCCTCGATGAGGTTGATCTCGTAGAGGACGAGGTCGAGGGCGTCGGCGGCGCTGACCGGCGAGAACAGCTGCGGCGTCTGGTCCGTCACGGTCGACACGAGCGGGCTGAGCACGGTCCACGGCGTGGGGTGGGTGAACTGGACCACCGAGTACCGGTCCCCCTCCTGGCCGGGGGAGGCGACGACGCGATGGATGCCCGGCTCGATGACGCCGTTGGTGACGACCTCGAGCATGAGCCCGGTGTTGATGATCGCCCCGCCCTCGGGGGCGATGGCATCGATCCACTCGCCGCTGTCCTTCAGGCGCACCTGCAGCCCGGCCGCGGTCGCGCGGGGCAGCGCGGTGATGAGGTTGATGTCGGCGTGCTCGGCGGCCCAGACGTGCGGCGCGTCCGGGGCGGAGTCCATCGCGGGGTAGTGGATCGCGCGGGAGAGGGTGGGCCCGTCGACGAGCATCTTCTCGAAGTAATCCGGGTGCGCGCCGACGCCGGTGGCGATGATCCGCAGGACGCGGCGCTGCAGGTCGGCCACCGACCGGTGGAAGGCCGTGAGCGTCTCGGTGATGCCCGGGACGGCCGACTCCGGGAGCACGGGGTCGTGGTAGCGGTGCGGGTAGCGCGTGCGCAGCGGGTGCCCGGCCGGGATCGAGGGACCCCAGTTGAGCATCTCCTTCCAGTCCGCGACGTCGGCGGTGGCCGCGGTCTCGACGAGCAGGCCCGTGTAGCCGGTCTGGCCGTGCGTGCCGGGGGCGACGAACTGCTCCTTGACCTCGCGCTCGGCGGAGAAGAACTCCTCGAGCATGCCGTAGGCGGAGTCGATGAGGTCCTCGGACAGGTCGTGCCTGACGTAGACGAAGCCGGTCTCCAACGACGTCATCAGGCCGTCCACGACGGCCCGGGCGCGCTCACCGTCCCCGGACTCGAAGGCCAGCAGGTCCACCTCGAGGATGTCGTCGCTCATGGTGGCGGACGATACCTGCCTCAGGCCGGGGGACCGCCCTCGACCAGCGCCGCGAGCGCCTCGTGGTAGCCGCTGAGGTCCCGGGCCTGCCCGGTGGGGTTGACGAGGGACCAGGCGATGCGCCCGTCGGGGCCGACGAGGAAGGTCCCGCGCAGTGCCATCCCCCGTTCCTCGTCGAGGACGCCGTAGCTGTCCGCCACCGCTCCGTGCGGCCAGAAGTCGGACAGCAGCGGGAAGAAGTAGCCCTCCCGGTCGGCCCAGGCCCGCAGGCTGAACATCGGGTCGCACGAGATCGCCCAGGTCGTCACCCGGTCGGACTCGAAGCGGCCGAGGTCGTCGCGGATCTCGCCGAGCTCGCCGGTGCAGATGCCCGAGAACGCGAAGGGGTAGAAGACGAGCAGGACGGCCCGCTCGCCGAGGTGCTCGGAGAGGGTGACGTCGCGGCCGTTCTGGTCGCGCAGGGTGAAGTCGGGCGCGTGGGCGCCGACGGCGAGGGCGCTCAGCGTGCACCCTTGCGTGCCGCGAGGCGGGTCGCGACCCACTCCTCGGAGCACATGACGGACCCGGAGGTGTGCAGCCCCGCGGTCTTGGCGGCCTCGTCGACCTCGCTCGGGTCGACCTCGTCCTGCTGGCCGGGTCGCGGCGTCACGAGGACGATCGAGGACCCCTCCGCGAGCGTGCCGAGGGTGTCTACGAGCGCGTCGGTGAGGTCACCGTCCCCGTCGCGCCACCACAGGATCACCGCGTCGACGACACCGGTGTAGTCCTCGTCCTCGAGCTCTTCGCCGATGACGTCCTGCACGGCCGAGCGCAGCTCGTCGTCCACGTCGTCGTCCCAGCCGTACTCCTGGACGACCTGCCCGGTCATGAAGCCCAGCTTCTCGACGGCGGTCGTGGCGAGCTCACCTCCTGAGGTCGACTCCCCGGTCTCCACGCTGGTCCTCTCTGCTGTTCGCTGATCATTCATCGGTCACAGTCCATCGTGTCCGGCGCGGGATCGCAACCACCGGTCCCCTCGTCGTCGTGGCGCGCACCCCGCGCACGCTCCGCCGTGAGCGCCCTCAGGCCCTCCGCCCGTGCCCGGTCCAGTCCCGCGACGCTCGGTCTGACCGGCCCCACCGTGCTCACCACGTCGACCCTGGCGAGGTCCAGCCGGCGAGCGATCGGACCCTGCGCGACGGTCAGGGACTGGACCCGACCCCAAGGCGCGATCGCGAGCCGGCGCTCCAGCCACCCGGACCGGGTGACCAGGGCACGGCGGCCGACGAGGTACCCGATCCGCCGGTGCGCGAAGGGGAAGAGCCACCGGGCGCGCGCCGGCTGGCCGACGAAGCCCGCGGGCGTGCCGTCCAGGAGCGCGGCCACCTCCGCCGTCGTGCCGCGGTCGCGCGTGACGACCTCGAGGAGGGCGAGCACCTCGGGCGTCGTCGCGACCGGCACGAGGACGGTGTCGGCGGCCGACTCGCTCGCCGAGCCGATCCGGGCCCCGGCGACGTTGACCTCGAGGGACCACCACCCCGCCCTCCGCCAGAAGAGCGACTGCTTGATGGCGACGGCCTGGACGCGCTGCAGCGGCACCGTCGAGGTGCGGGTGTCGGTGAGCCCCCGCTGGCTGCTCAGGGTGTCGCCGCTGCGCGTGACGGTGAGGCCGTACCAGCGCGCGAGCCGGCCCAGGGAGCGCAGCCCGCCGACGATGACGAAGGGGATGAAGCCGGTGACGACCGGCGCGAGGTCGAGCAGCGTGAGCACCAGTCCCACGACGGCCGCGACGACCACGAGGACGGCGTCGCCGCTCAGGACGATCGAGGCGAGCAGCCGGGAGACGGGCATCGCGAGGACGAGCTCGCCGACGGCCCGCTGGGCCGGCGGGACGCTGCCCGGCTCGCTCGCCGCGGCCGCGGTGACGGCCCGGGCGACGGCCGGCGCGCTGGCAGCGTCGGCGAGCCCGAGCAGCCGCTCGCGCACCTGCTCGGCGTCCCGCAGCGACAGGTAGGCGATCGAGACGTGCGAGTCCCCGCCGCCCGCCGACTCGACGCGCACCTCCGACAACCCCGTGAGGCGGGCGAGCAGCGGCCGCACGAGGTCGACGGCCTGGATGCGGTCGTAGCGCACCTGCCGGTGCTGGCGGAAGACCGCGCCGGTGTGCATCTCCAGGCTCTCCTCGCCGAGGCGGTACCGCGTGAACCACCACGAGACGAGGCCGAGGGCGACGGCGCCGAGCACGACGACGGCCACGCCCGCCAGCTGCAGCAGGCCGAAGCCGATGCTCCCCGCGTCCCCGGGGGCGTCGGTGAGCAGCCCCGCGGCCCGGTCCACCTGCTGGGAGACGACGTAGCCGAGGACCGCGAGCACGACGAGTCCGCCTCGCACGTACGGCGAGAGCGGGTGCACCCGGACGAAGCCGTCCGCGTCGGGGTCGCTCACAGCCCGGCCCGTTGCGCCTCGCCGCGGGCGGCGAGGCGTACGCGCAGCTCCTCGGCGACCTCGACGGGCAGCCCGGGGATGTCGCCGCTGCTCTGCGGCGAGGCCGTGTTGACGGTGAGGTCGGCGATCCCCTTCGCCCGCTTGAAGGGCCCGGAGACGATGTCGACGTATTGGATCCGCCCGTACGGGATCGTCACCATGTGCCGCCAGAAGCGTCCCTTGCGGATCGCCAGCTCCTCGGGCAGCTCGGCCCAGCTGACGGCGGTGACCTGCCGCGGGATGAGCCACATGAGCCACAGCCACAGCAGCACGAGGACGACGGCGGGGATCGCGAACCACCGCGTGAGCAGCACCGCGCAGACGACCAGGGCGATGACGAAGGGGGCGATCACCACGGTCGTCGAGACGCGGCGCACGTGGGTGAGCGCCGAGGAGACCGGGCGCCAGCGGGCCCCGTGGTCACCGGTCAGCGGGAGCACGGTCGGTCCGGGCGAAGGGGGCAGGGTCGCGGGGTCGTCCACCGCTCCATCTCACCAGACCCGCTCCGTAGGGTGGGAGGTGGCAACCGAAGGAGGCAGGCCGATGGGACGCATGACGCAGCGGCTGCGCGTGGAGCGGCTGGGCGACCGCCCGGCACGACGGATCGAGTCCGTCGCCGTCGAGGAACCGCTGGAGATCCGCGTCGCGGCGCTGCCGGACCGGGGCGTGCCGGCCGGGGGCAACCCCCTTCGCCCCGAGTCGACGACCGTGACGACGACGATGCGGCTGCCGGGTGACGACTTCGACCTCGCGCTGGGCCACCTCGTCGCCGAGGGCCTGATCGCCGACGGTGACGCGGTCGCGACGATGATGCACTGCACGGACACCGGGCCGGACGGGTCACCGACGTTCAACGTCGTCGAGGTGACGCTCGCCGCGGGCGTCTCCCTGCGGCGACCGATCACCGAGCGCACCGAGATCGCGACGAGCGCGTGCGGCGTCTGCGGGTCGACCTCCGTCGACGACCTGCTGGCCGCGCTCCCCCACAGCCCGTCCACCGACGAGACCCGCGTCGAGCTCGACGCGATCCACGCCGGGATGGACGCGATGCGCACTCGGCAGAAGGTCTTCGAGGCCACCGGCGGCGTCCACGCGGCCGCCCTGCTGGCACCCGACGGCGAGCTGCTCGTCGTCCGCGAGGACATCGGCCGGCACAACGCGGTGGACAAGGTCATCGGGTGGGCGGCGCGCGAAGGGGGTCTCCCCCTGCGTGGGCACACCCTCCTCGTCTCCTCCCGGGCGGGCTTCGAGATCGCGCAGAAGGCGGCCGTCGCCGGCGTCCCCGTGCTCGCCTGCGTCTCGGCCGCGACGACGCTCGCGATCGAGGTCGCGGAGCGGTCCGGGCTGACCCTCCTCGGCTTCGTCCGGGGGGACCGCGCGACCGCCTACGCCCACGCGCGGCGCATCTCGCAGATCGACCCCGGTTTGTGAGCCGCCACACCGCGCGAGAGGATGGCTGTGTCCGCCGTCACCTCGGGCGGATCGGTCTTGTGAAAGGACGACACCCGTGCCCGGCTCAGATCATCTCAGCGACGGCCCCATCCTCAACGGCATCCCCACCCACCTGCCGGACATCGACGCCGAGGAGACGGCCGAGTGGCTGGCCTCCATCGACAGCCTCATCGACGAGTCGGGACGTGATCGTGCCCGCTACGTGATGCTGCGCCTGCTCGAGCGCGCGCGGATGAAGAACGTCGGCGTGCCGTCGCTGACGACGACGGACTACGTCAACACGATCTCCCCCGTCGACGAGCCCTGGTACCCGGGCGACGAGGAGGTCGAGCGGCGCTACCGCGCGTGGATCCGCTGGAACGCCGCCGTCCAGGTGCACCGCGCCCAGCGTCCCGGCGTGGGCGTCGGCGGGCACATCTCCTCCTACGCGTCCGCCGCGACGCTCTACGAGGTCGGCTTCAACCACTTCTGGCGTGGCAAGGACCACCCCGGCGGTGGCGACCAGATCTTCTTCCAGGGCCACGCCTCCCCCGGCATGTACGCCCGCGCCTTCCTCGAGGGTCGGCTCACCGAGCAGGAGATGGACGGGTTCCGGCAGGAGGCCGCTCACCTCGCCGGCGGCACCGACCTCGGCCTCCCGTCGTACCCGCACCCGCGCCTGATGTCCGACTTCTGGGAGTTCCCCACGGTCTCCATGGGCATCGGCCCGATGAACGCGATCTACCAGGCGCAGTTCAACAAGTACCTGCACAACCGCGGCATCAAGGACACCTCGCAGCAGCGCGTGTGGGCCTTCCTCGGCGACGGCGAGATGGACGAGCCGGAGAGCCGCGGCCTGCTCCAGACGGCGGCCTTCGAGGAGCTCGACAACCTCACCTTCGTCGTCAACTGCAACCTGCAGCGCCTGGACGGCCCGGTCCGTGGCAACGGCAAGATCATCCAGGAGCTCGAGGCCTACTTCCGTGGCGCCGGCTGGAACGTCATCAAGGTCGTGTGGGGCCGCGGCTGGGACCCGCTGCTCGCCGCCGACCGCGACGGCGCCCTGGTCAACCTCATGAACCAGACGCCCGACGGCGACTACCAGACCTTCCGGGCCAACGACGGCGCCTACGTGCGCGAGCACTTCTTCAACCGCGACCCGCGCACCCGCAAGCTCGTCGAGGACTGGAGCGACGCCGACGTCTGGTGGAAGCTCAAGCGCGGCGGTCACGACTACAACAAGGTCTACGCGGCCTACCGGGCGGCCATGGAGCACACCGGCCAGCCGACGGTCATCCTCGCCAAGACGATCAAGGGCTACGGCCTCGGCACCCACTTCGCGGGTCGCAACGCGACCCACCAGATGAAGAAGCTGACGCTCGAGGACCTCAAGGGTCTGCGGGACGGGCTGAAGATCCCGATCACCGACGAGCAGCTCGAGGCCGACCCGTACCTGCCGCCGTACTACCACCCCGGCGAGCAGGACGAGGCGATCGCCTACATGCGCGAGCGACGCGACAAGCTCGGCGGCGGGCTGCCCTCGCGCCGCGTCGAGTACAAGACCCCGCAGCTGCCCGGCGACGACAAGTACGCGCAGATGGCCAAGGGCTCGGGCAAGCAGGAGATCGCCACGACGATGGCGTGGGTCCGCCTGCTGAAGGACCTCATGCGGGAGAAGGGGTTCGGCGATCGGATCGTGCCGATCATCCCGGACGAGGCACGCACCTTCGGCATGGACTCCTTCTTCCCGACGAAGAAGATCTACAACCCCCACGGCCAGAACTACACCTCGGTCGACGCCGACCTCATGCTCGCCTACCGCGAGTCGGAGCAAGGGCAGATCGTCCACACCGGCATCAACGAGGCCGGCTCGGTCGCGGCCTTCACCGCGGCGGCGACGAGCTACGCGACGCACGGCGAGCCGATGATCCCCGTCTACATCTTCTACTCGATGTTCGGCTTCCAGCGCACCGGTGACGGGATCTGGGCGGCCGCCGACCAGATGTCGCGCGGCTTCATGCTGGGCGCCACGGCCGGTCGCACGACGCTCACCGGCGAGGGTCTGCAGCACGCCGACGGCCACTCCCCGCTGCTCGCGGCGACCAACCCGGCCGTCGTGGCGTGGGACCCGGCCTACGGCTTCGAGATCGCGCACATCATGCGCAAGGGCCTGGAGACGATGTACGGCGGCGACGCCCCGCAGTCCGACCCGAGCCGCAACGCGATCTACTACCTGACCCTGTACAACGAGCCGATCGTCCAGCCGGCCGAGCCCGAGGGCCTGGACGTGGACGCGCTGCTCAAGGGCCTGTACCGCTACGCCGCCGGCGACGCCTCCGGCCTGGGCGACACCCCGCCGCGCTGCCAGCTCCTCGCTAGCGGCGTCGGCATGGCATGGGCCCTCGAGGCCCAGCAGCTGCTGCGCGACGACTGGGGCGTCGTCGCCGACGTCTGGTCGGTGACGAGCTGGAGCGAGCTGCGGCGGGAGGCGATGGCCTGCGACGAGGAGCGCTTCCTCTACCCGGAGCGCGAGCGCCGCACGCCGTACATCACGCAGGCGCTCGACGGCGCGGTCGGCCCGGTCGTCGCGGTCTCGGACTACATGAAGCAGGTCCAGGACCAGATCCGCCCCTGGGTGCCCGAGGAGTTCTCGGCGCTCGGGACCGACGGCTTCGGGTTCTCCGACACCCGCGCCGCCGCTCGCCGGTACTTCCACGTCGACGGTCCGTCGATGGCGGTGCGCGCCCTGCAGATGCTCGCCGACCGCGGCTGGGTCGCGGAGGACGTCCCGAAGAAGGCGGCCGACAAGTACCGCCTCCTCGACGTCACCGCCGGCACCTCCGGCAACGCCGGAGGCGACGCCTGACGCCACAGCGCCATCCGCACGGTCCCTGAGGAGGCGCGCCAGCGCCGTCCGCACGGTCCCTGAGGAGGCGCGCCAGCGCCGTCTCGAAGGGGGTGCCCACACCCGTGACAGGATCACGGGTGTGGGCACCCCCCTTCGTCGTCGCGGTGAGCCGGGACGAGCTGCACCGGTTCAGCAAGGCCCCGTGCGAGGAGATCGAGCTCGTGGCCGGCCTCCGGGTCCGGGGGGACGCCCACGCCGGCACCCTCGTGCAGCACCGCTCGCGCGTGCGGCGGGAACCCAACCAGCCCAACCTGCGCCAGGTGCACCTCATCCAGGCCGCGCTCCTCGACGAGGCGGGCGCGGCGGGTCACGACCTCGGTCCGGGCTCGCTCGGCGAGAACGTCCTGACCGGCGACGTCGACCTGCTCGCACTGCCCGAGGGCACCCGGCTGCGGATGGGTGAGGCGGTCGTGCGGGTCACCGGGCTGCGCAACCCGTGCCGCCAGATCGAGGAGCACTCCCCCGGCCTGCTCCGGCTCGTCGTGCGCCGTGGCGACAGCGTCGGTATCGAACGTCGCGCCGGCGTCATGGGGGTCGTCGAGGTGAGCGGGACGGTGCGCGCCGGCGACACGATCGGCGTCGACCTCCCGCCCGGGCCGCACACGCCGCTCGCCCCGGTCTGACGGCGGTCGCCGGCGTCCGTCAGCCGAGCGTGCCCACGGAGATGAGCACGCGCAGCGCCTGGATCGCCTCGCACCCGCACCGCACGGCCCGCGGGAAGGGCACCCGGATGTCCCGGCGGCTCACCCCCACGTGCTCACGCAGGACGATGCCGTCGGCGTCGGCGTGGACCGGTCGGACGACGGCGACCGGCTGGACCGCGTCGACGACGAGCTCGCGCAGGGAGTCCCGGTGCGCGGAGTCGAGGTGGACGAGCCACCCGTCCGCCCATCCTGCGAGCGGGTCGGGTTCCGCGGCCGCGTAGTCCCCCGGGTCGACGTCCACCGCGGGCCGGGCGGTCCTGCCGCTCTCGACGGACCACTCGAGGGTGACCTCGGTCGGCTCGAGCCGGGCCACGAGGGATCGCTCCGCCAGACCGAGGTGGGCGCGCAGCCCCACGTCGACGGGATCGGCCAGCACCTCGGCCCGGCCGGACAGGGTCACCCGGCCGCGGACCCGCCCGGCGTGCGCGACGCCCGAGACGTCGGTCGCCACGGCGTGCACGACCGGACCGGACGTGCCGGGCCGGACCAGGTGGGTGCACTCGGGTGCGGCCTCCCCGAGGGAGAACAGGAGGGCGCCCCCCTCGTCCACGGCATGCGCGGCCAGCGGGGCTCTGTGCCCCATGATCCCGACCTCGACGTGGCTCGCGGATGCGACGACCGTGCGGGCCAGACCCGGTGGATGGTTCACGTGCTCCTCCTCGACGGTTGAGTCGAGGTAAGCCTAGCCTTACCTAGTCGTCGGCGGGGCCGAGTCAGCTGCCGGCGAGGAAGTCCGTGCGGGCCTCGACGCAGATGTCGGGCTGGTCGCAGAAGACCCCGTCGACACCGATCTCGTAGAACCTGGTGACCTCGTCGGCCATCCGGCCGTGGGCCGCCGGGTCCGCGCCGCTGCGGTAGTCGGTCGGGAGGAAGGTGTTCTCCGCGCGGAAGGTCCAGGGGGTGACCTTGAGCCCGGCGGCGTGGGCGTCGCGGACGAACGAGGTCGGCTCGCCGAGGGTGCCGTCGGCGTTGCGGGCGATGACCGCGTTCTTCTCCGGGCCGAAGCCGTCGATCCACAGCGAGAGGTCCTCCATCGACGCGGCGGTGGTCAGCTCGGCGTAGGTCGTGCCCTCCTCGCGCAGGTCGTACGGACCGCCCTTGACCGTGGTGAGGAAGGTGCTCCTGCCCCTGTACCCGTGGGCGACGCGCAGGACCTTGAGCGCGGTGAGCTCGAAGGACTGCACCCAGATCGGGGCCTTGGGGTGGTTGAGGTGGTACTTCTTCGCCAGGCGCACGACCTCTGCCTCGGGGTCGAAGCCCTCCGCGTGCAGGTAGGTCGAGTGCTTGATCTCCGGGATGATCCCGACGACGCGTCCGGTCGAGCGGGAGAGCTCCTCACGCTGGGCGAGGACCTCCTCGAAGGTCGGCACCTCGAACCGCCCGTCGTAGGAGGCAGACCCGGGCCGCATGGCGCCGAGGCGCTCCTTGGCGCGCAGCGTCTTCAGCTCGGCGAGGGTGAAGTCGTCGACGAACCAGCCGGTGACCTGGGTGCCGTCGAGGTTCTTCGTCGTCCGGCGGTCGGCGAACTCGGGGTGCTCGGCGACGTCGGTCGTGCCACCGATCTCCGGCTCGTGCCGGTCGACGAGGACGCCGTCCTTGGTCATGACGAGGTCGGGCTCGATGTAGTCCGCGCCCTGCCGCACGGCGAGGTCGTAGGCGGCGAGGGTGTGCTCGGGACGGTAGCCGGAGGCACCGCGGTGGGCGAACACCAGCGGGTCCGCCATGCCCTTCTCGCGGTACCCCGGGTTGTCGGAGGCGCTCGTGGCCCCGGGGGCCTTCGCGGGAGCGAGGGTCGGCGCGGCGGACGCGGCGGTGGGGACGAGGAGTGCGGCGGCGCAGGCGACGCCGGTGGCGAGTCGAAGTGGGCTCATGGGCGCGACGCTAGGGACGCTCGTCGTGCCTGCGGCGACCTCGCCGTGTCTGCGACGTGACCAGTCGGTGAAGCCCGGTGGTCGCCCCTGCCGCGCACGTCCTAGGGTGGGGGCCGTGTCCAAGGTACTGAACTCCCTCCCTGTTGGTGAACGTGTCGGCATCGCCTTTTCCGGCGGGCTCGACACCTCCGTGGCCGTCGCGTGGATGCGCGAGAAGGGGGCGGTGCCCTGCACGTACACCGCCGACCTCGGTCAGTACGACGAGGACGACATCGAGTCGATCCCGGGTCGCGCCGGCCAGTACGGCTCGGAGCTCTCCCGGCTCGTCGACTGCAAGACCCCGCTCGTGGAGGAGGGCCTGGCCGCCCTCGCCTGCGGCGCCTTCCACATCCGCTCGGGTGGTCGCACGTACTTCAACACCACGCCGCTCGGCCGCGCCGTCACCGGCACCCTGCTCGTGCGGGCGATGAAGGAGGACGGCGTCTCGATCTGGGGCGACGGCTCGACCTTCAAGGGCAACGACATCGAGCGCTTCTACCGCTACGGCCTCATGGCCAACCCGGGTCTGCGCATCTACAAGCCGTGGCTCGACGCCGACTTCGTCACCGAGCTCGGCGGGCGCCAGGAGATGTCCGAGTGGCTCACCGAGCGCGGGCTCCCCTACCGGGACAGCGCGGAGAAGGCCTACTCGACCGACGCCAACATCTGGGGCGCCACCCACGAGGCCAAGACCCTCGAGCACCTCGACCAGTCGCTCGAGATCGTCGACCCGATCATGGGCGTGCGGTTCTGGGACCCCGAGGTCGCCATCGAGACCGAGGACGTCACCGTGCGCTTCGAGCGCGGGCGTCCGGTCGCCATCAACGGTGACGACTTCGGCGGCGACGCCGTGGCGCTCGTCATGGCCGCCAACGACATCGGTGGCCGCCACGGCCTGGGCATGTCGGACCAGATCGAGAACCGCATCATCGAGGCCAAGTCGCGCGGCATCTACGAGGGTCCGGCCATGGCCCTGCTGCACCTCACCTACGAGCGCCTGCTCAACGCGATCCACAACGAGGACACCATCGCCAGCTACCACGCCGAGGGCCGCCGCCTCGGCAGGCTGCTCTACGAGGGCCGCTGGTTCGACCCGCAGTCACTCATGCTGCGCGAGTCGATCCAGCGCTGGGTCGCCTCGGTCGTCACGGGTGAGGTCACCGTGCGCCTGCGCCGCGGCGAGGACTGGACGATCGTCAACACGGTCGGCGAGCACTTCAGCTACCACCCGGACAAGCTGTCGATGGAGCGCACGGAGAACGCCGCCTTCGGCCCCGTCGACCGCATCGGGCAGCTGACGATGCGCAACCTCGACATCGCCGACAGCCGCGGCAAGCTCGAGGTCTACGCCGCACAGGACCAGCTCTCGGGCGGCTACCTCGAGATCATGGGTCAGCTCGAGGCCGGTGGGGCCGACCAGATCGCCTCCAACCCGGCCGCCCAGGACGTCGACGAGCTCGACGACGCCCTCGACCGGGCGGCCATGGAGTTCGGCACCGACTGACGGGCCGTCCCGCAGCCACGCGAACGCACTCGGGACCCTGCATTGCCCTAGGGCAATGCAGGGTCCCGTGCGTTGTGTGGTTCGCACATAGGATCGGGGCATGCCGCGCCGTGGACTCGTCTCGCTGACCACTCGCCGCCAGGTGCGGCGGTCCGGCGGCGAGCTCGCCACGGCGGCCACGCAGCGCCTGGAGGCCACGCACGAGTGGTACACGCGCCTGTCCGCCCAGGAGCGCTCGTGGGTGGCCCTGGTCGCCCAGGCGGGCATCTCCAACTTCATCGACTGGCTCGACGGGATCGAGCCGGCCGACACCCGCGCGACCTTCGGCGCCGCCCCCCGCGAGCTGACCCGCACCATCAACCTCGCGCAGACCCTCGAGCTGGCCCGCACGGTCGTCGACGTCGTCGAGGAGCAGGTCGAGTCCCTCGCCCGCCCCAAGGACGTCACCGACCTGCGCATCGCCGTGCTGCGGTACGCCCGCGAGATCGCCTTCGGTGCGGCCGAGGTGTACGCCCAGGCCGCCGAGCAGCGCGGCGCGTGGGACGCCCGGCTCGAGTCCCTCGTCATCGACGCCGTCATGCGGGGCGAGGTCGACGAGTCCATCCGGAGCCGCGCCGCTGCGCTCGGGTGGGGCGAGGTCGCCGATGTCGTTGTGCTGGTGGGCAACTCGCCGCACCCAGCGGGCGGGGAAGACCCCGCTGCGGCCATCATCGACGTCCACCGGGCCGGGAACCGGCTCGGCCTGCCGGTCTTGGCCGGGGTGCAGGGCAACCGGCTCGTCGCCGTCCTCGGCGGGGTCACCGAGCCGGCCGCGGCCGCCGCCGGCCTCGCCGGGTGCTTCGCGGACGGGGACCTCGTGCACGGGCCGCGCGTCGCCGATCTCGGCGAGGGTGCCCTGTCGGCCCACGCGGCGGTCGCCGGCCACCTCGCCGCGCCCGGCTGGCCCGCCCGACCGCGCCCGGTCGCCGCGGACGACCTGCTCGGCGAGCGGGCCGTCGCCGGGGACGACCTCGCGAGGGCAACCCTCGTCGAGAACGTCCAGGAACCGCTCGAGGAGCACCCCAGCCTGCTCGAGACCGCCCGCACCCACCTCGACTCGACCGGCCTCGAGGCGACGGCCCGCGCGCTCATCGTCCACGTCAACACCGTGCGGTACCGCCTGGGCCGGATCACCGAGCTCATCGGGTACGACCTGACCGACCCGCACGAGGCCTTCACCGTGCGCGTCGGTCTGACGATCGGAGCCATCTTGGAGGATGCCTCCAAGAGCGCGCGGTGATTCTCTGGAGGCGTCGACCTCGCAGGCTCCCCCCTTCGGCGGCGACTCTTGAGAGGTGCTCGCCATCACCTGTCCCGGCCAGGGCTCACAGACGCCCGGCTTCCTCGCCCCGTGGCTCGAGCTGCCCGGCGTCGCCGACCGCCTCCACTGGCTGTCGACCGTCGCCGGCATCGACCTCGCCACGCACGGCACGACCTCCGACGAGGAGACCATCAAGGACACCGCGGTCGCTCAGCCGCTGATCGTCGCGGCCGGCCTGCTCTCGCTGCTCGCGCTCTTCGAGCACCCCGCCGACGGGTTCCGCGTGGTCGGCGCGGGCGCCGGCCACAGCGTCGGCGAGATCACCGCCGCCTCCGCCGCCGGCGTCATCAGCGCCGAGCAGGCCATGGTCCTCGTGCGTGAGCGCGGTCGGTCCATGGCCCGCGCGGCCGAGGTCACCCCGACCGGCATGAGCGCCGTCCTCGGTGGGGACGAAGGGGAGGTCCTCGCCGCGATCGAGGCCCACGGCCTCACCCCCGCCAACGTCAACGGCGCCGGCCAGGTCGTCGCCGCCGGCACGCTCGAGCAGCTCGCCGCCTTCGCCGAGGCGCCTCCCGCCAAGGCCCGGGTCATCCCCCTCAAGGTCGCCGGGGCCTTCCACACCCAGCACATGGCCCCCGCGGTCGACGACCTCGCCCGCCTCTCCCGCGCGGTGTCCACCCACGACGCCCGCGTCCCGCTCGTGTCCAACGTCGACGGCAGCGTCGTCCACTCCGGCACCGAGGTGCTGCGCCGCATCGTCACCCAGGTGAGCAACCCGGTGCGCTGGGACCTGTGCATGGAGACGATGCGCGACCTCGGCGTCACGGGCATCATCGAGGTCCCGCCGGCGGGCGCGCTCACCGGCCTGGCCAAGCGCGGGCTCAAGGGCGTCGAGGTCCTCGCGCTCAAGTCCCCCGATGACCTCGAGGCGGCCCACCGCATGGTCCGCGAGCACGGCTCGGCCCGTGACGCGAGCCAGCCGACGTGGCGCCTGGTCACCGCGCCGGTCAAGGGCACCGTGGCGATCGGCGCCGAGGCGGCCGGCACCGCGGTCACCGCCGGTGACGTGGTCGCCCGCATCTCCTCCCTGCGCGACGAGCTCGAGGTCCGCGCCGGGCACCCCGGCACGGTCGTCGAGTGGCTCGTCGAGGACGGCGACCCGGTCTCCCCCGGCCAGCCCATCCTGCGCCTGCACCCCGAAGGGTCGATCGCATGAGCACCCTCGGCGTCCCGGACGTCCTCCACCACGCCCGCATCACCGGCATCGGCGGCTACCGCCCCGCGCAGGTCGTCCCCAACAGCGAGATCGTCGGCCCGATCGACTCCTCCGACGAGTGGATCCGGGAGCGCTCCGGCATCGCGTCGCGGCACAAGGCCGCGCCCGACGAGACCGTCGTCGACATGGCCGAGCACGCGTCGCGGGGTGCGCTCGAGTACGCCGGTCTGGACGCCGCCCAGCTCGACGCCGTCCTCGTCGCGACCGTCACCCACCCGTACCAGACCCCCGCCGCCGCGCCGGAGCTCGCCTCCCGGTTCGGCTCGCGCGCAGCGGCCTTCGACATCTCCGCGGCGTGCGCCGGCTACTGCCACGCGATCTCCGTCGCCAACGACATGGTCCGCGTCGGCACCGCCGAGCACGTCCTCGTCGTGGGGGTCGAGAAGCTGCTCGACTTCACCGACCCGCTGGACCGCGGCTCGGCGTTCATCTTCGGCGACGGCGCCGGCGCCGCGATCGTCTCGCGCAGCGACGTCCCGGGCATCTCCCCGACCGTCTGGGGCAGCGACGGCGAGCAGAAGCACCTCATCGCCCAGCGCGACTCGTGGAACGAGGTCCGCACCGACCGCGACCTGCGCTGGCCCGCGATCGTCATGGAGGGCCCGAGCGTCTTTCGCTGGGCCGTGTGGTCGATGGCCAAGGAGGCGCAGCGCGCCCTCGACGTCGCCGGCGTGCGCGCCGACGAGCTCGCCGCCTTCATCCCCCACCAGGCCAACGTGCGGATCATCGACCAGATGGTCAAGACGCTCGGCCTGCCGGCCGACCTCCCGGTCGCCCGCGACATCGTCACCACGGCCAACACCTCCGCGGCCTCGGTGCCCCTCGCGATGGAGCGCATGCTCCGCGAGGGCGAGGTCGAGCCCGGCGGGCTGGCCCTGCAGATCGGCTTCGGCGCCGGCCTCGTGTGGGCCGCGCAGGTCGTGACGCTCCCCTGAAGTTCAACCCGTCGGTCCGACGGGCTCTCGGACCACCCCACCGATGCACAAGGAGAACGACCCATGGCTTACAGCGACCAGGAGATCCTCGCCGGCCTCGCCGAGATCGTCTCGGAGGAGACGGGTGTCGACGCGTCCGAGGTGACCGCCGACAAGACCTTCACCGACGACCTCGACGTCGACTCGCTGTCGATGATGACGATCGCCGTCACCGCCGAGGAGAAGTTCGGGGCCAAGATCCCCGACGAAGAGGTCAAGAACCTCAAGACCGTCGGTGACGCCGTCAACTTCATCCAGGCCAACCAGGCCGCCTGAGACCGGTGAGCATCCCCCCTTCGCCCTGAGCGAAGGGGGGAACCACCCTCTCTCCCACCCCACCCGACAGGAGCCCCCATGACCTCTCCCCGGCCCACCGTCGTCGTCACCGGACTCGGCGCAACGACCCCGCTCGGCGGTACCGCCGAGGAGACCTGGCAGGCGGCCCTCGCCGGCCGCCCCGGCGCCGCCCCCCTCGAGGCCGACTGGGTGCAGGAGTTCGAGCTGCCGGTGACCTTCGCCGCCCAGCTCGCCGTGCCCGCCGCCGAGGTGCTCAAGAAGGTCGAGACCAAGCGTCTGGACCCCTTCGCCCAGTACGCGCTCGTCGCCGCCCGCGAGGCGTGGGAGAACGCCGGCTCGCCCGAGGTCGAGCCGGAGCGCCTGGCCAGCTCCGTCGGCACCGGCATCGGCGGCGTGCAGACGCTGCTCACCGCGTGGGAGACCCTGCGCACCAAGGGCCCTCGTCGGGTCTACCCGCTGTCGATCCCGATGCTCATGCCCAACAGCGCGGCCGGCACGGTCTCGCTCGAGTTCGGCGCACGGGCCGGGGCGCACACGCTCGTCTCCGCCTGCTCCTCCGGCGCGGAGTCGATCGGCTACGGCGCCCACCTGATCCGCGAGGGGCTCGCCGACGTCGTCATCGCCGGTGGCTCCGAGGCCTCGATCCACCCGCTGCCCATCTCCGGCTTCGCCGCGATGCAGGCGCTGTCGACCCGCAACGACGCCCCCCAGTCCGCCTCGCGCCCCTACGACACCGACCGCGACGGCTTCGTCCTCGGTGAGGGCGCGGCGATCCTCGTGCTCGAGTCCGAGGAGCACGCGAAGGCACGCGGGGCCAACATCATCTGCGAGCTCGCCGGCTTCGGCGTGAGCGCCGACTCGCACCACATCGCCGCCCCCGAGCCGGAGGGGGCGGGCGCCTCCCGCGCCATGGCCGACGCGGTCCGCGACGCGGGCGCCACGCCCGCCGACGTGTGCCACATCAACGCCCACGCGACGTCCACCCCGGTGGGCGACGTGGCCGAGGTCGCCGCGATCCGACGCGCCTTCGGCAAGGACGCCGACCACATGGCCATCAGCGGGACCAAGTCCATGACGGGGCACCTCCTCGGCGCCGCCGGCGCCCTCGAGGCCGTCTTCGCGATCCAGGCGGTCCGCGACCGGGTGGCTCCCCCGACGATCAACATCGACAACCTCGATCCCGCCGTCGACCTCGACATCATCCGGGACACGCCGCGCCAGCTCGGTGACGGAGAGCTGCTCGTCCTGGACAACTCCTTCGGGTTCGGTGGCCACAACGTCGCCCTCGCCTTGAGGACCGTCCGGTGACCCGCCAGCCCAACGCGGCGTCCGCGGCCGTCGGCAAGCGCCCGAAGGTCCCCCGCGAGGAGGACCCCCGCAACCCCAACCACCGGCTCGCGGCCTTCCTCGACGACGGCTCGCTCGAGCTGATCACCCCGGACGACGACTCGGGGATGCTCGCGGCGACGGGCACCGTCGCCGGTCAGCCGGTCGTCGTCTTCGTCTCCGACGCGACGATCATGGGCGGCGCCATGGGCGTCGCCGGCTGCAAGGTCGTCGTGGCCGCGTACGAGCGGGCCCTGGCCGACGGCGTCCCCGTCGTCGGCCTGTGGCACTCGGGCGGCGCCCGCCTGCCCGAGGGCGTCGTCTCGCTGCACGCGGTCGGCGAGGTCTTCGCGATCATGACCCGGGCCTCCGGCAGGATCCCGCAGATCTCCGTCGTCATCGGCGCGGCCGCCGGGGGTGCCGCCTACGGTCCCGCGCTCACCGACATCGTCATCCTCGCCCCGGAGGGGCGGATCTTCGTCACCGGGCCCGACGTCGTCCGTTCGGTCACGGGTGAGGACGTCGACGCCCTTCGCCTGGGTGGTCCCGAGCCGCACGGTCGCCGCTCCGGCGTCGTCCACGTGCTGGCCGAGTCCATCGACGACGCCTTCGCCCGGGCCGGCACGCTCTGCCGGCTCCTCGGCGACCAGGGCGAGTTCGACCTCGGCGCCGTCAACGACGTCGACCTGGCCGAGCAGCTGCCCGAGTCCGCCAAGCGGGCGTACGACGTGCACCCGCTCGTCGAGCAGCTCCTCGACGACGGCCCGCTGCAGGAGCTGCACGGCCGGTGGGCGCCCAACATCGTCACCACCCTCGGGCGCATGGGCGGCCGCACGGTCGGCGTCGTCGCCAACAACCCGATGCGCCTCGGCGGCTGCCTGGACTCCTCGTCCGCGGAGAAGGCAGCACGCTTCGTGCGCATGTGCGACGCCTTCGGCGTGCCGCTCGTCGTCCTCGTGGACGTCCCCGGGTACCTGCCCGGCGTCGGCCAGGAGTGGGACGGCGTCGTGCGAAGGGGGGCCAAGCTCCTCCACGCCTTCGCCGAGGCGGTCGTGCCCCGGGTGACGGTCGTGACCCGCAAGACGTACGGCGGCGCGTACATCGCGATGAACTCGCGCTCGCTCGGCGCGACCAAGGTCTTCGCCTGGCCCGACGCGCACGTCGCGGTCATGGGCTCGGTCGCCGCGATCCGGATCCTGCACCGCCGCCGGCTCGCGGAGGTCGAGGAGTCCGAGCTCGCCGAGGTCGAGCAGCAGCTGGCCGACGAGCACGACCGCCTCTCGGGCGGCCTGGCGCGGGCCGTCGAGATCGGCGTCGTCGACGAGATCGTCGAGCCGACGCGCACCCGCTCTGCGGTGGCCGCTGCCCTGGCGGCGGCCCCGGCACGACGTGGGGAGCACGGCAACATCCCGCTCTGACCCCAGTGGATCGACGCGGCGCCGGGGGGGGGGGGGGTTTGGA